>NZ_LIPQ01000328.1 GCF_001418135.1 Streptomyces aureus
GCCGCCGTGATCGGCGGGACGGCCGGCTGGGCGTCCGGTGACAGTCAGGAGGCGGTCACCGGGGCGCCGGTCGGGACGGCGGAGTGGCGGGCCGCCGGGCTGCCGGACCCGGAGCGGATGGACCCGGCCGGGGTGGCGCGGTTCTTCGCCGGCCTGAGCCCCGTACGGCAGCGGGAGCTCGCCCGGACGCACCCGACGGTCGTCGGGAACCTCGACGGGGCGCCGCCGGAGCTGCGGTACGAGGCCAACGCCCGTACCACGCGAGGGGCGTTCGGCGGGGCACGGGTCCTCGCCCACGACACGCGCGGCCGGGGCCAGGTGGCCCTGGTGTACGGGGATCTGGCGCGGGCCGAGCACATCGCGGTGATCGTGCCCGGCTCGGACATCGACGCGGACCACGTGCGGCCGCTCACCGACATGGCGACCTCGCTGCGGAAGGCGACCGNNACGCGGCCACCGGGCGGCTCGCCGAGGCAGGGGCGGACCGGCTCACCCGTTTCGTGGACGGTCTCGCGGCCGTCGGGGCGCCCGAGCCGTCCCTGTTCTGCCACAGCTACGGCTCCGTGGTCTGCGGCCTCGCCGCCGGCGATCTGAAGGCCAGGGACCTGGTGGTCTTCGGCTCCCCCGGGATGCGCGCCGGGAACGTGAACGAGCTCGGCACCTCCGCCCGCGTCTGGGCCGCGAAGGATCCCACCGACTGGATCGACCGGATCCCGCACGTGGAGGTCGGGGATCTGGGGCACGGCGCGGACCCCGCCGACCCGGCGTTCGGGGCCCGCCGGATCGCGGCCGACGACGCGGCCGGCCACGCCGGCTACTTCGCGCCGGGCACCTCCTCCCTCCGCACCTTCGCCGCGATCGCCGACGGCTCCGTCCGCACCGCCGACGACGTCCGCACCACCGACGGCGCCCGCACCACCGACGGCTCCGTCTTCACCGCCGACGACGTCCGCACCGCCGCCGGCGCCCGCACCGAGGGAGACGTCCGATGAGCGCCCTCGCGACCATGGCCCGCCGCACGACCCGGAAGATCGAGTCGGGCACCCCCGCCCACCGCGACCGGGCGATCGACGGGCTGCGCGCCCTGGCCCTGCTGGCCGTGCCCACCGGGCACTGGCTGCTCGGCGGCTTCACGCTCTCCTCCGACGGGGCCATCCACAACGCCAGCCCGCTGGGTACCTTCGCGGGGCTCGCGCCGGTCAGCTGGGTCCTCCAGATGCTGGGGATCTTCTTCCTGGTCGGCGGCTACGCCTCCGTCCTCTCGTACCGGCGGAGGAAGGGCACCACGCGCGCGTGGCTCGGTGGCCGGCTCGCGCGGCTCGGCCGCCCGGTCCTCGGTGTCACCGCCGTCTGGGCGGCGCTGCTGCCCGTGCTGCACTTCGGGTTCGACGTGCCCGTGGACACCCTGCGGACCGCGTCCACGCTGGTGATCCAGCCGCTGTGGTTCGTCGGGGTGTACACGGTGGTCACCGCGCTCACCCCGCTGTGTGTCCGGGCGGCCCGCCGTCTCGGGGTGTGGGCCGCGGCCCCGCTGCTCGGCTCGGTGGCCGTCGTCGACTTCCTGCGGTACGGCCCGTACGCCGACGCCGTACCGCCCTGGCTCAGCCTCCTCAACATCCTGCCCGGCTGGCTCTTCGCCTATCAGCTCGGCGTCTCCTGGGGCGAGGGCCGGGTGACCAGGCGGCACGCCCTGGGGCTGCTGATCGGCGGGGCCGCGCTCTTCGCCGCCCTGCTGCTCGCCTTCGGCTACCCGGCCTCGATGGTCGGCGTCCCCGGCGAGGCCCGCACCAACTCCCACCCGCCGTCGCTGCTGGTCCTCGCCCTGGCCGCCACGCAGAGCGGCGCCGCGATCCTGCTCAGGGACCGGCTCGGCAGGCTCCTGAAGCGACCCGCGCTGTGGGCGCCGGTCGTGGTCGTCAACCTCTCGGCGATGACCATCCTGTGCTGGCACCAGACGGCCATGCTCACCGCGGCGATCCCCGCCTCCTCCCTCGGGGAGGTCCCGGGTCTGGTCGGCGCGCCGGACTCGGCCGGCTGGATCCTGGCCCGGCTGGCGTGGATGCCGGTCTTCGCCGGACTGCTCGTCCTGATCGGGCGGTACGCGCGCGGGTTCGAGTCGCCGTGGGCCGGGACCGGCGCGGGCCGGCGCACCCTGGCGGGGCTGCTCGCGGCGGGATTCGCGGTCTTCGCCCTGGGGCTCGCGTGACGCGGAGCCGCTCAGACCTCGCGCGACACCGCCGTGAAGCGCATGTCCGGGTAGCGGTCGCCCGCCACCAGGCCCGCGATCGGCTCGAGTTCGGCGAGTTCGGGCCCGGTGAGGGTGATCCGGGTGGCGGCGGCGTTCTCCTCCAGGCGGGAGCGCTTGCGGGTGCCGGGGATCGGGACGACCGTCAGACCGTGCACGGAGGCCCGCTGCTGGACCCAGGCGAGGGCGATCTGCGCGGGGGTCGCGCCGTGCGCGGCGGCGATCTTGCGGACGGGGTCGAGCAGGGCGGCGTTCCGCTCGGCGTTCTCGCCGGTGAACCGGGGCTGGTGCCGGCGGAAGTCGCCGCCCGTCAGGTCCTTGGCGGCGTCGGCGAAGGATCCGGTGAGGAAGCCGCGGCCGAGCGGCGAGTACGGCACGACGGTGACGCCGAGTTCGGCGGCGGCGCCGACGGCGCTGCGCTCCACGTCCCGGGAGAAGAGCGACCACTCCGACTGGAGGGCGGCGATCGGGTGGACGGCGTGGGCCTCGCGCAGTTCGGGCCCGGTGACCTCGCTGAGGCCGAGGTACTTGACCTTGCCCTCCCGGACGAGTTCGGCCATCGCGCCGACGGACTCGGCGAGCGGGACCGCCGGGTCGCGGCGGTGCATGTAGTAGAGGTCGACGGTCTCGATGCCGAGGCGGCTCAGGCTGCCCTCGACGGCGGTCCTGATGTACGCGGGGTCGTTGCGGATCCCCCGGTAGGCGGGGTCGTCGGCGCGCCGCTCCAGGGCGAACTTGGTGGCGAGGGTGACCTCGTCGCGGTGGGCGGCGAGGAACGGGGCGAGGAAGCGCTCGTTGGCGCCGCTGCCGTAGGCGTCGGCGGTGTCGATCAGGGTGACGCCGGCCTCCAGGGCCGCGTCGAGGGTGTCGCGGGCGGCGGCCTCGTCGGTGTCGCCGTAGAACTCGCTGATGCCCATGGCGCCGAAGCCCTGGACGCCGATCTCGGGTCCGTCCTGGCCGCCGAGCCGTACGGTGTCGATCCTGGTCACGTCGGTCATGAAACTGTGCCTCCGCATGCGGTCCCGTAATGACTGATCTTGATGTCGAGCACGGCGAGCGTGTCCTGGAGTTCGGTGATCCGGGAGAGCACGTCACGCCGGGTGGTCTCCAGGAGCTCCCGCCGTTCGTCGCGGGTGTGGTCCCCCTCGCGGACGAGCTCGGCGTACCGGACCATGTCGGCGACCGGCATCCCGGTCAGCCGCAGCTTGCCGACGAAGGCGAGCCAGCCCAGGTCCCGCTCGGTGAACCGGCGCTGGCCGGTGTGCGAGCGGTCCACGTGCGACATGAGCCCGATCCGCTCGTACCAGCGCAGGGTGTGGGCCGTGAGCCCGGTCAGGGCCGCGACCTCGCTGATCGTGTAGTACGCCCGGGGGATCCGGCTGCCGCTCGTGTCTGTGCTCGTGCTCGTGCCTGCACTCGTGCTCGTGCTCGTGCTCGCCATCACGCTCATGACCCCCACGCTAAAACGTTGGAGTGCACTCCAAGCAAGTAGGCTCGGCCCCATGCAGAGCAGCGTGCCGAGCCTGGCGTCGATCGAGAACTGGCCCGTCCCCACCGCGGCGGCCGCCGTGGTCCGCGCGGACGGCACTCTGGCCGGGTCGTACGGCCCCACCGGGCAGCGCTTCCCGCTCGCCTCCGTCACCAAGCCGCTCGCGGCGTACGCCGTCCTCGTCGCGTACGAGGAGGGGGCGATCGACCTCGACGAGCCGGCCGGGCCCGAGGGCGCGACCGTACGCCATCTCCTCGCCCACACCTCGGGGCTCGCGTTCGACGAGAACCGGGTCATGGCCGCGCCGGGCACCCGCCGGATCTACTCCAACGCCGGTTTCGAGGCCCTCGGCGACCACCTCGCCGAGGCGACCGACATCCCCTTCGCCGAGTACCTGCACCAGGCGGTCCTGGAGCCGCTCGGCATGACGTCGACGACGCTGGAGGGCTCGCCCGCCAAGGACGCCGTGTCGACCGTCGACGACCTGGTGCGGTTCGCCGCCGAGGTGCAGGCGCCGCGGCTGCTCGACCCGCGCACCGTCCTGGACGCGATGAGCGTCGCGTACCCCGGCCTGACGGGCATCCTGCCCGGCTACGGGCACCAGCGGCCCAACGACTGGGGCCTCGGTTTCGAGATCCGCGACGGCAAGGCCCCGCACTGGACGGGCGCCACGTCCTCGCCGCGCGCCTTCGGGCACTTCGGGCAGTCCGGCACGTTCCTGTGGATCGACCCGGACGCGCGCGCCGCGTGCGTCGCGCTGACCGACCGCCCCTTCGGGGCGTGGGCGGTCGAGGCCTGGCCGCCGTTCACCGACGCGGTCCTCACCGACCTGCGGACCGCCTGAGGCCTCCGCCGGAGAGGCGTCGGACGTCGCCGATCCGTGTGGACAGGTGCCCTACCCGTCGCAGCGGGCGGTGGGCAGGATTCCGTCCGGGCCGCTGAGCGACACGTCGACCAGGCCGGCCGGGTGCTCCGCGTAGGCGGTCGTGCAGACCAACTGGCGGACGCCCGCGTCCGAGAGCTTCTTGACGGGGAAGGGCGTCCGGACCCAGACGAGACGACGCGCCGGGTTCCCCGTCGAGGCGTTCCCCTTCGAGGCCTGCAGCATGGTCGGCGTATCCCCCTCCGCCCTGGGCAGGGCGGAGGTGATGCCCGCCGCCGTCTCGTTCGCCCTGGGGCCGGCCATGAGCATGGCGAGGATCTTGTCGGTGACGATCCCGCCGCGGTTCAGGTCGTCGCGGGATATCTCGTATCCCGGACCGAACACGTCGGTCGGGACGTGCTCTCCCGAGCCGCCCGACGGGGAGGTGTGGTCCGGGAAGGGCCGGCCGAGGTCGCGGATCACCGGCATCGACCGGCCGTCGGGGCCCACGAAGTAGAGCACGAGCCGTTCCTCGGGCACCGGTGGCCCGACGTGGAGCGTCGCCGCCCCGCCCGCCTCGACGACGTCGCTCTTCTGTATGCCGCAGCCCGCCAGCGCGGGCGGCGTCAGCAGGGCGAGCAGGGCGACGGCGGCCGCTCTGCGGGGCTTCGCGGCTCCCCCCGCCCGGCGGCGGTGTCCGGTGGTGGCCGCCCGGCTGTTCACAGCGGCATCCGTACCGTGAAGACCGCCCCGCCTTCGGGGTCGTCGGCGGCCGTGACCGTGCCTCCGTGGAGCCGTACGTTCTCCAGGGTGATCGCGAGACCGAGGCCGCTGCCCGCCGAGCGGGTACGGGCCTGGTCCGCCTTGTAGAAGCGGTCGAAGACGTGCGGCAGGACGTCCGGGTGGATGCCGGGACCCCGGTCGGCGACCTCCGTCACCAGCTGGTCCCCCTCCGCCCACAGCCGGACCGTCACCGGCGCCTCGCCGTGCCGCAGCGCGTTCCCGACGAGGTTGGCGACGACGACGTCGAAACGGCGCGGGTCGAGCCGGGCCCTGATCCCCTCCGTGAGGTACGGGACGACCTGTGTCGGGTCGGTCCAGTGCCGCTGCTGGAGGGTCTTGCGGACGCAGTCGGCGGCGTCGACCTCGTCGGTGTGCAGTTCGGCGGCGCGGGCGTCGAAGCGGGAGATCTCCATGAGGTCTTCGACGAGCACGGCGAGCTTCCCGGTTTCGGCGCTGATCAGGCGGACGGCGCGGGCGGTGTCGCTGTCGAGGCTCCCGGCGTCCTCGTCGAGGACCTCCGTGACGGCGAGCATCCCGGCGAGCGGGGTGCGGAGTTCGTGGGAGACGTCGGAGGCGAAGCGGCGGGCGCGGGCCTCGGCGTTGCGGAGTTCCGCGACGGAACGTTCCAGCTCGGCGGCGGACTCGTTGAACGTCCGGGCGAGATCGGCGAGTTCGTCGCTGCCCTTGGCGTGGATACGGGTGTCGAGCCGGCCGCGGCCCATGCTGTGGGCCGCGTGGCGGAGCTCCCGCACGGGCCGGAGCACGCCGCGCGCGGCGATCAGTGCGGGGATCAGGGCGACCGCGAGCGCGGGCAGGGCGCCGTCGCGGGCGGCCGTGACCATCGCCTCGATGTTCGCCTCCTCCTCGCTGAGTTCCATGACGGCGTAGAACACGAGCCCGGTGCGCTGTGGCGGGCCCTCGGCCGAGCGGGCGAGGAAGACGGCGGGAACGGCGATCGTGAGGTAGGGGGTGCCGTTCTTGACCACCCGCTGGAAACTGCCGTGCGGGACGGCCTCGTCGTCGGCGGCGCGGGCCCGCAGCTCCGGCGTGATGACGGAGGAGGTGGGCCGGTCGGTGGAGGAGACGCGGAGGGTGCCGTACTCGGCGTAGACGCGCCAGGCGCGGGGCTTGCCCTGGCGGGCCACCATCATGAGCGTGTCCCGCAGCATCTCGGGTTCGATGGGCAGGGTGGTGCCGAGGGCGTCGATCTGCTCGCGGAAGGCGGAGACGGCGGTGTCCTGGGTCTGCTCCAGGATGGCGTTGCGGGCGGCCCGGTAGGTGAGTGCGGCGGTGGTGCCGCAGCCGACGGCGGCGACGAGCAGGAAGGCGAGGACGAGCCGGGTGCGGAGTCCGAAGGGGTGCGGCCTCAGCCGCGGGCTCCGGCCCCTGCGGCCGGACGCGCGCCCGGTCGTCCCGTGCCCGTCCTGACCGGCGTGACCGCCGCGCCCCTCGTGCCCGGTGTCCTCGTCCGGGGTGACGCAGGCCTTCACAGGGGACCCAGCGGACCGAAGCGGTAGCCGAAGCCGCGCAGGGTCTGGATGTAGCGGGGGTCGCCCGGGGTGTCCTCGATCTTGTTCCGCAGCCGGCGGACACAGGCGTCGACCAGCCGGGCGTCCCCGTGGTAGCTGTGCTCCCAGACGTGTTCGAGGAGCTGCTGCCGACTGAAGACCTGCTCGGGCGCGGCCGTGAGATGGAGCAGCAGCTTCAGCTCGGAAGGGGCGAGGGCGATCCGCTCGCCCGCCTTGGCGACGGTGAGTCCGGCCCGGTCGATGGCCAGCTCACCGTGGAACTCGACGGCGGCCCGGCCGCCGGCCGGCTCCTCGATGCGGCGCAGCACTGCCCGTATCCGCGCCTCGATGACCTCGGTGCGGGCGGGCTTGACGATGTAGTCGTCGGCGCCTGCCTCCAGGCCGATGACGACGTCGAAGTCGTCCCCGCGGGCGGTCAGCATGATGATCGGCAGCTGGCTGCTCTCGCGGACCCGGCGGCAGACCTGGACGCCGTTGATGCCGGGCAGCATGAGGTCGAGCAGCAGCAGGTCCGGCCGGAACTCCGCGAGCGCGTCGAGCCCGGCCTCCCCGGTGGCGGCGGTGCGCACCTCGTGCCCGCGGCGCCGGAGCCCGAGCTCGACGCCTTCGCGGACTGAGGGGTCGTCTTCTATCAGGAGCACGCGGGGCATCTGTGAAGTATCCAAGGTCGAAGGGCCCCTCCGGCCGGAGGGGTGGATCAGGTGCGGCGGGCGAGGCCGCGCAACCGGCCGCTCCCGGCCCCGATGAGGGCCTGGACCTCGGTGAGCCGGAGGGGCTTGGCGAGGACGGCGAAGACGGTGAGGACGGTCAGCGCGCCGGCGATCCCGGAGGGTACGGCCCCGGCGGGACCGGTGAGGTCGGTGATGAGGAGCCCGTAACCGGCGGCGGGCACGGCGACGAACAGCAGCCGGGCGAGCGCGGAGACGGAGCCGCCGGAGGCCGGACCGCCCGCGGTCCCGGACGCCGGGGCGCTCGTGCCGCTCGGGCCCCTCCCCTTGAGCCGCTTCCTCAGCACGTACGCCGTGAGGCCCCAGCCCGCCCAGAGCGCGAGGGTGTACCCGGCGGCCATGCCGGCGACGGCCCACCGGGTGGGCAGGTAGTGGTGGGCGGCGAACGACAGCCCCGCGTTGAGCCCGGCGATCACCAGGTTGAGCAGGAACGGGGTCCGGGTGTCCCGCAGCGCGTAGAAGGCGCGGTTGCACACGTACTGCCCGGAGAGGGCGACGAGGCCGGGCGCGAAGGCGATCAGGATCCAGGACATCGCGCGGATGTCGTCGCCGCTGGTCGCCCCGTACCGGAAGACGACCGTCATCAGCGGGACGGCGAGCGCGAGGAGGGCGCAGGCCGCCGGGACGACGGCGGCCTGGCTGGTCCGCAGGGCGTACGAGACGTCCCGGCGGACCCCCGCGAGGTCGCCGTCGGCGGCCGCGGCGCTCATCCGGGGCAGCAGCGCGGTGACGAGGGAGACCGTGATGATGCCGTGCGGGACGGACCACAGCAGATAGGCGTTGTTGTACGCGGCGAGACCACCGCCGCTGACGGTGCCGCCCGCGGAGGTGGCGAGCAGGGTGGTCACCCAGTACGCGCCCTGGTTGGTGAGGACGAGCAGGACCAGCCAGCCGGCCGAGCGCAGCGGTGTGGCGAGGCCGCTGCCGCGCCAGTCGAAGCGGGGCCGCCAGCGGAAGCGGGCGGCGCGCAGCGAGGGCACGAGGGCGAGGGCCTGGAGCACGATGCCGGCGGTGGTGCCCCAGCCCAGCAGGGCGGTCTCCCCCGGGGTGAGGGCGCCACCGTCGCCGACCACGAGGAACAGGGCGAAGACGGCGACGACGACCACGTTGTTGAGGACGGGGGTCCACATCATGGCGCCGAAGCGGCCCCGCGCGTTGAGGACCTGTCCGAGGAGGGTGAAGAGGCCGAGGAAGAAGATCTGCGGCAGGCACGCGCGCGCGAAGGCGAGGGTCATCTCCCGCTGCTCGCCGACGTAGTCGGTGTACGTGTCGACGATCAGGGGCGCGGCGAACACCGCGGCGGCCGTGAGGGCGACGAGGGCGAGCGCGCAGAGGGTGAGCAGCCGGTCGGTGTAGGCGACTCCGCCGTCCTCGTGCTCCTTGGCGGCCTTGACCAGCTCGGGGACAAAGACGGCGTTGAGGGCGCCGCCGAGGAGGAGCGTGTAGATGATGGTGGGGACGGTGTTGCCGACCGCGTAGCCGTCGGCGACGGCGGCCGCGCCGAGCGCCGCGGCGACGACGGAGGCGCGGACGAAGCCGGTGGCCCGGGAGACGAGCGACCCTGCGGCCATGAGCGCGCCGCTGCGCAGCGCGGACGGCTTGGCCTTCGCCCGGCCCCTGCCGGGCCTTTCGGCGGTGAGGGTGGCCGTCATCGGCGGGCCAGATACGCCTGGAAGGCGCGGAACAGCGCGTGGTTGGTCGTGCCCTGCATCGGTGTCTCCCACTCCCCCAGCGTCTCGACGACCTGGCCGCCCGTACCGAGCTTCCAGCGGAGCAGCCCGTGGGCACGGTCGCCCGGGTCGAGGGTGGAGGGTACCCCGCGCAGGTCGTAGACGGCGGCGCCGAGGGCGTGGGCGTCGAGCATCATGCGCCACTGCAGGGCGTTGGAGGGCCGGACCTCGCGGCGGTGGTCGGCGGAGGCGCCGGTCTGGTACCAGACGCGTCCGCCGACGGTGACCATCGTGTGGGCGGCGAGGATCTCGCCCTCGTGGCGGGCCAGGTAGAGCTTCATCCGGCCGGGGTGCTCGGCGTTGAGGACGGCGTACTGGCGCTCGTAGTACGCGAGGGAGCGGCCGAGCCGGAAGCCGTCGCGCTCCTCGGTGATGCGGAGCAGCCGGTAGAACTCGGGGAGGTCGGCGGCGGATCCGACGGTGATCTCGACTCCGGACTTGCGGGCCTTGCGGACGTTGCGCCGCCATTCCTGGTTGAGGCCGGTCCACAGGTCGTCGGGGGTGCGCCCGGTGAGCGGCACCTGGAAGACGTGCCGGGGCTGGGCGTCGGCGCCGTCCTCCGACTCCCCGCCGCAGCGGCGCCAGCCCCGGGCGCGGAGCCGTTCGGCGACGGCGGTCCCCAGCGGGTCGACCTCGTCGGCGAGGACGTCGGAGAGCCGGCGGCCGGGCCCGGTGGCGGCCTTGACGGTGGCGGCGCTCCACCGCCGGTAGGCGGGGCCGGGGCCCATGCGTACGGCGAAGGCGCCGCAGGAGCGGAGATGGCCGAGGAGCGGGCCGAGCCAGCCGTCGATGCCGGCGTCGGCCCAGTCGGCGACCGGGCCTTCGGGCAGGTAGGCGAAGTACTTGCGGGTGCCGGGGAAGGGCCGCAGGAGGACGAGGGCGACGCCGGTCAGTCCACCGGACTCGGGTCCCCAGCCGATCAGTTGGTGCTGCCAGCCGTCCTTGACCTGGGCCCAGGCCGGGACTTGGAGGAAGCTGGGCCCGTCCGCACCGGAGCGGGACGCGAGGAAGGCGCGGTAGACCTCGGGGGTCACGGGGCCGAGCCGCAGGGCGCGGCGCTCGGTGGGTGCGGCCGTCACGAGCAGGGCTGACACAACGGGAGCCTCCTTGTTCCGCCCCTCGGTGGTGGGGCGCACAGCAGGCTCACAGCCGAATTCGACGGAGTCGCGCGTCGTATGTGACCGGACGATGACCGTTTTGCCGCAGCCCTTGTCATACGGGCCTCGGGCCCCCGTGCGGCGCGGGGAGCGACCTACAGTCCGAAACATCCCACTCGCTCCTCATCACTGCGGAGGTCTCCCGTGCTGCGAATACGCGCACCCCGTCCCGTTCTCGCGGCAGTCGCGCTGACCGTCTCCCTGACGGCATGTACGGCTCAGGCGGCGAGCGGTCCCGAGGGGACCGGGGGTCCCGCGGCCGACGCGTCGAAGGCCCCGCCGGCGAAAGTGACGGTCGTGGACCCGGCGGCCGGCGTCCCGGTGACGGTGACCGCGACGGGCGGCACGATCTCCGAGGTGAAGGTCGTGGACGCGGAGGGCGGTTCACTCGCGGGGCGCGCGGCCGCGGGCGGCACCCGGTGGGTCTCGGACCGCAAGGCGGCGCCGGGCACCACGTACACGGTGGAGGTCACCTCGCGTACGGCCGACGGCAAGGAGTCGACCACCCGGTCCTCCTTCGAGACGGCCGAGGCGGACAAGGTCAACAAGCTGACCCTCGCCCCCGGCAAGAACACCACCGTCGGCATCGCCCACCCAGTCTCGGTCGTCTTCGACCTGCCGGTGACGAAGAAGGCGGACGTGGAGAAGCAGCTCAAGGTGACCACCTCGAACGCGACCGAGGGTTCCTGGGGCTGGGTCAAGGACTACTCGGGCCGGGACCGGGCGGACTGGCGGCCCCGTACGTACTGGAAGCCCGGTACGAAGGTCACCCTGGAGGCGAATCTGAACGGCACCGACTCGGGCGGCGGTTGGTTCGTACGGGACTACCGCACCGGCTTCACGATCGGGGCGGCGCAGATCGTCAAGGTCGACCTGGACCGACACCGGCTGACCCTGAACAAGGAGGGGAGCGCGGTCCGTACGATCCCGGTCTCCGGCGGCACCCCGGGCGGCGACAAGCGGTCCTGGCGGGGCACGGCCGTGCTGATGGCGAAGGAGGGCACCATCAACATGAACTCGGAGACGGTCGGGCTCGGGGACGCCTACGACAAGATGGTCGACTACTCGATGCGGCTGACCTGGTCGGGCATGTACGCGCACGCGGCCCCGTGGAACGCGGCGTACTTCGGAAACGCCAACAAGAGCTCGGGCTGTATCGGCATGAGCGACGAGAACGCCGCGTCCTTCTACGGCGCGGTGAACGTCGGCGACCCCTTCGAGATCACCGGCAAGGACACCAAGGGCACGGTCGCCGAGGGCAACGGCTACGGGGCGTGGAACCTGAGCTGGGAGCAGTGGAGGAAGAAGAGCGCTCTCGCCTGAAGGACGGGCGCCCTCACGTTCAGCCGAGAGCCCTGCGCCAGTCCCGCATCTCCCAGATCAGGAACTCCGCACCGGTCGTGGCGACGAGGGTGCGCCCCCGGGCGTCGGTGACGCGGGCGGCGTCGCCGGGGTGCAGCAGCTCCTCGTCGAGCCCGACCGTGCCCCGTACGACGTGGACGTACACGAAGTCGGCGGCCGGTACGGCGACCCTCTCGCCCGCCGCGGCGCGGCGGACGTGCAGCCGCGCGTCCGCCGCCGGGAGGTCGTACGGCTCCGCGAGCCCGCGCACGACCTCGTACGAGGGGTCCCCGCCCGGCGACAGCGGTGCGAGCCACATCTGCACGAAGACGAGCGGTACACCGGCGTCGTTGCGTTCGACGTGCCGGACGCCCCCGGCGGAGCTCAGCCGCTGGAGGTCGCCGGCGCGGACGACCGTGGTGTGACCGGCCGTGTCGTGGTGGGTGAGCTCCCCCTCGACGACCCAGGTGACGATCTCGGTGTGACTGTGCGGATGCTCGTCGAAGCCCGCGCCGGGCGCCAGCCGCTCCTCGTTGCAGGCGAGCAGGGCGCCGAAGCGGAGGTTGTCGGGGTCGTAGTGCGGCCCGAAGGACAGGGCGTGCCGGGTCTCGATCCCGGCGGCCCGGTCGCCCCCGGGGTACCGCTCCCCCGCGCGCTGGATGCGTATCACGGGTCCTACGGTAGTGCGGCCGCCCGGGACCGTACCCGGGTCCCGTCGCCAGGGGCCCCCGGGGGTCGCGGCTGGTCGGGCCGCAGGCCCGGCCGGAGCCGAACCCGCCCCGACCCCGCACACTGCCGTCCCGATAAGGCAGTCTTGTCCCCGTGCCAGAACCCACGAACGCCCCTCACCCGCACGCCGCGACCCTGAAGCGCCTCGAACAGTCCTCCGGGCGGCTCGCCGCCAACGCCATTGCCCGCATGGACGAGACGCTGCCGTGGTACCGGGCGATGCCTCCCGAGAACCGGTCGTGGATCGGCCTGGTCGCGCAGGCCGGTATCGCCGCGTTCACCGAGTGGTTCCGGCACCCGGAGACCCCGCAGGCCATCTCGACGGACGTCTTCGGCACCGCGCCCCGCGAGCTGACCCGCGCGATCACCCTGCGCCAGACCGTCGAGATGGTGCGGACCACCATCGAGGTCATGGAGACGGCGATCGAGGAGGTCGCCGCCCCCGGCGACGAGTCCATCCTCCGCGAGGCGCTCCTCGTCTACGCCCGGGAGATCGCCTTCGCTACCGCCCAGGTGTACGCGCAGGCCGCCGAGGCCCGGGGCGCCTGGGACGCCCGCCTGGAATCGCTCGTGGTGAACGCGGTCCTCTCCGGCGAGGCCGACGAGGGCGCGGTCTCGCGCGCCGCGGCACTCGGCTGGAACTCCCCGGACCATGTGTGCGTGATCCTCGGCACGGCCCCCGACGGCGACAGCGAGCTGACCGTGGAGGCGATCCGCCGCGCGGCCCGGCACGCCAAGCTCCAGGTCCTCACCGGCGTCCTCGGCAACCGTCTGGTCGTCATCGCCGGCGGCAACGACAATCCGCTGGCCGTGGCGAAGGCCCTGATCGGCCCGTACGCGGCGGGCCCGGTCGTCGCGGGCCCCGTCGTCCCCGACCTGCTGGCCGCCACGCGCTCCGCGCAGGCCGCCGCGGCGGGCCTGAAGGCGTGCTCGGCCTGGCAGGACGCGCCCCGCCCCGTGCTCGCGGACGATCTCCTGCCGGAGCGCGCCATCGCCTCCGACCCTTCGGCGCGCGAGCAGCTGGTGGAGGAGATCTACAGACCGCTGGAAGAGGCGGGCTCGGCGCTGCTCGAAACTCTCAGTGTCTACCTGGAGCAGGCCAGCAGCCTGGAAGGCGCGGCCCGGATGTTGTTCGTGCACCCCAACACCGTGCGCTACCGGCTTCGACGTGTGACCGACGTCACCGGCTGGTCACCCTCTGATGTCCGTTCCGCGTTCACACTGCGGATCGCGCTCATTCTCGGACGCTTGGCCGACGGAGATCAGCAGTCCTAGACTTTTGTCGAACACCAACAATTCCCCCGACGGTTCTTCGTCCCTGTCCCCACGGGCGCTCGAAGCCGTCCCCAAGAGAGAGTGTGAGGGTGCTCGTACTCGTCGCTCCCGGCCAAGGCGCCCAGACGCCCGGCTTCCTGACTCCCTGGCTCGAACTCCCCGGCGCCGCCGACCGCATCGCGGCCTGGTCGGACGCCATCGGGCTCGACCTCGCCCACTACGGCACGAAGGCGGACGCGGACGAGATCCGTGACACCGCCGTGGCCCAGCCGCTCCTCGTCGCCGCCGGCCTGCTGTCCGCCGCCGCCCTCGGCACCGAGACGTCTGCCGCCGCCGCGGCGGGTGCCCCCGGCGTCGTCGCCGGTCACAGCGTGGGCGAGTTCACCGCCGCCGCGTTCGCGGGCGTCCTCGACGACACCGCCGCGCTGCGTCTCGTACGGACCCGCGGGCTCGCGATGGCCGAGGCCGCCGCGATCACCGCGACCGGCATGTCCGCGCTGCTCGGCGGCGACCCCGAGGTCACCGTCCCGCACCTGGAGAAGCTCGGCCTGACCGCGGCCAACGTGAACGGCGCGGGCCAGATCGTGGCCGCCGGCACCATGGAGCAGCTGGCCGCCCTGGAGGCGGACAAGCCCGAGGGTGTCCGCCGGGTCGTCGCGCTCAAGGTCGCCGGTGCCTTCCACACGCACCACATGGCCCCGGCCGTGGCGAAGCTGGAGGCGGCGGCGAAGGAGCTGTCCCCGGCCGCCCCGACCACCCGCTACGTCTCGAACAAGGACGGGCAGGTCGTCACCGACGGCGCCGAGGTCGTGGCCCGCCTGGTCGGCCAGGTCGCGAACCCGGTCCGCTGGGACCTGTGCATGGAGACCTTCCAGGCGCTCGGCGCGACCGCGCTGATCGAGGTGTGCCCCGGCGGCACCCTGACCGGCATCGCCAAGCGAGCCCTGCCGGGCGTGTCCACGGTCGCCCTCAAGACTCCCGACGACCTCGACGCGGCCCGTACGCTCATCGCTGAGCACGCGGCCGTCTGACAAGGAGTGTCGAGAAGCATGTCGAAGATCAAGCCCAGCAAGGGCGCCCCGTACGCACGGATCCTCGGTGTCGGCGGCTACCGCCCCACCCGGGTCGTGCCGAACGAGGTGATCCTCGAGAAGATCGACTCGTCCGACGAGTGGATCCGCTCGCGCTCCGGTATCGCCACCCGCCACTGGGCCTCTCCCGAGGAGACCGTCGCCGCCATGTCGGTGGAGGCCTCGGGCAAGGCCATCGCCGACGCCGGGATCACCCCCGAGCAGATCGGCGCCGTGATCGTCTCCACGGTCTCGCACTTCAAGCAGACCCCGGCCGTCGCCACCGAGATCGCCGACAAGATCGGCGCCGGCAAGCCGGCCGCGTTCGACATCTCCGCCGGCTGCGCGGGCTTCGGCTACGGCCTGACGCTCGCCAAGGGCATGATCGTCGAGGGTTCCGCGGAGTACGTGCTCGTCATCGGTGTCGAGCGGCTCAGCGACCTGACGGATCTGGAGGACCGCGCGACGGCCTTCCTGTTCGGCGACGGCGCCGGTGCCGTGGTCGTCGGCCCCTCGGACGAGCCGCACATCGGCCCCACCGTCTGGGGTTCCGAGGGCGACAAGTCCGAGACGATCAAGCAGACCGTGCCGTGGAACGAGTTCCACGTGGGTGACGTCTCGAAGCTGCCGCTCAACGAGCAGGGCGAGATCAAGTTCCCCGCCATCACGCAGGAGGGTCAGGCGGTCTTCCGCTGGGCCGTCTTCGAGATGGCGAAGGTCGCCCAGCAGGCCCTGGACGCCGCCGGTATCTCGGCGGACGACCTGGACGTCTTCATCCCGCACCAGGCGAACATGCGGATCATCGACTCGATGGTGAAGACGCTGAAGCTGCCGGAGCACGTCACGGTCGCCCGTGACGTCGAGACCACCGGCAACACGTCCGCGGCCTCGATTCCGCTCGCCATGGAACGACTCCTGGCGACCGGCAAGGCGAAGAGCGGCGACACGGCGCTCATCATCGGCTTCGGGGCGGGTCTCGTCTTCGCCGCGACGGTCGTTACCCTCCCCTAGGCACTCCGGTTCTCCCGGAAGCCTTTTCACAAGTAATCACAAGAAGGAGCGCCACCATGGCCGCCACCCAGGACCAGATCGTCGAAGGCCTCGCCGAGATCGTCAACGAGATCGCCGGCATCCCGGTCGAGGACGTCCAGCTGGACAAGTCCTTCACCGACGACCTGGACGTCGACTCGCTCTCCATGGTCGAGGTCGTCGTCGCCGCCGAAGAGCGCTTCGACGTCAAGATCCCGGACGAGGACGTCAAGAACCTCAAGACGGTTGGCGACGCTGCCGACTACATCCTGAAGAACCAGGCCTGATTCGGCCCTCGCTGACTCGGTCCGCCACCCGGCGGTGGCGCCGTATTCCGACCATCACACACATGGAGAACGAATTCCTGTGAGCTCGACCAATCGCACCGTGGTCGTCACCGGTATCGGCGCAACCACACCGCTGGGTGGCGACTCCGCGTCGACCTGGGAAGGTCTTCTCGCGGGGCGCTCCGGCGTCAGGCCCCTGGAGGGCGAGCGCTTCGCCGAACTGCCCGTGCAGATCGCCGCGACAGCCGCCGTCGACCCCGGTGACGTCCTGCCCCGCCCGCTCGCCCGCAAGCTGGACCGCTCGGCGCAGTTCGCGCTGATCGCGGCCCGTGAGGCCTGGGCCGACGCGGGCTACACCGCCCCCGCCGGCGAGGACGCGTCCGTCGCGCCCGAGCGGCTCGGGTCGGTCATCGCCTCCGGCATCGGCGGCGTAACGACTCTGCTCGACCAGTACGACGTGCTGAAGGAGAAGGGCGTCCGCCGCGTCTCCCCGCACACCGTGCCCATGCTCATGCCGAACAGCCCCTCCGCGAACGTGGGCCTTGAGGTGAACGC
This sequence comes from Streptomyces aureus, assembly GCF_001418135.1. Taxonomy (GTDB): domain Bacteria; phylum Actinomycetota; class Actinomycetes; order Streptomycetales; family Streptomycetaceae; genus Streptomyces; species Streptomyces aureus_A. The sequence goes on from NZ_LIPQ01000328.1 coordinate 16,810, forward strand.
CCGGGCGGGCGTCCACACCCCGGTCTCCGCGTGTGCGTCGGGTGCCGAGGCGATCGGCTACGCCGTCGAGATGATCCGTACCGGCCGTGCCGACGTGGTCGTCGCCGGCGGTACCGAGGCAGCGATCCACCCGCTGCCGATCGCCGCCTTCGCCAACATGATGGCGATGTCCAAGAGCAACGACGAGCCGACGAAGGCCTCGCGTCCCTACGACACCGGCCGTGACGGCTTCGTGCTCGGCGAGGGCGCGGGCGTCGTGATCCTGGAGTCCGAGGAGCACGCGAAGGCCCGTGGCGCCCGCGTCTACTGCGAGGTCCTCGGCCAGGGCCTGTCGGCCGACAGCCACCACATCGCGCAGCCCGAGCCGACCGGCCGGGGCATCGCCGCCGCGATGCAGAACCTGCTCGACTCGACGGACCTCAAGCCGTCCGAGGTCGTCCACCTCAACGCGCACGCCACGTCGACGCCGCAGGGTGACGTCGCCGAGATCAAGGCGCTGCGGAAGGTCCTGGGCGACGACCTGGACCACGTCGCGATCTCCGCGACGAAGTCGATGACCGGCCACCTCCTCGGCGGCGCGGGCGGCATCGAGACCGTCGCGACGGTCCTGGCCCTCCACCACCGCCTGGCCCCGCCGACGATCAACGTCGACGAGCTGGACCCGGCGGTCGACGCGGACATCGTCCGCGACGAGCCCCGCGAACTCCCGCAGGGCACGATCGCCGCGATCAACAACTCGTTCGGCTTCGGCGGCCACAACGTGGTGCTGGCGTTCCGGACGGTCTGACACCGCGTCCGACACATGGCGAAGGCCCACCCCCCGACCCGGGGGGTGGGCCTTCGCCGTGTCCGGCGGACGGAGGCCCGCTCCCTTCCGGGGGTTGGTCTCCTTCGCGTTTTCGCGGCTCAGCGCACCCGCACCGCGAAGGCCGACGGTTCCGCCTGCATCAGGAGGTGGTTGGCGACGATGTGCCGGCCGCCGGGGGCGACGAGGAGTTCCGCTTCGATGGAGAGCCGACGACCCGTCGGGCGCCCCTGCGCGACGGCGTCGCCCAGGGCCCCGGGCGCTCTTCCGATGCCCGCGTCTCCGTGTCCCGCGGCTGCCGGGCGTTCAGGCGCGTCCGGCGCAGCACCCGTGCCCCCGCCCCCAGGCGCGCCCCCCGCGCACCGGGCGGAATCCACCGCTCGCCGGGTGACGGCCGGTCAGACGACCTGATGCAACCAGCGGACGGGGGCTCCCTCGCCCGCGTACCGGAAGGGCTCCAGTTCGTCGTCCCAGGGCTTGCCGAGGAGCCGGGCGATCTCGGCCTCCAGTTGGGTCTCGCCCTGCGCGGAGCGCGCGAGCGCCGCCCGCAGCCGGTCCTCGGGGATCAGGATGTCCCCGTGCATGCCGGTGACGGCGTGGAAGATGCCCAGGTCGGGGGTGGCGCTGTAGCGCTCGCCCTCGGCGGTGGGACAGGGCTCCGCCGTGACCTCGAAGCGGAGCATCTGCCAGCCGCGCAGCGCGGAGGCGAGTTCGGAGGCGGTGCCGGTGCGGCCCTGCCAGGAGAGCTCGGCTCTCCAGGTGCCGGGGGAAGCCGGCTGGCGGATCCAGTCGAGCTGGACCCTCGCACCGAGGACACCCGCGACCGCCCATTCGACGTGCGGGCACAGCGCGCGCGGTGCGGAGTGAACGTACAGGACTCCACGTGTCGTCACCGGGACCTCCAGTGTGGGACGAGGTTCGCCTTTCCCAGCGGCCTCAGTAAACAGCATCAGGAGCAAAACGTCACAAACCATCAAAAAAGGGACAGCATGTGACGTGATGTAATTTACCGGAGCCGGTCGGCAAAGGTGCCTCTGGTTCGACGGGGGAAAAGCTACCGTGCCGCACCGTCATCGGTGTGACGTACGGTCGGTCCGGGGGCGGGTGAACACGAAGCTTTCACCCGCCAGGACGCCGAAGGAGGGGCCGGGGATGCGCGGCCGACGCAGATTCCGTACCGCTGTCGCCACCGCGACGGCGGCGCTGCTGTGCGCGGGAGCGCTGTCCGGCTGCACCGCCGGGGAGCCCGCGGCGAAGACCCCGGAGCCGAGAGCCACACCGAAGGCGGCCCCGAAGGCGGCTCGGAAACCGGCCCCGAAGCCGACCTCGCCGTGGGACGTCTCCCCCGCCTCCGTCGCCGCCGTCGGCGACTCCGTGACCCGCGCCTTCGACGCCTGCGCGATCCTCGCGGACTGCCCCGAGTCGTCCTGGGCGACGGGCACGGACACCGCCGTGAACAGCCTCGCGCTGCGCCTGCTCGGCCCGGAGAAGGTCGCCACCCGCAGCTGGAACCTGGCGCGGACCGGCGCACGGATGGCGGAGCTTCCGGAACAGATGGCCGTGGCGGCCGCCGAACGGCCCGAGCTGGTCACGGTGATGATGGGCGCGAACGACGCCTGCCGGGCCACCCCGGCGCTGATGACCCCGGTCGCCGACTTCCGGACGCACTTCGAGACGGCGCTCGCCCGGCTGTGGAAGGGCGCGCCGAAGGCGAACGTGTACGTGGCGAGCGTGCCGTCCCTGATGCACCTGTGGTCCACGGGTCGGGTCAGCCCGAGGGGGCTGGAGGTGTGGAAGCTGGGGATCTGCGGCGCGATGCTGTCGGACGCCGAGGACCTGGGCACCGCGGCGGAGCGGCGACGCGCCGAGGTGCAGGACCGGGTGGTGGCGTACAACCGGGTGCTGTCGGAAGTGTGCGCGAAGGACGAACGCTGCCGGTACGACGGCGGGGCGGTCTTCGGGTTCCGCTTCGACAGCGGGCAGTTGAGCCCCTGGGACTTCTTCCATCCGAGCAGGGACGGGCAGGCGCGGCTCGCGGAGCTGGCGTACCGGCGGATCACGAAGGAGTGAGGACCCCGGGGCGGTTGTCAGGTGCCGCCCCGGGGCCGGTCGTGTGGGCCCCCGCCGTCAGATCTCCACCGTGGTGGTCAGACGGGCGTCCGTGAGGGAGTGCGCCGCCAGGACCTCGTATGTCCCGGCGACGAGGATCCAGTCGTTCTTCTTCTCGTCCCAGATCTCGAAGGCGCGGCGGGGCAGCTCGATCCGGGTCTCGACGGTCTCGCCGGGGCCCGCCTCGACGCTCGCGAAGCCGGCCAGCCAGCGGGCGGGGCGCTCCACGGAGTCGTCGACGGGTGCCAGGTAGACCTGGACGACCTCGCGGCCCGCGCGGTCGCCGGTGTTGGTGAGCCGGACGGTCACGGTGTCGGGGCCGGCCGTCAGGGCGTCGTACGACCAGGTCGTGTAGCCGAGGCCGTGACCGAAGGCGTACGCGGGGACCGCGCCGGCCTTGTCCCAGGCCCGGTACCCGATGAACACGCCCTCGGCGTAGTCGAGTTCACCCTCGGTGGGGGTGGTCTCGGTGACGGGGACGTCGGCGAGGGCGGCGGGCCAGGTGGTGGGGAGGCGGCCGCCAGGCTCCTCGGCGCCGGTGAGGACGTCGGCGAGGGCGGCGCCGCCCTCCTGGCCGGGGAACCAGCCGAGCAGGACCGCGGCCACGTCCTCGCGCCAGGGCAGTTCGACCGGGGAACCGGCGTTGACCACGACGACGGTGTTCGGGTTGGCGGCGGCGACGGCCCGTACGAGGTCGTCCTGGCGGCCGGGGAGGGCGAGGTCCTTGCGGTCGAAGCCCTCGGACTCGACGCGTTCGGTGGTGGCGACGACCACGACGGCGGTGTCGGCGGCGCGGGCCGCCTCGACGGCCTCGGCGATCAGTTCGTCGGGGTCACGCCGCGGACCGAGGTGGACGAAGGAGAACATGACGGCCGGCAGCGGGGCCGCGAACTCCTTGTCGAGGGTGTGGAGCAGGGACACCTCGACGGTCTCGCCCGCGGTGAGCGCGACCTTGGCGCGTTCGACCGGGGAGCCGAAGAAGGCCTCGAAGGGATCGGTCTCGGGGCCGATGGCCTGCACGCCCTCGTAGACGGTCCGGCCGTCGACGGTGAGGGTGTAGGCGCCGAGGCCGCGGGTGCCGAAGGAGTGCTCGCCGGACTCGCGCGGGGTGAAGGTGCCGACGACCTCGACGGAGGCGAGGGCCTCGTGGGTGACGCCGGCCGGGAGGTCGTCGCCGATCCACTGGACCTGGCCGTTGGGCAGGGATCCCTCGCCGAGCACGGCGCCGGAGGCGTCGCGGCAGCGGGCGCGGAGGGTGAACCCCTGATCGGCGGGGGTGAGTTCGTCGCTGGGGTCGGCGCCGACGGTGAAGGTGAGCGCGCCCCCTTCGGGGCCGGCCGCGAGGGCGGCGGTGAGGCCGGCCAGCGGGGAGACGACGTGCTCGGGGAAGACCTGGGCGGAGCCGCCGCCGAGGACGCGGGCGTCGCGGGCGGCGGCGCCGGAGAGGGCGACGGTCGTTCCGGCCGCGAGGGGCAGCGCGCCGTTCTCGTTGCGGACGAGGACGAAGCCTCGGCGGGCGATCTCGCGGGCGAGCGCGTCGCCGTCGAGGGCGGCCGGGGGTTCGGTGACGACCGGCGGGGCGCCTTCGAGGGCACCGACGCGGGCGGCCAGCCGCAGGACGTTGCGTACGGCCGCGTCGACCGTGGACTCCTCGACCTCGCCGGCGCGGACGGCGGCGGCGAGCGCCTCGCCGTAGACGGTCCGCGGGCCGGGCATGGCGACGTCGAGGCCGCCCTCGATGTCGGCGGTGGTGGAGCGGGCGGCCATCCAGTCGGAGACGTTGCAGCCGTCGAAGCCCCACTCGCCGCGGAGGACCTCGTTCACGAGGTGCCGGTGCTCGGTCATGGTCACGCCGTTGACCTGGTTGTAGGCGGTCATGATGCCCCAGGGGTGGGCGTTCCTGACGATGGCCTCGAAGGGGGCGAGGTAGAGCTCGCGGAGGGGGCGCGGGGCGATCCTGTTGTCCACGGTGAAGCGGTCGGTCTCGGCGTCGTTGGCGACGAAGTGCTTGACGGTGGTGCCGACGCCGCCGTCCTGGACGCCCCGGACATAGCCGGTGCCGACGGCGCCGGTGAGGAAGGGGTCCTCGCTGTAGGCCTCGAAGTGGCGGCCGCCGAGCGGGGTGCGATGCAGGTTGACCGTGGGCGCGAGCACGACGTGGACGCCCTTGCGGCGGGCCTCCTGGGCGAGGAGGCGGCCGGCGCGGCGGGCGAGGGCGGGGTCCCAGGCGGCGGCGAGCGCGGTCGGGGACGGCAGGGCGACGGACGGGTCGTCGGCGGTCCAGCGGACGCCGCGGACACCGATGGGGCCGTCGGACATGACCAGGGACTTCAGTCCGATCTCCGGCAGGGCGGGCAGGGACCACATGTCCTGGCCGCCGAGCAGCCGGGTCCTGGTGTCCAGGTCGAGCTTGGCGAGCGCCGCCTCGACGGCCTCTTCCCGTGCGGCGTCCGCCGTTGCCCGTGCCGTGTCCGCGCTGGTCTCCGTCATGGCCGTACCTCCTCGTTGACGTACCGATGACCCCGATGCCGTCATCGTGCACCCAGTTACCTGTAAATCGGTAGGTGATGTTATCTCTTCGTTACTTCATGGACGGGGTACGGTCCTGTCGGAAGCGACGATCTGAGAGGGGCCACGGCGATGGTGCGGGCCAGGAGCGAGGAGCGGCGGGCGGACATCCTGCGCGCGGCCCTCGAAGTGATCGCCGAGCGCGGCTACCGGGGCGCCAGCCTCGGCTCCGTCGCCGAGCGCGTCGGTCTCACCCAGCAGGGGCTCCTGCACTACTTCCCGACGAAGGAGGCACTGCTCGTCGCCGTCCTGGAGGAGCGCGACCGCTGGGACACGAGCGGCGGCCGGGACCGCGAGGGCTGGCGGCTCGACCTGCTCGAATCGCTCGTCGAGTACAACGCGATGCGGCCCGGCATCGTGCAGACCTTCTCCGCGCTGCTCGGCGAGAGCGTGACGGACGGGCACCCGGCGCGGGAGTTCTTCACCGAGCGGTACGCACTGGTGCGGGCGAACATGGCGCAGGTGCTGCGTCTGGAGTTCGGCGACCGGCTGCCGAGCGGGCTGAGCCCGGAGCGCGCGGCGCCGCTCCTGACGGCGGTGATGGACGGACTCCAGTACCAGTGGCTCCTGGACCCGGCGGCGGTGGACATGCCGGCCGCCTTCCGCGACTTCCTGCGTCTGCTGCACGGCGGCGAGCCGCGGCCGTAGCCGCGCATCGCCCTCGTGCTGCGGGAGACGGCGGTCCGGGGGTCCCGGGCCAGTCTCTTATACACA
>NZ_LIPQ01000329.1 GCF_001418135.1 Streptomyces aureus
GGCCGACCGGGCCGGCAGTGTCCTCACCCCGGATCTCCCCGCGGAGCTCCAGGGCAGCCTGCTCCACTAGCCGGCCGCTTCACGGAAAACCTCACCGCACCACCGACCGACAGGGCGGTACGCCCCTCCGTACCGCCCTGGCACCGTTATCCGTCCGGCCGCCCCACCCGGCCCCCCACCGGCCCCATCAGATGGCAGAAGCCTTGCCGTCACGCCCGGAGGATTCATGACCCCGCCCCCCGCCTCTCACGATCCGTACGGCAATTCAGTCGACGAGTACGGACATGAGGGCGACCAGCCGCTGGTGCGTCCGTACGCGNNCATCGAGGCGCTGGTCAGCACCACGGCCGACCCGGCGCACCTCGCCACTCTCCTCCCGGAGCACCAGCGGATCTGCCACCTGTGCCGTGAGGTCAAGTCGGTGGCAGAGGTGTCGGCGCTGCTGTCGATGCCCCTCGGTGTCGCCCGCATCCTCGTCGCCGACCTGGCGGAGGCCGGCATGGTGGCCATCCACCAGCCGGGCAACGGAGAGACCGGCGGCACGCCGGACGTGACTCTGCTCGAAAGGGTGCTCAGTGGACTTCGCAAGCTCTAGCGGCGGTGCGGCCCGTTCAACCACCAGCGCGAAGATCGTGGTGGCGGGTGGCTTCGGCGTGGGCAAGACCACGTTCGTCGGCGCCGTGTCCGAGATCAACCCGCTGCGTACCGAGGCCGTCATGACGTCCGCGTCCGCGGGCATCGACGACCTCACGCACACCGGTGGCAAGACGACGACGACCGTCGCCATGGACTTCGGCCGCATCACCCTGGACCAGGACCTGATCCTGTACCTCTTCGGTACGCCGGGCCAGGACCGGTTCTGGTTCATGTGGGACGACCTGGTCCGCGGCGCCATCGGCGCCGTCGTGCTCGTCGACACCCGCCGTCTCGCCGACTGCTTCCCGGCCGTCGACTACTTCGAGAACAGCGGCCTGCCGTTCGTCATCGCCCTCAACGGCTTCGACGGAAGCCAGCCGTACCAGCCCGAGGAGGTCCGCGAGGCCCTCCAGATCGGCCCCGGCACCCCCATCATCACCACGGACGCCCGGCACCGCGCCGACGCCAAGAGCGCGCTCATCACCCTTGTCGAGCACGCTCTGATGGCCCGGCTCAAGTAGTCGGACGACCGGAGCGGCTGTCATATGCCACCGCCAGGGGCGGCCTGTGTCGTTCGACACGGCCGCCCGCGCGTTCATAACATTTCGACAGAGAATTGGGGCGCCCCGGACACCCGACGCATCCGATCGGTGTCACTGCGCTCACCTGAGCCCCGTCTTTTGGCGGGGCTCGCTCTTTATGCCCGTTTTATACGAGGCGCGGGCCCGTGAAACCGGCCGCATCCCACTGTTTGGAACCGACCCCCTTCACGTGCTGCAATTCATGAACTCCCGAGTAGTACGGCCCTGAACGAAACACCGGCACAACGTAGGTGCCGACGCCGAGAGGTTGTTGGTCGAGTGAGGCGCAGCAAGGAAAGCTCCGCGGAGCAGGAGACACGGGGCAACTTCACCCCGCCGTCGCGCACGGCGATGTCGCCCGCGGACGTGCCCGTGACGCAGCCCACCGTGGCCGCCGCCCCGGGCAGCTCCAGCAAGCTCTCGCCCCGCAACTGGCGGGTGCCCACCAGGCTGAACGCGATCCTCTGCATACCCGTGCTGGTCGGCCTCGTCATGGGCGGCTTCCAGGTCAAGGGATCGATCGACACCTGGCAGGAGGCGCAGGACGCCGAGAAGACGGCGCTCATCGTGCGCGCCGCCTCGGAGTACAGCACCGCCCTCCTCAACGAGCGCGACCTCACCGCGGGTCCCCTGCTGGCGGCGAAGACCCCTGAGGACCGCAAGAGCGACGAGGTCACCAAGGCGTACGCCGCGACCGACGCCGCCAAGGTCAAGTTCGACGAGGCCGCCAAGAACCTGCCCTCGGGCCAGGGCCTGGAGCGCCGGCTGAACCTCTTCCGGGACGAGGAGCCGAAGCTCACCGCGCTGCGCGAGATCGCGTACACCCGCGGTCTAGACCCGGTCGACACCCAGCGCGGCTACACCGGGGTCCAGCACTACCTCACCGAGTTCTCCAACGAGCTCGGCCTCGGCACCGGCAACGTCACGGCCTACGGCCGCAGCGTCTACGCCGTCCAGCTGGCCAAGGGCGCCGCGTCCCTCCAGCGCTCCATAGGCACCCAGCTCCTGGTCCGGCCCAGCCGGACCGAAGCCGTCTTCGCCCAGCAGTCCGTGGCGTTCAACTCGTACAACTACCTGGAGCAGATCGCCCTCGGCGAGTTCTCCTCCGGTGGTATGCCCGAGGACGTCGCGCTGCTGAAGAAGGTCATGACGGGCAAGGCCACCGAGGGCGCCAAGCAGATGCAGGCCGCCGGGGTCGAGCTGCCCAAGGGCACGGACGGCTCCGTCTACTCGGGCGTCGCCTCCGCCATCGGCACCGCCAAGAGCCCCGAGGCCCTCGCCGCCCTGAAGTCCAAGGGCATCGCCCCCGAGAGCTGGATGGCCGTCGCCACCGCCAAGTTCGAGGGCTACTCCGAGGTCGAGAAGACGCTCGTCGACAAGGCCGTGGCCGAGGCCGTCCGGATCTCCGACGAGTCCAAGACGGACGCCTGGGTCAACGGCGGCATCGTCGTCATCGCCCTGCTCGCCGCCTTCATCCTCGCCGGGATGATGGCCCGCCAGATGAGCCGCGCGATGCAGCAGCTGCGCACCGCCGCCTTCGGCATCGCCGAGCAGCGTCTGCCGATGCTGGTCGACCAGCTGTCCCGTACCGAGCCCGGCCGCGTCGACACCCGCGTGCAGCCGATCCCGATCGACACGCAGGACGAGATCGGCGAGGTCGCCCGCGCCTTCGACCAGGTCCACCGCGAGGCCGTCCGGCTCGCCGCCGAGCAGGCCATGCTCCGGGGCAACGTCAACGCGATCTTCACGAACCTCTCGCGCCGCAACCAGTCGCTGATCGAGGGCCAGCTGACCCTCATCACCGACCTGGAGAACAACGAGGCCGACCCGGACCAGCTGGAGAACCTCTTCCGCCTGGACCACCTTGCGACCCGTATGCGCCGCAACGGCGAGAACCTCCTCGTCCTCGCCGGCGAGGAGCCGGGCCGCCGCTGGGACCAGCCGGTCCCGCTGGTCGACGTCATGCGCGCCGCCTCCTCCGAGGTGGAGCAGTACGAGCGCATCGAGCTGGCGGGCGTGCCGGACGCCGAGATCCACGGCCAGGCCGTGACCGACCTCGTGCACCTGCTCGCCGAGCTCCTGGAGAACGCCACCACGTTCTCCTCCCCGCAGACCAAGGTCCGCGTCACCGCGACCCGTCTCCCCGACGGCCGCGTGATGGTCGAGATCCACGACAAGGGCATCGGCCTCACCGCCGAGGACTTCGCGGACATCAACCACAAGCTGGCCAACCCGCCGACCGTGGACGCGGCCGTGTCGCAGCGCATGGGCCTGTTCGTGGTCGGCCGGCTCGCCGACCGCCACGGCATCCGGGTCCAGCTGCGCCCCTCGGGCGAGCAGGCCGGTACGACCTCGCTGGTCATGCTGCCGGACGCGATCACGCACGGTGGCGGTGGCGAGCAGCCGATCCAGGACGACTTCACGGTCTCGCAGATCATTCCGCAGCAGCAGCAGCAGCCCAGCGCCTTCGAGAGCGCCCCGCAGCAGCAGCAGCCGATGCTGACCGCCGCCGATCTCGGCTTCGACGACTCCCGCTACGAGCAGCCGGCCGAGGAGGAGCGGCAGCTCGACCCGGTCAACCGCTCGCTGAAGCGCGAGGGGCGGCGTGCCGCCCTGGAGGCCCAGGCGCAGGGTGGCGACCGGCCGCTCTTCCGCGACGAGGCGGAGCAGCCGGACGAGTACGGTCAGCAGGGCCAGGAGTACGCGCAGCAGGGCCAGGAGTACGGCCAGGGTCAGGAGTACGGGCAGCAGCAGGGTCAGGAGTACCCGGCCGAGCAGTACGCCCCGGCGCAGGAGTACGGGCAGCAGCAGCCTCAGCAGTCGCAGGGGTACGGCCAGGAGTACGAGGCCGGATTCCCGCAGCAGCAGGACGGCTACGCGTACCAGCAGCAGGGTTACGAGGCCTACCCGCAGCAGGGCTATGCGGAAGCTTCGTACGAGACTGCGGGAACCGAACACCAGCAGTACGGCAATGCGTTCGATACCCAGTCCCACCAGGGAGACTGGCAGGATCAGAGCGCGTACCAGGGCGGCTACCAGCAGCCGTTCGGAGCGGAATCGGAATCTGCTCCGAGCGCTCCCGAACAGGCCGCCGAGCGCGTAGGCTTCGACCGTCCGGGTCCGACCCCGAGTGCCGCCCCGGACGCCGGTCACGCGCTGACCGACGCCGGACTGCCGCGCCGCGGCAGCGTCGCCTCGCCGACCCAGCAGGCGCCGCAGCAGCAGGCACCGCAGCAGGCGAAGCCCGCGCAGCCGGCGCAGCAGCAGAACGACGCCGACTCCACCGACGAATGGCGCTCGACCAACGACGAGCGCTGGCAGCGGGCCGGGAAGCTCAAGGACCCGAAGGCCGGCGGGGTCACCTCGTCCGGTCTCCCCCGCCGGGTCCCGAAGGCCAACCTGGTCGAGGGCACGGCTGAGCAGACCCCGCAGGGCGGCCCCCAGGTCTCCCGCGCGCCCGAGGACGTACGGGGCAGGTTGAGCAACCTGCGCCGCGGCGTCCAGCAGGGACGCAGCGCGGGAACGGACACGAACGGATCGGGCCTCGGCCCGGGCAGTACCTACAACCAGGAGCGTTAGTGTGAGCATGAGCCAGGCGGCGCAGAATCTGAACTGGTTGATCACCAACTTCGTGGACAACACCCCCGGGGTGTCGCACACGGTGGTGGTCTCCGCCGACGGACTCCTGCTGGCGATGTCCGAGGGTTTCCCCCGGGACCGCGCCGACCAGCTGGCGGCCGTCGCCTCCGGACTGACCTCGCTGACCGCGGGCGCGTCGCGGATCTTCGAGGGTGGTGCGGTCAATCAGACCGTGGTGGAGATGGAGCGCGGCTTCCTCTTCATCATGTCGATCTCGGACGGCTCCTCGCTGGCCGTGCTCGCCCACCCCGAGGCCGACATCGGCCTCGTGGGCTACGAGATGGCACTGCTCGTGGATCGCGCGGGCACCGTCCTGACTCCTGACCTCCGGGCGGAGCTTCAGGGAAGTCTTCTCAACTAACAGACAGACAGTGCGTTTCGCGCCACCGCCCCGTAAGGTGCGGTGGCGCGGTTCCAAGGGACATGGACCGCGAGGCAGTCGGAGGAGGAGACGTGGGAACACCACCGGGCTCAAGCCCCTACAACGGTTATGACGCGCACCAGGCGCCGCTCGGCGACACCACGCAGAACCGGTTCAACTTTCCCTCCGCCCCGAGCAGACAGGGCGTGTCGCAGCCCTATCGGCAGCCTCACGTCCAGCCCGCGGGTGCGCAGGGCTCCTCGCGCGCTCCGTCCGCCGCAGGCTCCAGCAGCTCGGGCGGCTCGCACAACCCGCTGGTGCGTCCGTACGCGATGACCGGCGGCCGGACCCGGCCGCGCTACCAGCTCGCCATCGAGGCGCTGGTCAGCACGACGGCCGATCCGTCCCGGCTGCAGGGGCAGTTGCCCGAGCACCAGCGGATCTGCCGGCTGTGCTTCGAGATCAAGTCGGTCGCCGAGATCTCGGCCCTTCTCTCCATCCCCCTCGGCGTCGCCCGAATCCTCGTGGCCGACCTGGCAGAGGCCGGGCTCGTCGCCATCCACCAGCCGGGCGGCGACGAGGCCGCCGGCGGTCAGCCAGACGTGACACTGCTCGAAAGGGTGCTCAGTGGACTTCGCAAGCTCTAGCGGCGGCGCGGCCCGTTCAACCACCAGCGCGAAGATCGTGGTGGCGGGTGGCTTCGGCGTGGGCAAGACCACGTTCGTCGGCGCCGTCTCGGAGATCAACCCGCTGCGCACCGAGGCCGTCATGACGTCCGCGTCCGCGGGCATCGACGACCTCACGCACACCGGCGACAAGACGACGACGACCGTCGCCATGGACTTCGGCCGCATCACCCTGGACCAGGACCTGATCCTGTACCTCTTCGGTACGCCCGGTCAGGACCGGTTCTGGTTCATGTGGGACGACCTGGTCCGCGGCGCCATCGGCGCCGTCGTCCTGGTCGACACCCGCCGTCTCGCCGACTGCTTCCCCGCGGTCGACTACTTCGAGAACAGCGGCCTGCCGTTCGTCATCGCCCTCAACGGCTTCGACGGGAACCAGCCGTACCAGCCCGAGGAGGTCCGCGAGGCCCTCCAGATCGGTCCGGACACCCCCATCATCACCACGGACGCCCGGCACCGCGCCGACGCCAAGAGCGCGCTCATCACCCTGGTCGAGCACGCCCTCATGGCCCGCCTGCGGTAGCTGTCCCCCGGCGCCCCGTACCGAAAGGCCGCGTTCCCCTCGGGGACGCGGCCTTCGGCGTGTGCCGGCACCCCGCTCGGCGTCCCGGCCGCGGCACTGTACGGCGTGCCATGGCCCCAGAACGGCGTGTGAGGGGCCCTGGAGACACGAAGAGGGCCTGAACCCGGCATCACCGGGTTCAGGCCCTCTTCGGTCGCTCAGCGCCAGCTGTGCGGCGCGCGGAAGCCGTGCTCCCGCTCCAGGCGGCGCCAGCCGGCCGTGGTGCGGCCGCGGTGGCCCGCGGCGGTGTCCTCGTCGGACCGGGCGGCGGCACGGGCGAGCAGGACGGCCGTGATGGCCGCCAGCTCCTCGGGGTCGGCGTGGCCCTTCTCGACGCGGAGAAGGTTGGCAGGGGTTGTCACGTGGATGACTCCTCTTACTGAGGCGGGTTGCCGTGCTTGCGGGACGGCAGGTCGGCGTGCTTGGTGCGGAGCATCGCGAGGGACCTGATGAGCACCTGCCGGGTGTCGGCGGGGTCGATGACGTCGTCGACCAGGCCGCGCTCCGCCGCGTAGTACGGGTGCATCAGCTCCGCCTTGTACTCCTTGACCATGCGGGCTCGCATGGCCTCGGGGTCCTCGGCCTCCGCGATCTGCTTGCGGAAGATCACGTTGGCGGCGCCCTCGGCGCCCATGACCGCGATTTCGTTGGTGGGCCAGGCGTACGTCAGGTCGGCGCCGATGGACTGGGAGTCCATGACGATGTACGCGCCGCCGTACGCCTTGCGCAGGATCAGGCTGATCCGGGGCACGGTCGCGTTGCAGTACGCGTACAGCAGCTTCGCGCCGTGCCGGATGATTCCACCGTGCTCCTGGTCGACGCCCGGCAGGAAGCCGGGTACGTCCAGAAGGGTGATGATCGGAATGTTGAAGGCGTCGCACATCTGCACGAAGCGGGCGGCCTTCTCGGAGGCCTCGATGTCGAGGACACCGGCCAGCGTCTGCGGCTGGTTGGCGACGATGCCGACGACCTGGCCGTCGAGGCGGGCGAGCGCGCAGATGATGTTGCGGGCCCAGCGCTCGTGGATCTCCAGGTAGTCGCCGTCGTCGACGAGCTCCTCGATGACCTTGTGCATGTCGTACGGACGGTTGCCGTCGGCCGGGACCAGGTCGAGCAGCACCTCGGAGCGGCGGTCCGCCGGGTCCTCGGAGGCGACGGTCGGCGGGTTCTCGCGGTTGTTCTGCGGGAGCATCGACAGGAGGTAGCGGACCTCCGCGATGCAGGTCTCCTCGTCGTCGTACGCGAAGTGGGAGACACCGGAGACACCCGCGTGGACGTCGGCGCCGCCGAGGCCGTTCTGGGTGATCTCCTCGCCGGTGACCGCCTTCACGACGTCCGGTCCGGTGATGAACATCTGCGAGGTCTCACGGACCATGAAGACGAAGTCCGTCAGCGCCGGGCTGTAGGCCGCGCCGCCGGCGCACGGGCCGAGCATCACCGAGATCTGCGGGATGACACCGCTCGCGCGGGTGTTGCGCTGGAAGATGCCGCCGTAGCCGGCGAGCGCCGAGACGCCCTCCTGGATACGGGCGCCCGCACCGTCGTTCAGGGAGACCAGGGGGGCACCGGCCGCGATGGCCATGTCCATGATCTTGTGGATCTTCGTCGCGTGGGCCTCGCCCAGCGCGCCGCCGAAGATGCGGAAGTCGTGCGCGTAGACGAAGACCGTCCGGCCCTCGACCGTGCCCCATCCGGTGATCACACCGTCGGTGTACGGCTTCTTCGCCTCCAGGCCGAAGCCCTGGGCGCGGTGCCGGCGGAGCTGCTCGACCTCGCTGAAGGAACCAGGGTCGAGCAGCAGCTCGATGCGCTCGCGGGCCGTCAGCTTGCCCTTCGCGTGCTGGGCCTCGGTCGCGCGGTCACTCGGGCCGCGGAGGGCCTGCTCGCGCAGGACGTGCAGCTCGGCCACTCGGCCACGGGCGTCAGCGGGCTCGCTCGGGATCTGGTCCACAACGGTCATGTACCGACCCTACGAAGTCGGACAAGAAAACCCCGCCGTCGACTCCGTACAGTCTCCCGTGTCGATTCCTGGTGGGGCTGGACAGAACGACGAACTGTTCATCGCGAGTCAACAGCCAGGTACCCCTCGTGTTTGTAGGGGTTCAACATAGACCTCGGTGGGTCCGAATCCGTCGGCCCCGCGCCGCCCACAAAGGTGGTCCATGGCACCGAGGGGCCCGCGACCCCCGAAGGGTCGCGGGCCCGTGCCCCGCCGCGCGGTCAGCCTCCGCAGTGGAAGCGGGCGCCGCCCCAGTCCGCGTGGTCGTTCCCGTTGCCGTCGCCGCTGTCGGAGACCACCAGGTCGACCCAGGTGGCACCGGTCACGTCGGCGGTGAGCGACCAGGCGGCGTCCGTGGCCTTGAGGACCGGTGACTTCACCCGCTCGGCGCCGTCGGCGAGGACGCTGAACACGACCGTGCCCCGGCTGGTCTGGACGTCGTCCACCCCGACCTCGGCGGTGAGGGAGGTGCAGCGGCCGCCCAGGTAGTAGCGGACCTTCGCCGGTGCGTGGCTGCCCAGGCCCTTGGCGTACGTCACTCCCCCGATCCGCAGCGGGGAGCCGTCGCCGGTGCCGGTCTCACCGTTGGAGAGGTCGCGCTCGACGGGGCCCCAGCCGTTGGTGGCCGAGGTCCAGTCGAGGTCGCTGGCCCAGCTGTCGGTGGTGGGCGGCGGGGGCAGCGTGCGGACGGTGGTGGCGGCGGTGAGCTTCCGCCGGCCTTCCCCGAGGGCGTACGTGAGGGAGGCGTCCAGGGTGTACGGCCGGTAGGCCGCGTCCACCGGGGGCGTGACCTGCCAGGTGGCGGTGGCCTTCCCGCCCGGCGCGACCGTGCCCAGGGTGACGGGCGCGGCCGGTTCCGCGGTCCAGCCCTCCGGGAGGGTGAGTTCGGCCCGGGCGCCGGAGACGTCGGCCGCCTCGTCGTTGCCGAAGGTGGCGGTGACCTGGTTCGGCCGGCCGGGCTCCAGGGTCTCGGGCGCGGTGACGGTGAGCGTGCCGCAGGCGGCGCGCTCGGTGGCCGGGCCGAGGTCGGTGACGGTGAAGGCGTCGAGGACGAAGTCGGCGCCGTCCGGGGCGTCGCCGCGCTTGCGCAGCCCGGTCCAGGTGTCGCCGCAGCCGGCGGTGACGGTCTCGGAGAAGTGCCCGCTGTCCCTCTGCTGTCCGATCGGGGTGCGGCGGGTCTCCACGGAGGTCCCGTTCGTCCGGTCGTAGCCGGTGATCCACTCGTACGCGCCCGCGTGGCTCGACCTGTAGTCGTACTCGACGCGGTAGGTGCGGCCGTCCTTCATGGGGACGGTCCAGGGCGCGGTCCGGTAGACGAGGCCGCTGTTCTCGTCGTGGGACTTGAGGGACTCGGCGCCGCCGATGACGTCGTCGATCAGCTTCCCGTTCCAGCCGGCCTGGGTGTAGGGGGCGTGGAGCTGGGCGATGTGGGTGCGGGGGTCGGTCGTACCGCCCGCGTCGCCCTTGAGGAAGGGGCCCCAGCCCTGGTCGACGGCCTCGAAGTCCTCGTACACCACGGTCCCGGCCTTGGTGGCGGGGGCGTTGGCGACGATCCGGACGTCGTCGATCCGGACGGTGGCGGCGCTGCCGCTCGCGGCCTGGATCCTCAGCGGGGTGCTGCCGCCGGGCGGGGCGGTGAAGGTGACCTTGGCGCGCTGGAAGCGGGTGCCGTTCCAGTCGGAGGCGGCGACCCGGTCCTGGAGCGAGGAGCGTTCGACGGTGACGGACTGCCCGCCGGCGGAGAGGGTGGTGGGCCGGGCGGCGCCGGGCTGGACCTCGATCAGGGCGGAGGCGGTGTACCGCGTGCCCGGGGTGAGGCCGGTGATCCGCTGGCCGACCGAGGCGGTGGCGGCGCCGGAGAGCTTCGCGCTGTTGCGGCCCTGCTCGTCGGTGTCACGGACGACGGTGCCGGTCCTGGTCCAGGCGCCGAGCCTCGCGTCGTTGAAGCCGGGGTCCTTCACCGGGGTGCCCTGGCCCCATTTCGGGGCGGGCTGCGCGGGCGCGCCGTCGGGGTGGAGGACGTAGGGCTGTCCGGCGACGGCGTCGAGGGTGATCCTGCCGTCGGTGGGCCGCACGGTGGCGGTCTTCACGCGCCCGTTGTCGGTGAGCTTGTAGACCGTGTACGAGCGGGTGCCGGCCGGGACGGACCACGTGGTCGTACCGCCCGCCTTGTTGTAGTGGTAGAGCTTCGTGCCGCCGGATCTGCCACCGGTCTTCCCCTCGGACCAGGGCAGCAGGTAGCTCTCGCCGTCGAGGACCTTGCGGCCGTCCTGGTAGAAGGTGCGGCGGCCGTTCTCGACGGTGCCGCGGACCCCGCCGGTGAAGGTGATGTCGTTGCCGTTCCAGCGGGTGATCCGCTGCTGCTGGAGGTACTTGGCGGGCAGGTTCCGCTGCCAGATGTTGGCGGTGAAGTCGTTCCAGTCGGTCTCGCCGGTCCAGCCCTCGAAGTCGACGAGGGCGGTCTGGCCGAGGACCGGGTGGTTGTTCCAGACGTCCTTCTCGTCGTTGCGGATGAAGCGGACGATCTGCGAGTTGAGGCCCTTGTTGGTGGCGCCGCCGTAGTCGAGGTCGTTGGCCCAGTGGGACCAGAGGGAGGCTCGCTCGAACTTCTCGGACCACTCGGTGGCGACGTTCCAGCCCTGCTGCTGGACGGCGCGCATCGTCTCGTCGGCGATCCAGCCGTGGGTGTAGTAGACGTCGATGTAGAGGGTGGAGAGGTTGCGGTCGGTCTCGTCACGCAGCTGCTGGAAGCGGCGGGCGAGGTCGCCGCTGTTGATGTCGCGGCGCTGGTCGATGTAGTAGCTCTGGTTGAGCCAGTTCCAGCCGGGCTTCGTCCTGTCGACGAGGGTCTCGCTGAAGTTCTTCGCCTCGGGGTACGACTCGGTGGCGTTGACGTGGACGCCGAAGTCCGCGCCCCACTTCCGGCCCTCCCTGAGGAGGACGTTGAGGTCGGCGAGGCCGCCGGCCCGCTTGTTGTAGTTGCCGCCGTAGTCGGGGTGGGCGGAGTCGTGGCCCTCGGAGCCGTATCCCTTGAGCAGCGCGAACTGGCCGAGTCCGTCGGTGGAGAGCGAGATCCGCTTGACGTCGTCGAGGGTGCGCAGGAAGGGGTGGGTGGCCTGCGAGGCGAAGTTGAACGGGATGTGGGCGACGACCCGGTCGGGGGTGTCCTCGCTGCCCGGGGCCTTGATCCCGATCGTACGGAAGGCGATGGCGCCGTCCTGCCAGTCGGTGGCGCCATCGGCGTTGGCGTCGGGGGTGACGACGACCTTGGCCCAGGGCAGGGCGTCGCCGCTCGCGGGCTTCGGGGCGCCCTCGCCGCGGTAGGTCCACTGGCCGGACCAGACGCCGACGCGGGTCTCGGTGGCGGTGCCGGTGGTCTGCTTGCGGGCCTGGTGCCAGAAGCGGGCGCCGTCGCGGGCGGAGGCCCCGGTGGGCTTGTCGTAGCTGGAGTTGGACTCGACGGCGGCGGCGAGCCGACCGGTGCTGACGATCGCGTAGCTCGCACCCACCGGGGCGGCCTCGGCGGCGGTCGCGTCGGTGACGCGGGCGAAGACGTCGGCGGTGCGGGTGGAGTCCGGGTCGAGCCGGGTGAAGGCGGTCGCGGCGCCGGCGTCCGAGGAGCCGACGGAGACCAGGTCGTGGCCCGGTATGTCGAGGGTGCCGACCCGGAAGCCCTCGGTGTCGCGGACGGCGGTCACCCGGAACGTGGTGGCCCGCCCGTCGACGCTCAGCCGCGCGTCGATCTCGACGCCGGGCAGGTCGGGGAAGGTGAGGGTGTACGCGGCGGAGGAGGCGGTCAGGACGGGGGCGCCCTCGGCCCGGACGGCGTGGGCGGTGCCGTTGAGGACGATCCGTGTGACCGGGGCCGTACTGCCGAGGAGGCGGGCGCCGCTCGCGCGGTCGGTGTACGAGAGGACGCGGGGGAAGTCCTCGGCGACGGCCACGGAGAGCTGACGGGATGAGATGACGGGGCCGTCGGCGGCCGCGGTGTCGGCTGCCGCCGCGTCGGCCGCCGCGGGGACGGCTGCCGCGCCCCCGGCCGTGGCTCCCTCGGCCAGGGCGGGCCCGGCCAGGGCGAACACGGCGGAGGAAGCGACGGCGAGCGCACAGGCCGCACGGATTCTTCGCGAAGGGGGGAGGGACATGCGCACTAGTTGGCCCCGCCCCGGCGGCACCGTCAACGAGATCGTGCCGCGCGGGCCCCTCCAGTCCAAGAACCCCCTTCGGTTAGTCCAAGTGACCACCGAGGAGGGTTCTTTCGGACCGGAACCGCGGGTCAGCAGCCGCCGCAGTTGTAGAAGGTCACGTCCCAGTGGTTGCCCTCGTCGGCGTAGACGTTGCCCGCGCCGGACTTCCACTGCGGGGCGCCGTCACCGCGTACACCGAT
>NZ_LIPQ01000033.1 GCF_001418135.1 Streptomyces aureus
GTACGGCACCCGTCGGCGCACCCGCCCCGGCCATGCGATGGCCGCAGACCTCGCACCAGTCGTCGGAGACCGACTGGTGTCCGTTCGGGCAGGTCGGCATGTCGGTGCTTCCCCCTCTCGTCGTCCGGCCCGTGGCCGGGCTACCTCTTGACGCGAACGGTCTTGGTGGAGCGGGTCTCGAGTGTCATCTCGTCCGCTTCCGCGACCTTCGCCTTCAAACGCACAGTACCGGTCGCCGCATCGACGACGTCGACCACCTTCGAAAGGAGTTTCGCCGTATCCGCGTTGCCGGAGGCCGCCGCGAGCTGCACGGCGCGGCCCAGTTTCGCCGTCGCGCCGTCGTGATCGCCCGATTTGCGGGCATCCAGCCCCTGCTGGATGACGTCCGCGAGCTCGGCCTGGCCCGTGTAGTGGGCGACCTGCGGGTTGATCGACGTCGACATCGCCAGGTCGTCGGTCCACACCGCCCGTACCAGTCCTTGGGACAGCGGCTTCGGGTCGCCGCCCAGCGGGTCCGGCGCGATCAGGGAGACCCGGGCCGCCAGCATCTCCTGGCCGATCGCGGCCTGCGGGACCCGCACGCTCACGTGGTAGTCGCGGGACTCGTCGCCCCAGGAGCCCGTGGGGTAGTCCCCGGCGCGCGGTCCGGCCTCCGTACGGCGTCCGGTCAGGTCCTCGACCGTCGGCGCCACCTGCTTCACATAGGCGATCTCCACCCCGACCGGGGTCCACAGCCGCAGCGAGACGTCCGCCACGCCCTTGCCCATCGCGTGCTCCATCATCGCCGTGAAGTCGGCGGCGAGGGCGGCCGGGTCGGCGACGATGTCGGCGGAGCCGAGGAGCGCCGAGGCGATCCCGGTGACCTCCTTGACCTCCCAGTCGGTGCCCACCCCGCGCGCGTCGCAGGTGAAGCGGCCTGCGCAGGCGTCGAGCGCGGCCCGCAGCTCCTCCGGCGACTCGTGCTCGTTGCGGCCGTCGGTGAGCAGGATGCCGTGCCGGATGGTGAGGCCGCCCGTGGAGAGCAGCCGGTCCGCGAGCCGCAGCCAGGTGCCGATGGCCGTGCCGCCGCCCGCGCTCAGCCGGCGCAGCGACTCCTTGGCCTCGGCCCGGGTCCTGGCGTCGGCGACGGCGAGTCCGCCGTTCCCCGGGTAGACCTCCTTCGCCACGTGCGTACCGGCGACGACGGCGAAGGCCGTGCCGTCGCGCAGGGTGTCGACGGCGGCGGCGGTCGCCTCACGGGCGCCGCGCATCTTGGTGGCGGGGAAGTCCATCGAGCCGGAGCAGTCGACCATGATCACGACACCGGCCCTGCCGCCGCCCGCCGTGGCGAGCGGCTGCCGGCCGGTGGTGCCGCCGCCGGTCGAGGTGACCGTGACGATGGCGCTGACGTCCCGGCCGCCCTCGGGCAGGAACTCGTTCTGGTAGACGTCCACAGAGAACTGCGGTGCGGTCGACTTGGAGAAGTTCGCCATTCGTTACGGCTCCTCGGGCAACAACGGCAATCGGTGGAGGGACAGGGGATCGGCGACCGCTCAGGCGGATCCTGCCCCTTGGGGAGCGACGGTGAACGGCACGAGCGCGACCGTGATGTTGTCGTGGCCTCCGCCGTCCAGGGCGTGGCCGACGAGGACCTGGGCGCTGTGCAGCGGCCGGTCGGACGCGTCGGCCGGGACGACCCTGGCCATGTCGTCGGCGCCCTCCGCGTAGTTCCACAGGCCGTCCGTGCAGACGACGACCACGCCGGACCGGTCGGGCTTGAACGCGGCCGTGTGCGGCTCCAGTTCGTACGCGTCGGCGCCGAGCCAGCCCGTGATCGCGTGGGCGCGCTCGTCCGCGTACGCCTCCGCCTCGTTCATCAGGCCCGCCGCGACCATCTGCGCGGCCCACGAGTCGTCCTCGGTGAGCCGGGCGGCCGGCGTGGCCCGGTCGTCCGGCACCCAGTAGACGCGGCTGTCGCCGACCCAGCCGACGACGAGCAGGCCGTCGGCGACGACGGAGCCCACGATGGTGCAGGCCGGGGCGTTGCGGTGGCGGTGCGGGTCGTGCTCGGCGCCGTCCTGGCCGGGCTCCTCCGCGAGGGAGTTGACGGCCTCGGCGGCGGCCACGATCGCCTCGTGCATCGCCTGCTGCGGGTGTGTTCCCCGGGGCAGCGCGGCGAGCAGCGAGGCGCCGGCCGCCTCGGCGGCGGCTGCGGAGGCCTCGTCGGGCCGGGTCGCCGAGGACACGCCGTCGCAGACGATCGCGAGCGTGGCGGGGGAGCCGTCGGGGAGTGTGGTCGCCGATACGGCGAACGCGTCCTCGTTGCGGTGATGGCGCAGCCCCCGGTCGGAGACGGCGGCGACGCTGCCGAGCTCCCGCTCCATGTGGTCGCGCTCCCGGGGCTGAGCGTGCCCGCAGTTCTCGCAGTAGCCGTCGGTGTCCACCCGCCCGGCCCGGCAGGCCACGCACAGGGCGGAGCCGGGGGCGGCGGCAGCGGCGGCCGGGGCCTGGGCCGCCGCGGCAGGATCCGGAGCCGCCGGGGCGGGTGCGACCGGCGGACCGGGCGCGGGTGCCGGGGGTGCGGCCGGCGCGGGGTCCACCCGTACCGCCGCACGGGGGTCCGGAGCGGCCAGCTCGAAGTCACCGCTGCCCGCCGTGGTCCGCCCGGCGGGGTCACCCGGCGGCACCGGCCCGTCCGTGCGGACCGCCATCGTGGGCAGGTCGCGGCCACCGGAGTCGGTGCCCGGCAGGTCGCCCGGGTGTTGGGTGGCGGTGGACAGCGAACCGGGGTCCCGGGGCGGGGCGTCCGGCCAGGCCACGGGGGTGCCGATGGCCACGGTCGGGCGGTCCGGCTCGACCCCGGCGACCGGCGCGGCCGTCAGGTCGTAACCGCACGCACCGCAGAACCGGTCACCCGACTCCAGGGGTTCCGCGCAGTCCGGGCAGACGGTGAGGCCGTGCGACGGCTTCGGCTTCTGGGACATCCTCACACCCACGTCCGGGGGCGGAAGCGGTTGGCCCGCTCCACCAGTTCGATCCTCTCCTCGCCCCGCTGGGCGAGCCGGGCCAGCACCCGGTACGAGCGTTCGAGGCCGAAGCGCAGTCCGCGCTCGTCCAGTTCACTCCCGAGCAGCAGCGCGCCGCCGCCCGGTTCCGCACCGGGACTACCGGAGAGTACCCAGTCGAGGGCCGTCCCGAGGACCTCCGTCGACAACTGCTCCCGGCGGACGGCGTCCAGACCGAAACCCTGGAGCGCCGAGACCTGGGCGGCGGCCGCCGTCAGATCGGCGGCGAGCGGCTCCCACGCCGGGCGGCGCCGCAGCCGCGCCCGCACGGTCGCGACCCGCGCCGCCGTGTAGTGGATCGAGGCCTCCGGAACGGACTCCAGCGTCCGTACGGCTCCGATCCGGTCCCCGGCCGCGAGCTGCACCCGGGCGAGCCCGAAGGCGGCGCTGACGAAGCTCGGGTCGGTGGCCCACACCAGGCGGTAGTACTCGGCGGCGTTGTCCAGCTGGCCCAGCACCTCGGCGCAGATCCCGAGGGCCAGCTTCGGCGAGGGCTCGCCGGGGAAGGCGTCGTAGACCGCGTCGAAGGCGAGTGCCGCGTGCTCGTGGTCGCCGGTCACCAGGGAGGCGACGCCCCGGTACCAGACGACCCGCCAGTCGTCCGGGTCCCGCTCCTCGAGACCGGCCAGGGTCCGGGCGGCGGACGGCAGGTCGCCCAGCTCCAGCTCCGCCCGCAGGGTCCGCAGCCGCAGCTCGGCGGAGGGCGCGGGTGCGGCCTGCAGCGCGGCGAGCAGCTCGCCGGGCGCGGCGGCGGCGAGACCGGCGAGGAAGCCGGCGTTGGGGTCGCCCGTGTCGACGCGCGGGACGGGCAGCGCCAGCGCGGTGGCGGGCGTGTCGAGCGGCGCGAGCAGCGCCCCGAGCCCCGGCGCCGCGGCGGGCGCCACGGCACCGGGCCCGGCGGGCAGCGCGGCCCCGGGCGACGCGGCCCCGGGCACAGCAGCCGGCGCGGCACCCGGTGGCGCGGCCCCGGGCACAGAGCCGTACGCGGCCCCGGCAGCGGCGCCCGGAACGGCGGCGGGCGGCGCGGGCCGCTTGCGTCCCCGTCGGGCCCCGAGCAGAGACACGTCCTCCGTCGGTTCGGCGAACAGGGTCGTGTCCGTGACCCGTACCTCCGTGCCGAACAGCGTCGACAGCGCGGGCCGCGGCCGCCCCGACTGGAGCGCCACGACCTCCCGCAGCACCCCCGTCAGCTGCTCCGCCATCTCCTGCGCGGAGGCGAACCGGCGTGCCGGGTCCGGGTCGGTGGCGCGGACCAGGAAGCGGTAGAACGACTCGTACGTCCGGAAGACCGCGATGTTGTCCGGGTCGGGCAGCGAGTCCACGAAGACGTTCGTGTAGCCCTGGAAGTCGAAGGTCATGACCGCGAGGGTGCGCGCCACCGTGTACAGGTCGCTCGCCACCGACGGCCCGACCTCGGCCACCTCCGGCGCCTGGTAGCCGACGGTGCCGTAGATCGCGGACTCGTCGTCGTCCATCCGCCGGACCGCGCCCATGTCGATGAGCTTCAGCTGGTCCTCGGACTGGATGGCGTTGTCGACCTTGAAGTCGCAGTAGAGCAGGTTGCGGCTGTGCAGGTGGCCGAGCGCCTCCAGGGCCTCGATCCCGTACGCGCAGGCCTGCTCGACCGGCAGCGGATCACGGCGGCCGTCCGGGGTGCGCCGGTCGTTGGCGATCTCCTTGAGGGACTTGCCGCCGACGTACTCCATGACGATGTAGCCGTCCATGGAGCCGGTGCGCTGGTCGAGGTGCTCGACGAAGTTGTAGATGCGGACGATGTTGGAGTGCTCGATCTCGGCGAGGAAGCGGCGCTCGGAGATCGCGGCGGCCATGGCGTCCTGGTCGCCGGTGTCGAGGAGGCCCTTGAGGACGACCCAGCGGTCGGAGACGGCCCGGTCGACGGCGAGGTAGATCCAGCCGAGGCCGCCGTGCGCGAGACAGCCCGCGACCTCGTACTGGCCGTGGACGATGTCCCCGCCGCGCAGCTTCGGCACGAAGGAGTACGGGTGCCCGCACTTGGTGCAGAAGCCCTCCGTACGGCCCGGCCGCTCACCCCGCGAACGGCCCACGGGCGCGCCGCAGTCGGAGCGGGAGCAGAAACGCTTCCGCTCGGGAACCTCCGGTTTCTCCATGACCGCCGCCCGCGGGTCGGGACGCGGCACCTCGGGGATCGACACCAGGCCGGCGCCCAGCCGGTTGCGGGCGGACTGGCCGGTCGACGTACCGGAACTGCGCACCGACACCGAGCGGGACGTGGAGGCCCCGGAAAGCGAGCGGGAGAGCCGCCCGGAGACCGAACGGCGGGAGGTCGACGAGCGCGACGAGGCCCGCGAGGACGCCCGCGAACTGCTCCGCGAGGAGCTGGAGTCCGGCCCCCCGACGCCGGAGCCGCCGACGACCCCGCTGCCCGTGCCCGTGCCTCTTCCCGGCACGGCCACCCCCGTGGGCGACGAGCCGATGAGCCCTCCGGCCGCGACCACCGGGGCGAGGCCGCAGGTGTCGCAGTACAGCTCGCCGCCTCCCATGTCCTCGTACGAACCCTCGCACGAAGGACGCTGACAGCTCCCCACGCCCGTCTCCCCGCCGCTCACCACTGTTCCCCGCTCACCACTGTCGTCCTCCCGCGTCTCTCGGGCCGGACAGTACGTCCGCGGCCGCCTGCTGGTAACGCAGTACGGCCTGTTCCGCGACCCGCAGATCGCAGGGCGCGCTCCACAGCATCCGGCGGGCCGCGTCGTACCGCTCCACGAGCAGCGGGTCCTCCGCCGCGCCGAGCCGCGCCACCTTCGCCTTGTACGCGTCGAGCCGGCCGCGCAGCTCGGCCCGGACCGCGAGCGGGGCCGTGACCGCCGTCAACGACTCCCTGGCCCGCAGCAGTTCGTCCTCCGCCTCCCGCTCCAGGGAATCCAGGAGCGGGGAGAGCCGGTGCCACTGGGCGTGCCTGCGGTACTCGGCGGCCGCCACGAGCCGCTCCTGCAGCACGATCGGCGGCCCGCTGACGGCCGGCACCTCGGAGGCGGCGATCTTCGCGAGGACCTCGCCGCGCGCGGCCCGCGCCTCGGCGAGCGTCCGGTCCGCCCGCGACAGCACGTCCCGCAGCCGGAGCAGCCGGTCCTCGGAGTCCTGCCGGACCGCGAGCACCGCCTCGATCTCCCGCCGGATGTCCTCCAGGGCCAGGGCCGCCCGGTCGTACCGCTCGGTGTCGGGGCGGCCGCCGCCCGGCGCCGAACTCCCGGTCGCCGGGCGCCAGAAGGCCAGCGGATCGGTGACGACCTGGGAACGCAGCGCGGTCAGCTCGGCGGTGATGTCCTCCAGCTCGTCGCCGGCCGGATGCTCCCCGGGCCGTACGCCGACCGAGTGCGCGAGCGAACGCGTCCGGCCCAGCTCGGCGGCGAGGAGGTCTATCCGGGCGGGCAGCGCCGACCAGACGGCGTCGGCGGTCACCACCACGTCCAGCGACGACGCGTACAGCTCGTTCATCCGCCGGACGAGGCCCTCCAGGGTGAACCGCTCGGCGAGCAGCCCCTGTTCACCCGCACCGCCCGCCACGTGGACGCTCTCGCCGCGCAGCCGGTCGGTCAGCTCCACGAGCTCCTCGCGGCCGGGCCAGCGGCGCCGGGCGCGCACCTCGCGGGCGTCCCGCAGGGCGCCGGTGTACACGTCGAAGCAGGTCCAGAGCAGGGTGATGGTCCGCTCGGTCGCCACCCAGCGGTCCCGGGTCGTGCCGGTCAGCTCCGCCCCTTCGAGCAGCCTGCGGCCCGCGTGGTCCTGGAGCGCGAGGAGCGAGTCCTCGACCGCCTTGTGCTCGGCGCCGAGGCGCGCCAGCGCACGGTCCACCTCGTCCCGGTCCATCACCGGCCCAGGGGGTCCCGTGACGCCCATCGATCACCTCTTCCTCTCCGTGTACAGGGCTGCTTGTACGGGCGTGTCCGGCGCTACTTGTACAGGGGAGCGGGCGGCCCGGTTATCCCGGGCAGGTCCTTCTCCAGCCAGGTCTTGTACGCCTGCTGCCAGGGACCCTGGCGGTAGCCCACGAGGACCTGGTTGACCCGGCGGACCAGGTCGTCGTTGCCGAGCTTGGCGGCCACGCCGTAGAACTCGGTGGTGAACGGGGTGCCCTTGAGCTCGACCGCCGGGTCCTGGGCGGCCTGGCCGGCCGCCAGGGCGTTGTCGGTGACGACGGCGTCGACCTCGCCCATCTGGAGCCTGGCCAGGCAGTCCAGCTGATTGGGCACGGTCAGCAGGTCCTTGTCGTCCTTGGTGCCGTCGGCCTCGTCCTTGAAGAGCGCGCCGAAGGACTTCTCCTCCAGGGCCTCGTAGGCCGTGGAGCCCTCGGCGGTGCAGACCCGCTTGCCCTTCAGCGAGGTGTCGTAGCCGGTGATGCCCGTGGCCAGCTTGGGCGCGAGGACCTGCTGCCCGGCCTGGAAGTAGGCGGTGGAGAAGGCGACCTGCTGGATCCGCTTGCAGTTGATCGTCATGGTGCGCACGACGAGGTCGACCTTGCCGCTGTCGAGGGCGGCGATCCGCTGGTTCGTGGGGATCGCCCGGAAGATGACGGCGTCCGGGCTGCCCAGGATGTCCTTGGCGATGGCCCGCGCCAGATCGATGTCGAAGCCTTCGAGGGCGCGCGTCTCCGGGTTGCGGTAGCCCCAGCGGTAGCTGGACTGGTCGACGCCGACAACGAGCTTCCCGCGCTTCTTGATCGCCTCGATGGACGGGCCGTCCGCCGTCGAGGGAGTGAGGGAGGCCCAGGGCTTGTCGCAGGTGTCCGCCTTGATCTGGACGCCGGTGCCGACGCCGGGGCCCGGCCCCGCGATGCCGGGCACGGCCGCCGCGTCGCTGCTTTCGTGGGCCAGCGGGAGCAGGGTGAGCGAGGCGGTGAGCCCGCAGGCCACGGCCATCGCGGCCACTCCGCCCCAGCCCCGGAAGCGCTGCGCCGTCCGCCGCGCCAGCGGGTACGTGCCGTTCGGCATCCCGCCCCCTCTCACCGGTACTCCGACAGTCTGCGGTTGATGCCGAGCACGGCGCCCGCCGCGCCCAGTATCCCGAGGGCCAGCGCGCCGAGCGGCAGCGCCGTCAGCGCGTCCCTGGCGTCCCCGGCGGAGCGGGTGAACTCGGTCTGCTCGTGCGCCAGGGCACGGTCCAGGGCGGCGTCGACCTGGTCGAAGGAGTGTCCCGTCGAGTCCTTGGGGCCGACGATGCGGCCGAGCGCGCCCTCGAAGTCGCCCGCCTCGTCCTTGCCACGGGCGTCCTTGTGGCGCTGCTTCCACTCCGCCGTACGCGCGGCGGCCTCGTCGACGGGGACACGGCCGGCGTCGTCGTCGGCCAGCTCCCGCGCCGTGGCGAGCGCGTCCGTCAGGGTGTCCGTGCTCGACGTGTACTCGGCCTCGTACTTGTCGTTCTTGCCGTCCTCGGTGAGGACGGCGCCCCGGGCGACCAGGGTCAGGAGCTCGTTGGCGCGGGCCGTGAGGGAGCCGATCCGGGCCGTGTTGAGAGCCTGGAGGGACTCCTGCCCGTGCGTGCGCGCGTCGTCGAGGCCGCTGCGGGCGACGGTGTGCGCGGCGAGCAGCCAGAGCAGCACGGTCAGCGTGGCGGCGGTGGCGGCGAGCAGCCCGTGGTTGAAGACCCGGTTCGTTCGCGCGTAGGTGCGGCGCTGGGCCCAGAACAGGACGGCGAGGGTGAGGAGTCCGAGGCCCACGGCGAGGAACGGCCAGGTGCGGGCCGACTCCTCGTCCTTGTGGAGCCGTACGGTCTCGGCCTCGTACAGCCGCTCGGCGGCGGGCAGCAGGATGCTGGTCATCTGCTGGTTGGCGTACCGCAGATAGGCCCCGCCCAGCGGGAGGCCCTGCCGGTTGGCGGCGCGGGCGCGCTCGATCAGGCCCGTGTAGCGCGGGAGCTGTTCGTTGAGGGTGGCGATCTCCCGCGCCGACTCGCCCGAACCGTCCGTGCTCGCGGCGGCCTTGACGAGCAGTCGGGCGGCGGTGGCGATGTCCCGGTCGTACCGCGCGCGGGACTCCGCGGGCTCCAGGGTGCCCGCGAGGAAGCCGCTCGCGGCGGTGGTGTCCGCGTCGGCGAGGGAGCGGTAGATCGCGGCGGCGTCCGCCGACAGCGGCTGGCTGCGGCTGACGACGTCGTCGGCGGCGGTCGTCCGGTCGCCGACCTGGAAGGCGGTGACGGCCCCGAACGCGACGACGAGCAGCGCGAGAACGGCCCCGAGGATCTGGAGCCGGCCCGGCTCGGTCGTGGTGGCGACCCGCAGCCGCTCCCGTCCCACGGCCCAGGCGCTCCGCCCCGCGGGCGGGGTGGCGCCCGGCGCGGGCGACGGCTGCGCGGGCACGCCGGCCGGGCGCGCCGGCGCCTGCGCCGTGCTCCGCGCCGCCGGAGCGGCGGGTGCGTTCGGCGGGTGTGTCACGTGACCTCCCCCTGGGTCGCCGACTTCGGCCGGTCCGGCCTGCAGTATGGCCGCAGGGGGCCGTCCGCACACCGGGATTGACTGGATCTTGTTCTTATCGTGCCGCATGCCCCCGGCACATCCGCGGGCGAATCCCCTCACTCTGAATACGTCGCCCGGCCGTGATCGGTTCCGTATCGGACATCGCTCGAACAGGTGAACATGCCTGCGGGGCGTCTCCTCCGGCAGAGGAGACGCCCCGCGACCACACCCCCAGGCCTCCCAGGCACCACAGGCCTCCCAGGCACCACAGGCCGCTCAGGCTCCGTAGTGCTCCCGCAGCCGGGCCGCCGCCTCCGGGCCCGCCGCCACCTCGTCCAGGGCGAGCAGCCCCGCCCCGAGGACCGGCGGCGCCGTCACGAAGCCGATGACGGCCTTGGGCGCCCGCTCGGCGAGGAGTTCACGGATCTTCTCCTCCAGCTGCGGATGCCGCGCGGCGAGCACGCTGCCGCCCAGCACCACCGGCGCCGCCTCCTCCAGGAGTCCGAGCCGCCCGAGCGCGACCGCCGACAGCGCGACGACCTCCTCGGCGAGCCGGTGCACCAGCGACAGCGCGACCGGGTCACCGTCCGCGCTCACCCGGAACAGGACCGGCGTCAGCTCGTGCCGCCGCTCGAAGGGCACAAGACCCAGGTGCAGCGCCTCGATCAGCGCGTACATCGTCTCCAGGCCGAAGTGCGCCGGCAGCGCCCGCGCCAGCTCGGACGGCTCGCCGCGCCCGTCCTCGGCGCGCGCCGCGAACCAGAGCGCTTCCTCGGCCATGCCGCTGCCGCCGCCCCAGTCCCCGGAGATCTTGCCGATCGCGGGGAAGCGCGCGGTCCGGCCGTCCGGGGTCATCCCGACACAGTTGATGCCCGCCCCGCACACCACCGCGACACCGCGCGGCTCGTCGAGCCCGGCCCGCAGGATGGCGAAGGTGTCGTTGTGCACCCGCACCGACCGGCTCCAGCCCCTGCGCAGGAGTCCGGCATGGAGGGCGGTCTCCTCGACGGGCAGGTCGGCGTTGGCGAGACAGGCCGCGACATGGGCGAACGCCGGGGAGAGACCGGTGCCGCCGGCCTCCTCCCACGCCCGCCCGACGATCTCCGCCAGGGCGTCGACGGCCGTCTCCACGCCCACCACCGGCGGCTGGAACCCGCCGCCGCGCGCCGCGCCGAGGACGGTGCCGTCCGGGGCGAGGACCGCGACGTCGGTCTTGCTGTTCCCCGCGTCGATCGCGAGGAGCACGCCGTTCAGGTTCACGCCCACGCGAGGTGCTCCCGGTTGTGCGCGATCAGCCGGTCGGTGAGCCCGTCGGCGTACGCGTACTGACCCACCAGCGGGTGCGCGAGCAGTGCCTTGAACACCCGGTCCCGGCCGCCGCGCAGCGCCGCTTCGAGCGCCAGGTCCTCGTAGGCCGTGACGTTCGCGACGAGACCGGCGTACAGCGGGTCCAGCGGGGCGACCGGCAGTGGCGCGGCACCGTGGGCGCCGACCGCGGCCTGCGTCTCGATGACGGCGTCGTCCGGCAGGAACGGCAGCGTGCCGTTGTTGTACGTGTTGACCACCTGGTACGGCGAACCGCCGCCGCCGAGCAGCGAGGCCGCCAGGTCCACGGCCGCCTCCGAGTAGAAGGCGCCGCCGCGCTTGGCGAGCAGGGCCGGCTTCTCGTCGAGCGCCGGGTCCCCGTACATCTCCAGGAGTTCCTTCTCCATCGCGGCGACCTCGGCGGCCCGCGAGGGCTTGGTGCCGAGCTCCCGGACGACCTCGTCGTGCGCGTAGAAGTAGCGCAGGTAGTACGAGGGGACGACGCCGAGCCGGTCCAGGACGGGGCGCGGCAGCCGCAGGTCGTCGGCGATCGCGTCACCGTGCCCGGCGAGCAGCCGGGGCAGCACGTTCTCGCCCTCGGGTCCCCCGACGCGTACGGCACGCTCCCAGGTCAGGTGGTTGAGCCCGACGTGGTCGAGGTGGACCTCGGACGGGGCGACGCCGAGGAGCGCGGCGAACTTCCGCTGGAAGCCGATGGCCACGTTGCACAGGCCGACGGCCTTGTGGCCGGCCTGGAGCAGCGCGCGCGTGACGATGCCGACCGGGTTGGTGAAGTCGATGATCCAGGCGTCCGGGTTGGCGCGCCGGACCCGCTCCGCGATGTCCAGGACGACCGGGACCGTGCGCAGCGCCTTGGCGAGACCGCCGGCGCCGGTGGTCTCCTGGCCGACGCAGCCGCACTCCAGCGGCCAGGTCTCGTCCTGCTCGCGGGCGGCCTGCCCACCGACCCGCAGCTGGAGCAGTACGGCGTCGGCGCCCTCGACCCCGGCGTCGAGGTCGGAGGTGGTGGTGACCCTTCCCTCGTGGTCCTGCTTGGCGAAGATCCGCCGGGCGAGACCGCCGACCAGGTCGAGCCGGTCCGCAGCCGGGTCGACGAGGACGAGTTCGGTGATGGGCAGGGTGTCGCGCAGCCGCGCGAATCCGTCGATCAGTTCGGGGGTGTAGGTGGAACCGCCCCCCACGACAGCGAGCTTCATGGTGTGAGTCAGCCCTTCACTCCGGTCAGTGTGACTCCCTCGACGAACGCCTTCTGGGCGAAGAAGAAGACGAGGATCACAGGGGCCATGACCAGGACGGTCGCGGCCATGGTCAGATTCCAGTCGGTGTGGTGCGCGCCCTTGAAGGACTCCAGTCCGTAACTCAGCGTGTGCGCTGCCGGGTTCTCGGAGGTGTAGATCTGGGGTCCGAAGTAGTCGTTCCAGCAGTAGAAGAACTGGAACAGGGCCACGGCGGCGATGCCGGGCTTCGCCATCGGGAGCACGACCTTGAGCAGGGTGCGCAGTTCGCCGCACCCGTCGATCCTGGCGGCCTCGATGTACTCGTTCGGGATCGTCAGCAGGAACTGGCGGAGCAGGAAGATCGCGAAGGCGTCACCGAACGCCATCGGGACGATCAGCGGCCAGAGCGTGCCGGAGAGGTCCAGCTCCTTGGCCCAGAACAGGTACATCGGGATGATGATCACCTGCGGCGGCAGCATCATCATCGAGATGACGAGCAGCAGTGACAGATGCCGGCCGCGGAAGCGGAACTTGGCGAGCGCGTACGCCACCGGGACCGAGGACACCACCACGAGCGCGGTGCCGAGTCCGGCGTACAGCAGTGAGTTCTTCCACCAGTCCAGGAAGCCCGGGGTCTCGAAGACCCGGACGTAGTTGTCCCAGTGCCAGGTGTTCGGCGTGAGGTCGCGGGTGAGTGCCTGCTGGTCGCTCATCAGGGACGTCAGGAAGACGAAGACGAACGGCAGTACGAAGAACAGGGCCGCGGCGATCCCGAGGGAGTGCACGGCGATCCAGTGCAGGAGCGCCTTGCGGCGGGCCGTCTTCTCGGCGGCTCCGGCGGCTCCGCCGGACTCCCGGCGGACGGGCCTGTCGAGGGTGGATGTGGAGGTCATGGATCAGTCACCCGAGCCGATCAGGCCGCCCCGCCGGCGCATGAGCAGCGCCGTGAAGGCCATGGAGAGGGCGAACAGGACGAGGGCCACGACGCTGGCCGCGCCGTAGTCGAAGCGGCCGAAGCCGAGGTCGTAGACCAGCTGCGGCAGTGTGAGCGTGGAGTCGTCGGGGTAGCCCGGTTCGAAGGTCTGGCCGGAGCCGCCCATCACGCCCGACGCGACCTTCCCCGCCACGATCGGCTGGGTGTAGTACTGCATCGCGCCGATGATCCCGGTGACCACCGCGAAGAGGATGATCGGCGAGATGTTCGGCAGGGTGACGTAGCGGAAGCGCTGCCAGGCCGAGGCCCCGTCCAGCTCCGCCGCCTCGTACTGCTCCTTCGGTACGTCGAGCAGCGCGGCCATGAAGATGACCATGAGGTCCCCGACGCCCCACACGGCGAGGACGGTCAGGGCGGGCTTGGCCCACGCGGTGTCGTTGAACCAGGAGGGCGCGGGGATCCCGACGGCCTCCAGGAACGAGTTGACCGGTCCCGTGCCCGGGTTGAGCAGGAACACGAAGGCCAGCGTCGCGGCCACCGGCGGTGCCAGGTACGGCAGGTAGAACAGGGTCCGGAAGACCCCCACGCCGGTCTTGATCCTGGTGACGAGCAGGCCGATGCCGAGGCCGAACGCGACCCGGCAGGCGACCATGACGACCGCGAGCCAGAGGGTGTTCTGCATCGCCGGCCAGAACTTCGGCAGGTCGGAGAAGACGTAGTCCCAGTTCCCCAGGCCCCGCCAGGTCGGCGGGTTGAGCCCGTCGTACTTCATGAAGGAGAAGTAGACGGTCGAGACGAGCGGGTACGCGAAGAAGACGCTGAAACCGATCAGCCAGGGCGACATGAACGCCGCGGTGCGAAGCGCGTTGCGCACGCGCTTCGACCGCAGCGCCGCCTGACGCCCGGCGAGGGTGTCGGACATGAGATACCGGTCCCGGGTCTTACTTCGCCTGGGCGATGTCGCGGTCGATCTGGGCGGCCGTGTCCGCGAGACCCTTCTTCAGGTCCGGGACCTGGCCCTTCTCGTACTTCTGGGCGAAGTCCTGGAAGGTGTCCTGGTACGTGGAGCCGTTCACCGCGCCGTCGGAGGTGGTGGACTGCGGGTGCTGGGCGATGTCCAGGAAGGTCTTGAAGCGCGCGTCGAACTTCAGGTTCGGCGACTTCAGCGCTTCCAGGGTGGAGGGGACGTTGCCGATGTCGCCGGCGAAGTTGACCACGGCATCGGTGTCCATCGTCATGTACTTGACGAGTTCCCAGGCCGCGTTCTGCTTCTTGCTCTGCGGCGCGATGCCGATGATCGTGCCGGAGAGGTAGCCCTTGCCGTACTCGGCCACCTCGTCGTCGGCGACGGGCAGCGGCGCGACACCGACGTCGAACGTCACGCCCGCCTCCTTGATGAAGTTGAGCCGCCACTCGCCGTCCAGCTGCATGGCGACCTGGCCGGTGTGGAAGGGGTGCTTGGCGCCCCACTCGTCACCGAAGGTGGTCCGGTACTTGTCCAGCTTCGCGAACCCGCCCAGGCCGTCGACCAGCGACTTCTGGTAGGTCAACATCTCGGCGAAGCCGGGGTCCTTGCCGAGGAGCGACTTGCCGCTCTCGTCGAAGTATTTGTGGTCCCACTGCGACATGTAGTGGCTCGGGACGGTCTCGTAGCCGAGGTAGTTCGGCATGAAGCCGAGCTGCTCGTAGCTGTCGCCCTTGGCCTTGGTGAGCTTCTTGGCGACCTCGGCGAACTGGGACCAGGTCTTCGGCGGGGCCTCGGGGTCGAGACCGGCCTTCCTGAAGGCGTCCTTGTTGTAGTAGAGGCCGTAGGCGTCGGAGAGCAGCGGCAGGGAGCAGCGCTTGCCCTCGAACTGGGTGTAGTCCTGGAGGACCTTCGAGAAGGTCTTGTCGAGGTCGACCTTGTCCTTCTCCAGGAAGGGCTTCAGGTCCGCGAGGGCGCCGGTGTGGCAGAACTTGCCGACGTTGGACGTGGTGAAGGAGGCGGCCACGTCCGGCCCGTTGGAACCGCCCGCGCGCAGGGCCTGGCCGAGCTTGGCGTCGTTGATGTCGCCGACGACCTTCACCTTGATGTTCGGGTGGGCCTTCATGAAGCGGTCGATGTTGCTCTGGATCGCCTTGACCTCGGAGGGCGCCGACCAGCCGTGCCAGAAGGTGATGGTGGTCTCGGCCTTGGGGTCGTCGGAGGCCGTGTTGCTCGCGGAGCCCGTACAGGCCGAGGCGAAGAGGGATATCGAGGCGGTGGCGGCGAGCGCTGCGGCTGCTCTGCGCGGACGTACGGGCATGACGGTGTCTCCCTGTGGCGGAGGGCTTACTTGGGGAAGGGGAACGCGTGGGGCGGTGAGACGGTCGATGGGTCAGCGCGAGGTGTCGAACACCTCGGCGCGCGTGGTGGCGAGGGCGCTTTCGAGGGCGCCGCGCAGCACGGGGCGCCGGGGTACGGCGGCGAGGACGAGCCGCGGCCGGGAGGCGGCGAGGTCGGCGAGTTCGGACTGCACGCGCGCGCGGAGGGGTTCGCCGCCGGCGACGAGGACGTCACCGGACAGCACGATGAGTTCGGGGTCGAGGACGGCGACGATCGAGGCGAGTCCGATGGCGACGCGTTCGGCGTACCGGTCGAGCAGCTCCGCGTACCGGGGGTCCTCTCCGTGCGCCTGGACGGCGTGCGCGAGCAGCCCGCTCGCGACCGTCACGTACGGCTGCTCGGGGGTGTCGATGCCGATGGCGCGGGCGATCCGGGGCACGGCCTGGACGCCGGCGAGCTCCTGGAAGCCGCCGGAGTTGGCCTTGGCGACCTGCCGTACGAGCGGGGTGCCGGGCACGGGCAGGAAGCCGACCTCGCCGGCGCCGCCGGTGAAGCCGCGGTGCAGCCGCCCGCCGAGGACGAGGGCGGCGCCGAGGCCCTCCTCGTTCCACAGCAGGGCGAAGTCCGTGTGACCGCGGGCCGCGCCGACACGCTGCTCGGCGACGGCGACGAGGTTGACGTCGTTCTCGTACTCGAACGGCATCGGCAGGACGGCGGCCAGCTCCTCCAGGAGGGTGGGGGAGTGCCAGCCGGGCAGGTGGGAGGCGTACCGCAGGCGTCCGGTGGCCGGGTCGAAGGCGCCGGGGGTGCCGATGACCAGGCGCCGGACGTCCTCGCGGGTGATACCGGCCGCCTTGACGGCCCCGTCGAGGGCGTCGGTGACCTGACGGACGACGCCGGAGGCGGCGCGGCCGGGGGTGCGGAGCTCGTACTCGCCGATGATCTCGCCCGTGATGTCGGCGACGGCGGCGTGGATGCGGAACGGGTTGACGTCGAGTCCGGCGGCGAACGCGGCCCGCGCGTTCACCGCGTAGAGCTGGGCGTTCGGTCCGGGCCGGCCCGCGGTGGTGCCGGTGGCGACGACGAGACCGGCCGCTTCGAGGCGGGCGAGCAGCTGGGAGGCGGTCGGCTTGGACAGGCCGGTGAGCTTGCCGATCCGGGTCCGCGAGAGGGGGCCGTGCTCCAGGAGCAGGTCCAGGGCGGCGCGGTCGTTCATGGCGCGCAGCACGCGTGGCGTGCCGGGGGTTCCCGGCGTCGTACCGGCCATGAGGTCGCACCTGCCCTTCGGTTACTGGTCGGGCCCATTCTGCTGCCTCGCGGCGACCCGTTTCCTCGACTTCACTGTTAGGAAAGTTTCCTATTCGGTGGGAGGAAAATAAGGCGGCCGTCACGGGGCCGTCAATACCCGGGCACACGAGACGCCCCCGAAGGCAACCAAAGCGTTACCTGCGGGGGCGCCGCCACGCGCGCGTTCCTCCTCGCGGAGGTCCGGACTACTTGTTGAGGTCCGCCTTCGGCAGCGGGGTCGCCGCCGCCGACTGCGGCGAGGTGGCCGAGGCGAACGCCGACGGCGCCGCCATGCCCGCGGTCGGGTCCGCGGCCGACTCCTCGGCCTGCGCCGGAAGCCCGCCCACGATCCGGATGCCCGCCTGGTCCAGGCCCTGCTTGATCCGCCAGCGCAGCTCGCGCTCCACGCCCAGCGCCTTCCCCGGCATCGTCTTCGCCGAGACCCGGACGGTCATCGAGTCGAGCAGCACCTCGCTGAGACCGAGCACCTCCACCGGACCCCAGAGGCGCTCGTTCCACGGCTCCTCCTTGGCCATGGCCTCCGCCGCCTCCACGATCACGGACCGCACCTTCTCCAGGTCCTCCGTCGGCCGGACGGTCACGTCCACGCCCGCCGTCGCCCAGCCCTGGCTGAGGTTCCCTATCCGCTTGATCTCGCCGTTGCGCACGTACCAGATCTCGCCGTCCACGCCGCGCAGCTTGGTCACCCGCAGACCGACCTCCACGACCTCGCCGGAGGCCACGCCCGCGTCGACCGAGTCACCCACGCCGTACTGGTCCTCCAGGATCATGAAGACACCCGACAGGAAGTCCGTCACCAGGTTCCGCGCGCCGAAACCGATCGCCACACCGGCCACACCGGCCGAGGCGAGCAGCGGCGCCAGGTCGATCTTGAAGGCACCCAGGATCATCAGCCCGGCCGTACCCAGGATCAGGAACGACGCCACCGAACGCAGGACCGAACCGATCGCCTCCGAGCGCTGCCGCCGGCGCTCGGTGTTGACGAGGAGACCGCCCAGGGCCGTCCCCTCCACCGCCTGCGCCGAACGGTTCATCCGCTCGATCAGCTTCGTCAGGGCCCGCCGCACGGCCATCCGCAGAAGCAGCGCGACGATCAGGATCAGCAGGATGCGCAGGCCCGTGTTCAGCCAGGTGGACCAGTTCTCCTCCACCCAGCTCGCCGCGTTCGTGGCCTTCTCCGCCGCCTCGTCGAGGGTCACCGGAATGGGCTCGGGTTCGGTGGCAGCCGCACGGGCGGACCAAAACACGGGAGAACCTCCAGGCATCGCGTACGCAGACCATCCACAGTAACGGGGCGCCGGACATGGTCCCGTTGCTCTGTTCGAGGGAGAGACCGACCTCACCCGGGCAAAGAGAAGGAGACATGCCGATGTGGTCGAGAACACGCCGGGCCCGTCACCCCGATCCCGGTACGTGGTGGCGTTCCGACCAGGCATGAGGAGAGACTGAGAGCAGTTCGTCCCGGCGCGAGCCACGCGCCGCCGGCGTCATAGGAGGCATCCGTGCCGCATGTCCTGGTCCTCAACGCGTCGTACGAGCCGCTCGGCGTCGTACCGCTCCGCCGCGCACTCGTCCTCGTCCTGGAGAACAAGGCTCTCTGCCTCGAGGAATCCGGCGCCTTCCTGCACAGCGAGACCCAAGTCGTCCCCGCGCCCAGCGTGGTGCGACTGAAGCGCTTCGTGCGGGTCCCCTACCGGGGGCCCGTTCCCTTGACCCGCAGAGCCCTCTTCGCACGTGACGGCGGGCGCTGCATGTACTGCGGGGGCGTCGCGACCAGCGTCGACCACGTCATCCCCCGCAGCCGCGGGGGCACGCACGCCTGGGAGAACGTGGTGGCGGCCTGCCGCCGCTGCAACCACGTCAAGGCCGACCGGCACCTGCGCGAGATCGGCTGGCGGCTGCGCCACCAACCGGCCCCGCCGACCGGCCTGGCCTGGCGGATCATCGGGACCGGACACCGGGACCCCCGCTGGCTGCCGTACCTCCAGCCGTACGGCGCCGAGGACGTGATGGCCCGGATCGACTCCGTCGCCGACGCCCCCGTGAGGGCGCTGACGACGGGTTGAGCCGGGCCTTTCGCGTACGTACGCGGGACCACGCGCGTACGTACGCGGGGGCGGGTACGGCACGGGAGCGGCGTGCCCCTCAGGGGGCGGGCCGCTCCTCGGGCGTGCCCTCCGACGCGTCGTCCGGTGCCGTGCCACCGGCCCCCGTCGGCGGCTCCGCCGGCTGACCGGGCCGGTCCTGCTGCTCCCCGGCCACCGCATAGGTCTCCACCGACCAGAGCGAATAGCCGTACTGCGTCGCCCGCGCGTCGCCCTGCACCCGCAGGAAGCGGGTGTCCGCCGCGTCCATCCGCACCGACTCCCGGCCGCCCCGGCCCTCCGCGACCGTCGCCGCCGTACGCCAC
This sequence comes from Streptomyces aureus, assembly GCF_001418135.1. Taxonomy (GTDB): domain Bacteria; phylum Actinomycetota; class Actinomycetes; order Streptomycetales; family Streptomycetaceae; genus Streptomyces; species Streptomyces aureus_A. The sequence goes on from NZ_LIPQ01000033.1 coordinate 18,975, forward strand.
ACACGCCCGTCGGCCGAGACCTGGACCCGGTAGCGGGAGGCGTACGCGTCCTGCCAGTGCAGCACCACCTGCCCTATCCGGGCCGGCTCCGGCAGCTCCAGCTGCCACCAGGCGCCGTCCTCCGCCGGCGAGGACCAACGGGTGGCCGGATCGCCGTCCACCGCCAGGGCGGCCGGGAAGTCCGGCGTCTCGTCGCCCGAGGAGGAGGCCGTCGCCGTCCGCGCCAGATCGGGGCCCGCCGTACGGGGGAAGGCCCGCACCGTCAGCACCCGCTCCTCGCCCGCGAACGACACCGGCACCCGGTACGTGCCCGCGTGCGCGTCCGGCGCCACCGACACCTCCAGGGGCACCGTCGACCGGGCACCGCGCTCGACCACCGCCTGCTCCGGCAGCGTGACCGTGATCCCCTTCGGGGCCTTCGCCGTCAGCGGCCCCCGCACCTCGCCCGCGCGCAGACCCGACAGCTCCACGTCCACCCGCTGGGCCGGGCCGCCGATCTCCGCGTCCGTCTCCGTCCGGGCCAGATCGAGCGCCGCGCGCGGCCCGTCCGCGAACCACGGCACGAGCGAGCGCACCGCGGGCGCCGGCCCGTCGCCGCTCCACACCACCCGCAGCGCCTCCGCCCGCAGCCCCTTGAGCTCGGCCTGCGTCCAGCCGGACGCCGACAGCGGGCCGAGCGGGCGCCAGCCCTCGCCCTCGACGTACGCCTCCACGCGCGCGTCGCGCGGGTCCCCGGCACCCGGATCCGTCATCACCGTCAGGGCCTCCACGGGCCGCGCCCGGTCGAGCCGCACGGTGTACGAGTCGGTGGCGCGGTCGGCACGCGCCTTCGGCGTCCGGTCGGCGCCCGTCCAGGCCTTCGCCCGGTCCACCGCGCGCGTGAGGAACGGGTCGAGCACCCCCGCTCCGACCGTCACCCGGCCGGCCGAGAGGTCCTTCCGCAGCGACTCCAGGCTCAACTGCGCCCGCCACGCCGCCGCCCCGTCACCGGACTCCTGGGCGACCAGCATGTCGACCGCCGTCTCGCCCGCCCGGCCGTAACGGGCGAGCTGATCGAGCCAGGGGCCGGTCTCGTCGTCGAGGGTGCCGCCGGCGGTGCCCGAGAGCCGCCCGGGGGCCTCGCGCATCACGGTGAACGCGGACCGCAGCTCCCGCGCCGCCTTCTCCCGCCCGGGGGCCGCGTCGGTCCCCGCGCTCGTGCGCGAGGCCCAGAAGGCCGCCAGGAGGGGCTTCAGGTACGCCGATTCGGCCGCCGGGTCGAGCACCGACGAGGCGCCGTTCCCCGCGAGCGCCCGCAGCGCCTCGCGGGCGGCCGGCTCCGGGCCCGCGAGGTCGTCGACGGCCGCCCGCCAGGACGCCTCCGGCCGGTAGCCGCGCGGGTTCCAGGCGTAGTCGGCGGTGGTGAAGAGCGGGACGCGGGAGGCCGCGGGCTGCGCCATCGCGAGCGCGAGGAAGGCGGCGGAACCGGCGGCCACGGCCGGCTCACGGCCCGTCGCGGGGCCGAGGAACAGCCGGTCCTGCGCGTAGTCGTTGACCGGGTAGTTGTCCATGGTGACCAGCGGATGGCGCAGGGCGGCCCGGGTCCGTGCCAGCTCCCCGCCGGTGATCGAACGCGGCACGACACCGACGCCGGTCCACGCCACCCGCACGTCCGCGTCGAGCGCCTCGCCGAACCGGGTGCGGTAGGCGGTCGCGCCGTCCTGGTAGTACTCCGTCGGCATCACCGTCAGCGGCTCGGCGTCCGGATGGCGTTCGGCGAGGTGCCGGGCGACCGTGTTCGCCACGCGCGCGTGGGCGGCGGCCGCGGCCTCGGGGCCCCGCCCGAAGGTGTCGGCGTCCCGGTCGCAGTGCCACTCGTCGTACGAGGCGTCCTGGAACTGGAGCTGGAAGGAGCGCACCCCGAGCGCCCACATCGCGTCGAGCTTCCGCGTCAGCGCCGCCATGTCGCCGACCGAGGACAGGCACATGGACTGGGCGGGCGCCACGGCCCAGCCGAGCGTCACGTGGTTGGCGCGGGCCCGCTCCGCGAGCGCCCGGAACTCGGCCTGCTGCGCCGCCGGGTAGGGGTCGCGCCACTGCACCCCCCGGTACGGGTCGTCGCCGGGCGCGTACAGATAGCGGTTCTGCTTGGTGCGGCCCAGGAAGTCGATCTGGGCGAGCCGCTGTTCGGCCGTCCAGGGCGTCCCGTAGAAGCCCTCGGTGATCCCGCGCTCGGCCGTGCCCGGCCAGTCGCGCACGACGACCCCCGGGATCTCCCGGCCGCCGCCGAGGAGCTGACGCAGCGTCTGCACGGCGTGGAACAGCCCGTCGCCGCCCACCCCGTCCAGGACGACCGTGTCCCGGCCCCCGAGGCGGCCCGTGGCGAGCCGGTAGCCACCGCGCGGCAGATCGAGCCGGTCGGGCACTCGCAGGGCGCTCAGCGCGTCCTCGGCGGCCTCGCCCGAGGGGCCCGCGACCCGGAAGAGCGGCCCCCGGCCCGGGAGTCCGGTGTGGACGGTCCGCACCCCGGCGGCCCGCAGCAGCTCGCGCAGGGCGGCGAGGGCGTACGGATCGGCGTCGGCGTCCGCGAGCAGGGTCACCTCGTCCCCGAGGGACACGGCGGGCCCGGCGGCGGTCAGCGACTGCGGACGGGGCCAGACGGCGGGCACACGCGCGGAGGCTGCCTCGGCGGAGCCGGCGGAGGGGGCCGTGGCCGAGGAAGCGGCGGGGGCGGCCGGGTCCACCGGGACGCCCGGCGCCACCGGGACGCCCGGCGCCACCGGGGCGAACGGCGCCGCCGGGGCGAACGGCGCGGTCTTCGCGCGCTCGTTCGGGGCCGTCCCCTGGACCGCCTGCGCCGAGCCCGGCACCGCCCCGCCGAGAAGGCCGCCGATGACGGCGGCGGCGACGGCCGTCGCGGTGCGCCTGCTGCGCCCGAGGTGCCCGAGGTGCACGGGGGTCTCCCTTCGGCCGGGGCCACCGGCCGCTCGCCGATTTGGTCACGAGTGGGTCACGAGCCCACCACCCGTCGCACTGAGGTGTCAATGCACACGGCCGATGTGTCGCCTTTGCCCGGCGAGCCGTCGGCGAGGTGACGTCACTCCGCCACTTTCCGCCGGTAAAACGAGGTGCGGTGGGTAGGGCTCAGTCGTTACCCAGGTCCCACCAGTCGAGACGAATCGGGAGACCCCCGTGACCACGACCGCCCCGCACCTCGGACGGATACGGATTCCGGAGCAGCCGGCCAGGACGGACGAGCCGCTGACCAGCGAGCCGCCGCTCCCCGACGCCGCGCCCCTCACCAGCGAGCCGCCGCTGACCGTGGCGGCCCCCCTCACCAGCGAACCCACCGCCCCAGGAAGTGCGGGCACGGAGTCCCCCGGAGTGTGAAGTGACCCTGGCCCGTCTCGCCGCCCGTCACGGCGTCGCCACCGCCTACAGCCCCTCCGCGGGGGTCACCGTCCCCGTGCCTGACGCCACCGTGGTGGCCGTCCTCGGTGCCCTCGGCGTGGACGCGGCGACGCCGGAAGCGGTCGCCGCCGCCCTCGACGCGGCCGAACGGGCCGACCGGGAGCGCCTCCTGCCCCCGACCCTGGTCCGGTGGCGTGGCGCGGAGCCCGCCCGCCCGCCGGACCTGCCGCCCGGCACCCGGCTCCGGGTCACCACCGAGGACGGCGACGCCGTCACCGGCCAGAACTGGGAGCACCTTCCCCTCGGCGTCCACGCGGTCGAGGCGCAGGCCCCCGACGGGCGCGCAGCCACCGCCACCCTGATCGTCGCCCCCGCGCGCGTGCCCGCCCCCGAGCGGCGCGCGTACGGGCTGCTCGTCCAGCTCTACTCGCTGCTCTCCACCCGCTCCTGGGGCATGGGCGACCTCGGCGACCTGCGGGAACTCGCCACCTGGGCCGGCCGCACGCACGGCGCCGGCTTCGTCCAGGTCAACCCGCTCCACGCGGGCGTGCCCGGGGCCCCGAGCGACCCCTCCCCGTACCGCCCGTCCTCGCGCCGCTTCCCCGACCCGGTCCATCTGCGGATCGAGGAGATCCCCGAGTACGCCCTGGTCGGCCCCGAGCGCCGCGAGGAACTCGACCTGATCCTCGCCGACGCCGCCGACCTGCGTGAACGGGTCCTCGGCAAGGGCGCGGTGATCGACCGGGACGCCGTGTGGGAGGTCAAGCGGCGCGCCCTCGAACTCGTCGTGGGCGGCGTGGAACTCGGTCCCGGCAGGCGCGCCGACTTCCACGACTTCCTCGCCGCCCGCGGCAGCGCCCTGGAGGACCACGCCACCTACCAGGCCCTCGCCGAGCGGCACGGCCACCACTGGCGGACCTGGCCCGAGGAGCTGCGCTCCCCGCGCGCGGCGGAGGCCGTCGTCCGCGACGACCCCGCCCTCGCCGCCCGGGTCGACTTCCACTGCCGGCTGGCCTGGCTGACGGACCGGCAGCTCGCCGACGCCGCAGCGGCCGCCCGCGCGGCCGGGATGGAGGTCGGGATCGTCCACGACCTGGCGGTCGGCGTCCACCCGGAGGGCTCCGACGCCTGGGCCCAGCAGGACGCCTTCGCGGCCGGCATGTCGGTCGGCGCCCCGCCCGACGCCTTCAACTCCCGCGGCCAGGACTGGGGCCTGCCGCCCTGGCGGCCCGACGCCCTGGCCGCCACCGGCTACGCCCCGTACCGCGGGCTCCTGCGCGAACTCCTGCGCCACGCGGGCGCGCTGCGCATCGACCATGTGATGGGCCTGTTCCGGCTCTGGTGGGTGCCGGAGGGCCGCGAGCCCACCGAGGGCACCTATGTCCGGTACGACGCCGGGGCGATGCTCGCCGTCCTCGTCCTGGAGGCCCACCGCGCCGGAGCCCTCGTCATCGGCGAGGACCTCGGCACGGTCGAGTCCGGCGTACGGGAGGAGCTGGCCGCGCGCGGGGTGTTCGGCACCTCCGTGCTCTGGTTCGAGCGGGACTGGGCGGCCTCGGGCCGTCCGCTGGCCCCGGCCGAGTGGCGCGCGGAGTGCGTGGCCACCGCCACGACCCACGACCTGCCCCCGACCGCCGCCCGGCTCTCCGGCGACCACGTCACCCTGCGGCACCGCCTCGGCATGCTCCCCGGAGACCTGGCGCGCGAGCGGGCGGCGGACGCCGCCGAGACCGCCGAGTGGCTGGGCCTGTTCCAGCGGCTCGGTCTGCTCCCGGAGGGCCCGGGAGCCGAGGAGGCCGAGATCAGGGCCGTCCACCGGTTCCTGCTCGACACCCCGGCCCGGATGGTGGGTGTCTGGCTGCCGGACGCGGTGGGCGACCGCAGACCGCAGAACCTGCCCGGCACCTGGGACGAGTACCCCAACTGGCGGCTGCCGCTCGCGGACGCGGACGGGCAGCCGATGACCCTGGAGCGCCTCGCCGCCTCGCCCCGGGCGCACGCCCTGCTGCGCGAACTCCACGCGCGCACGGCGCTCCCGGAGACACGTACGGCCCGCTCCGACGCCCGTACGGCACCCCCGGGCGCGCGGTCCGATTAGGTGTTCGCTACGTTTGCACCGTGGACAAGAAGAACGCACTGCGCGCCGGCTCGCTCGCGGCCGGCACGACGCTGATGATGCTGCTCATGTCGTCCCCCGCGCTCGCGCTCACCCGCGACGACGGCGACGACCCGGCCCCCAAGCTGTCGGTCATGGAGACCCTCGGCCTGTTCGTGGCCGCACCGCTGGTGCTGTTCCTGGTGATCGCCGGTCTCGTGATGCTGCTCGACAAGTCCAAGAAGGCCTGACCGCCTCCTCCTCCGCTCCGCCGAGGGCGCCGCACGGTACGCCGTACCGTGCGGCGCCCTCGCGTGCGTGGAAACCGCGTGCGGGAAGGTGCGCGCGGCCCCCATCGGGGTCGCCGCCCGAGTGGGTCCTACGCCGTGGTCGCCAGCAGTTTGCGCAGCAGCCCGGCCAGCTGCGCCGCCTCCTCCTCGCTGAGCGCCCCCTCCAGGGCCGCCCGCTGCTGCGCGAGACCGGCCGCGACGGACTGGTCCACCAGCTCCCGGCCGTGCTCGGTGAGCGTGACCCGCAGTCCGCGCCGGTCGTGCGGATCGGGGCTGCGGGTGACGAGCCCCGCCTTCTCCAGCTTGTCCAACCGACCGGTCATCCCACCGGTGGTGATCATCAGCGTCGCCGTCAGCTCGCGCGGCGAGAGCGTGTACGGCTCCCCTGAGCGGCGCAGGGTCGCGAGCACGTCGAACTCCCCGAGCGCCAGGCCGTAGGGCGCGTACGCCTTGTCCACCCGGCCGCGCATGGCGTTCGCGAGCCGGTAGATCCGCCCGAAGACGGCCATCGGCACGGTGTCCAGGTCGGGGCGGACCACCGCCCACTGGTCGGTGATGGCGTCGACTGCGTCGTGGGCGGGGCCGGGCCCGGGGGTCTTCGTGTCCATGCGAGCAGTCTCCTCTTCCGTGTGACTCGATGGCAAGAAAGCCACTTGCGAGTAAGTAGCTTAGTGGTAAGTTAATTACCGCCAAGCCAGCCCGGCACCCGGACCGGCATCCGCAGCGAGGGGGAGACCGTCATGTCCCGCAAGGCAGCCGTCGTCGCACTGACCGCCCTGGCCCCGATCTCCTGGGGCTCCACCTACTTCGTCACGACGGAGTTCCTGCCGCCCGACCGGCCGCTCTTCACCGGCCTGATGCGCGCCCTGCCCGCCGGACTCCTGCTCCTGGCGCTCACCCGCAAGCTCCCCCGGGGCGCCTGGTGGTGGAAGTCCGCCGTCCTCGGAGCCCTCAACATCGGCGCGTTCTTCCCCCTGCTCTTCCTCGCCGCCTACCGGCTCCCCGGCGGCGTCGCCGCCGTCGTCGGCTCCGTCGGCCCCCTCTTCGTCGTCGGGCTCGCCGCCCTCCTCCTCGGCGAGAGGCCCGCCGTGAGGACCCTGCTCACCGCCATCGCCGCCGCGTTCGGCGTCAGCCTCGTGGTCCTCAAGGCCGGGGCGGCGTTCGACACCGGCGGCGTGCTCGCCGGGCTGCTCTCCTCCCTCTCGATGTCGGCGGGCGTCGTCCTCACCAAGCGCTGGGGCCGTCCCGAGGGTGTCGGCGCCCTCGCGCTCACCGGCTGGCAGCTCACCGCGGGCGGCCTGATCATCCTGCCGATCGCCTTCCTGGCCGAGGGCGCCCCGCCGGCCCTGACCGGCACCAACCTGGCCGGGTACGCCTACCTCGCCTTCGGCAACACCGCGATCTCGTACTTCCTCTGGTTCCGCGGCATCGAGCGGCTCAGCGCCTCCTCCGTCACCCTCCTCGGCCCGCTCTCGCCCGTCACCGCCGCGATCGTCGGCTGGGCGGCGCTCGGCCAGGCCCTCGGTGCGGTGCAGCTGCTCGGCATGGTGATCGCCTTCGGTGCGACCCTGGCGGGCCAGCTGGGCCCGCGTACGCCGAAGGAGGCCGGGCAGGTCGTCGCGACGGGCACCGGTACCGGATTGTTCAGCCTTGCTGAACGGAATGGTCAGAAAGTTTCGATGGACCTGGAAGGTTCGGGAGTGCGACGGTAGGCCGCATGAGCCTGATCACCGCACGTCACCCGACCCCCGTCGTCACCCGGAAGCCGGCGCCCGCCCGAGGCGCCGGCTTCGGTGTGCTCCTCGCCCTGCTCGCCACCGTCGTCTGGTCCGGCAGCTTCGTCGCCACCCGCGGCATGGCCGACTCGGTGCCACCCGTCCAGGCCGTCTTCTGGCGCTGGGTCATCGCCCTCGTCGCCGTCGCCCCGTTCGCCGCCCGCCCGTTCTGGCGGCAGCGGAAGGCGATCCGGCGGCACTTCGGATTCGTCGCGCTCGCCTCGCTCTTCGGCGTCGCGCTCTACAACACCCTGGTGCACCAGGCAGGACTGACCACCTCCGCCACCAACATGGGCATGATCATGGCCGCCTCCCCGGTGATCATGGCGGTGTGGTCCCGGCTCGGCGGCGAACGCCTCGGCGCCCGCCGCCTCCTCGGCATGACCGCCGCGGTCGTCGGCGTCCTGCTGCTCGTCGGAAAGGGCTCCCTCGCCGTCGACTTCGGGGCGGGCGACCTGTGGATGTTCGCCGCGGCCCTGTCCTTCGCCTCGTACAGCGCCCTGCTCAAGCGCAGGCCCGCGGAGATCGGCGGACTCGCCTTCCTCTTCGTCACCTTCCTGCTCGGCGCGCTGATGCTCGCCCCCGTGTACGCCGTGTCCCTCGCCGTCCAGGGCGGGTTCACCGTCGGCGCCGCCACCGTCGGCCCGCTGCTCTACGTGGGCGTCGCGTCCTCCGCCGTCGCCTTCTTCGCCTGGAACAAGGCCGTCTCCCTCATCGGCGCGGCCCGCGCGGGCGTCGTCTACCACCTCCAGCCCGTCTGCGTCGCCCTTCTCTCGTACGCCCTGCTCGGCGAGCGGCTCGGCGTCCTCGGCGTGGCCTGCATGGTGCTCATCCTCGGCGGAGTGGCCCTGGGCTCGGCGACCGGCGCGCGCGGGGCCGCACAGGTCCGGATAGGTTGCGCCCCATGACCGAGTGGGACATCAAGAAGCTCCAGATCCTCCGCACCCTCCGTGACCGCGGCACCGTCACCGCGACCGCGGAGGCGCTGCTCATGACCCCCTCGGCCGTGTCGCAGCAGCTCACCAACCTCGCCAAACAGCTCGGCGTGCCCGTCCTGGAGGCCCAGGGCCGCCGCGTCCGGCTCACCGACGCCGCCCATCTCGTGCTGCGGCACGCGGAGGTGGTCTTCGCCCAGCTGGAACGCGCCGACGCCGAACTCGACGGCTATCTGCGGGGCGAGGCCGGAGAGGTGCGGGTGGCGGCGTTCTCGACGGCCGTGCCGGCGCTCGTCGTGCCCGCCGTACGGCAACTGCGGAGCGCGCACCCCGGGCTCGACGTCCGGATCAGGGAGGCCGAGGCGGCGGAGGCGTACGAGCTGCTCTCGGCCGGCGAGGTCGACCTGGCGCTCTCGCTCGCCGCCCACGCGCCCTCCGCGCGCGACCCCAAGTTCAGCCGGGTCCCGCTGCTCGCCGACCCCCTCGACGTGGCCCTGCCCGCCGGGCACCCGCACGCCGACGCGCCCGGCCTGCGGCTCGCCGACCTCGCCGCCGAGCCCTGGATCTTCGGCGGCTCGGGCCCCTGGTCGGAGATCACCACCGCCGCCTGCGAGGCCGCCGGCTTCGTCCCCGAGCAGGCCCACAGCGCCTCCGGCTGGACCGCGATCCTCGCCATGGTCGAGGCGGGGATGGGCATCGCCCTGGTGCCCAGGATGGCCTCCGCGGAACGCCGGGGCGGTGCCGGGACCGTGATGCGCGTCCTCGCCGCCGACCAGCCGCGCCGCCATGTCGTCGCGGCGGTACGGCGCGGCGCGGAGGAGGGCCCGGCGGTGGCGCGGGTGCTCGCCGCGCTCCGGCAGGCGGCGGCCCAACGGGAAACCGTCCAGCAGAGCTGACCCCACATCGTTCAGAAGAACTGAAGATGCCCATCGAAAACATTCGATGGACCCACCAGGTCTCCGGGGCGCACAGTCGACGCATGACCTTCGAGACGAGCCAGGACCAGGACCCGCACGCCAACGACGCCGCCCCGTACTCCGGCGGCGACCCGTACGCCGACTACCGGACCGGTGACTTCCCCTTCACCGAGCTGGTCGACCTCGCCGACCGCCGTCTCGGCGCCGGCGTCGTCGCCGCGAACGACGAGTTCTTCGCCGAGCGGGAGAACCTCCTCGTCCGCGAGCGGGCCGTCTTCGACCCGGAGCACTTCGGCCACAAGGGCAAGATCATGGACGGCTGGGAGACCCGCCGCCGCCGTGGCGCCGACGCCGAGAACGTCTTCCCGGCCCCCGAGGACCACGACTGGGCGATCGTCCGGCTCGGCGCCCCCGGTGTGATCCGCGGGATCATCGTCGACACCGCCCACTTCCGCGGCAACTACCCGCAGCGCGTGAGCATCCAGGCCACCTCGGTGGAAGGCTCGCCGAGCCCCGCGGAACTGCTGGACGCCACGTGGGAGGAACTCGTCCCGCCGACCCCCGTCCGGGGCCACGCCGAGAACGGCTTCACCGTCACCGCCGAGCGCCGCTGGACCCACCTCCGGGTCTGCCAGCACCCCGACGGCGGCATCGCCCGCCTCCGCGTCCACGGCGAGGTCGTGCCCGACCCCGAGTGGCTTGAGCTGCTCGGCACCCTCGACCTGATCTCCGTACTCAACGGCGGTTCGTACGAGGACGCCTCCGACAGGTTCTACTCCTCGCCCACCCAGATCATCCTGCCGGGCACCTCCCGCAAGATGGACGACGGCTGGGAGAACCGGCGCCGCCGGGTGCGCGGCACCAACGACTGGGTGCGCTTCCGGCTCGCCGCGCAGGGCGCCGTCCGCGCCGTCGAGATCGACACCGCCTACCTCAAGGGCAACTCGGCCGGCTGGATCGCCCTCCAGGGATGCAACGGCGATCCCTCGGGAGGCGCGGAGTGGTTCGAGATCATCCCCCGCACCAAGCTCCAGCCCGACACCCTCCACCGCTTCAAGCTCCCCGCCCAGGCCGTCGTCACCCACGTCCGCCTCGACGCCTTCCCCGACGGCGGCGTCGCCCGGATGCGGCTGCACGGGGCACTGACGGAGCAGGGCGCGGCCGACCTGCGCGCCCGGTTCACGGCGCTCGGCGGCTGAACACGGCCGCGGGCCACACACTTCCGCCCGGCGGCGCGGCAGCGCGCCGACGCCCGCCCGCCGGGCGGACCTCACGGCGGCCGCCGCCGCGCACGGTCACGTGCGACGTCCGCGGTCGGCTGGTCCGTCGGATCGCCGAAGCGGCCGCGCACGATCACGTGCGACGTCCGCGGCCGGCCGATCCACCGGATCGCCGAAGCGCCGAAGGGGCCCCGGACCGTCGCCGGTCCGGGGCCCCTCCACCGTGTGCGTACTACTTCGCCGCCGCCGCGTCCGCCGCCCGCGCCCGGAGCGCACGCTCCACGCCCGCGCGGCTCTCCGTCACCAGACGGCGCAGCGCCGGGGCCGGGTTGTGCTCGGCGATCCAGGCGTCCGTCGCGTCCAGGGTCTCCTGCGAGACCTGGAGGCTCGGGTAGAGACCGACCACGATCTGCTGGACGATCTCGTGGCTGCGGGTCTCCGAGACCCTCTTGATCGACGCGAAGTACTTCGCCGTGAACGGGGCGAGCAGATCGCGCTGGTCGGCCTGCACGAAGCCGCCGATGACGGCCTCCTGCACGGCGTTCGCCAGCTTGTCGTCCTCGACGACCGAGGCCCAGGCCTCCGCCTTCGCCGCCTCCGTCGGACGGGCCGCGCGCGCGGTGGCCGCGTGCCGCTCGCCCGCCGCGGTGCGGTCGCGCTCCAGTTCGGCGGCGATCTCCGCCTCGTCGAAGCGGCCGGTGGCCGCGAGCCGCTGGACGAACGCCCAGCGCAGCTCGGTGTCGACGGCCAGGCCGTCGATCACCTGGGAGCCGTCGAGCAGCCCGGCGAGCAGGTCGAGCTCCCCGTCCGTACGCGCGGTCGCCGCGAAGGCCCGCGCCCACGCCAGCTGGTGGTCGCTGCCACCCGCGGCGGCACGCAGCTGCTCCTGGGCGAAGGTGCCCCAGCGGGCGAGGCCCGTGGCCCGCCACTCCGGCGCCGCGTACATCTCCAGGGCGGCCTTGACCTGGCCCTGGAGCGACTGGACCACGCCGATGTCGGTCTCCTTGGCGACACCGGAGAGCACGAGCTCCAGGTAGTCGCGGGTGGCCAGCTCGCCGTCGCGGGTCATGTCCCAGGCCGAGGCCCAGCACAGGGCGCGCGGCAGCGACTCGGCGAAGTCGCCGAGGTGCGCGGTGACGTTCTTCAGGGACACCTCGTCGAGGCGGACCTTGGCGTACGACAGGTCGTCGTCGTTGAGGAGGACGACCGCCGGGCGGGCCTTGCCCACGAGCTGCGGGACGGCGGTCAGCTCGGCGGCCTCGATGTCGAGTTCGAGTCGCTCGGTGCGGACCAGCTTGCCGGCCGCGTCGAGGTCGTAGAAGCCGATCGCGATCCGGTGCGGGCGCAGGACGGCCTCGCCCTTGGCGCCGGCGGGGAGCGCGGGCGCCTCCTGCTTGACGCCGAAGGCGGTGATCGCGCCCTTCTCGTCGGTCTCGATCTCCGGGCGGAGGATGTTGATGCCGGCCGTCTCCAGCCATGCCTTCGACCAGGTCTTCAGGTCGCGGCCGGAGGTCTCCTCCAGGGCGCCGAGGAGGTCGGAGAGGCGGGTGTTGCCGAAGGCGTGGGCCTGGAAGTAGGCCTGGACGCCCTTGAAGAACTCGTCCTGGCCGACGTAGGCGACGAGCTGCTTCAGGACCGAGGCGCCCTTGGCGTACGTGATCCCGTCGAAGTTGACGAGCACGTCCTCCAGGTCGTTGATCTCGGCCATGATCGGGTGCGTGGACGGCAGCTGGTCCTGGCGGTAGGCCCAGGTCTTCTCCGCGTTGGCGAAGGTCGTCCAGGCGTTGGGCCAGCGGGTGCCCGCCACCGAGGCCTGGCAGGCGACGGAGGTGTAGGTGGCGAACGACTCGTTCAGCCAGAGGTCGTTCCACCACTCCATCGTCACGAGGTCGCCGAACCACATGTGGGCGAGCTCGTGCAGGATGGTCTCGGCGCGCCGCTCGTACGCCGCGTCCGTCACCTTCGAGCGGAAGACGTACTGGTCGCGGATGGTGACCGCGCCCGCGTTCTCCATCGCGCCCGCGTTGAACTCCGGCACGAAGAGCTGGTCGTACTTCGCGAACGGGTAGTCGTACGCGAACTTCTCCTGGAACCAGTCGAAGCCCTGGCGCGTGACGTCGAAGATGTGGTCCGCGTCGAGGAACTCGGCGAGCGACGGACGGCAGTAGATGCCGAGCGGGACGCTCTGCCCGTCCTTCTCGTACGAGGAGTGCACCGAGTGGTACGGGCCGACGATCAGCGCGGTGATGTAGGTGGAGATCCGCGGCGTCGGCTCGAAGACCCAGAGGTCGTCCTTGGGCTCCGGGGTCGGCGAGTTGGAGATGACCTTCCAGCCCGTCGGCGCCTTCACGGTGAACTGGAAGGTCGCCTTGAGGTCGGGCTGCTCGAACGAGGCGAAGACGCGACGCGCGTCCGGCACCTCGAACTGCGTGTACAGATAGGCCTGGTCGTCGACCGGGTCGACGAAGCGGTGCAGACCCTCGCCGGTGTTGGTGTACGCGCAGTCGGCGACGACCTTCAGTTCGTTGCGGCCCGCGACCAGGTGGGCCAGCGTGATCCGCGCGTCGCGGAAGACGGCGGCGACGTCCAGCGCGTGGCCGTTCAGCACGACCTCGTGGACGGCGGGGGCGACGAGGTCGATGAAGGTCGAGGCACCGGCCTCGGCGGAATCGAAGCGGACGGTGGTGACGGACCGGTAGGTGCCGCCCTCCTGCGCACCGGAGAGGTCGAGTTCGACCTCGTACGCGTCCACGGTGAGCAGCGCTGCCCGCTGCTGAGCCTCTTCACGGGTCAGGTTTGTGCCAGGCACCCGGTCAACTCCTCGGTTTTGTGATGTTTGGCCCATCCTTCCACGGGGTGTGTCGGCAGCGCACGAGACATTTCCCAGGGCGAACACGCGAGTTTCCGAGGCGAACGCGCGAGGGCGGCCACCCGTCTCCGGATGGCCGCCCCCGTACCGTTCCGGGCGTCAGGCGCCCTTGAGCTCGGCCGCGACCAGCTCCGCGATCTGCACGGCGTTCAGCGCCGCGCCCTTGCGCAGGTTGTCGTTGGAGAGGAAGAGCGCGAGGCCGTTCTCGACGGTCTCGTCCACGCGGATGCGGCCCACGTACGAGGCGTCCTTGCCGGCCGCCTGGAGCGGGGTCGGGATCTCGGAGAGCTCGACGCCCTCGGCGTCCTTGAGCAGCTCGTAGGCGCGCTCGACGCTGATCGGGCGGTCGAAGCGGACGTTCACCTGGAGGGAGTGGCCGGAGAAGACCGGGACGCGCACGCAGGTGCCGGAGACCTTGAGGCCGGGGATCTCCAGGATCTTGCGGGACTCGTTGCGGAGCTTCTGCTCCTCGTCGGTCTCGAAGGAGCCGTCGTCGACGACGGAACCGGCCAGCGGGACCACGTTGAACGCGATCGGGCGCTTGTAGACGGCGGGCTCGGGGAACTCGACGGCCTCGCCGTCGAACGCCAGCTGGTCGGCGGTCTCGGCCACGGCGCACGCCTGGGTGCGCAGCTCGGCGACACCGGCGACGCCCGAGCCGGAGACGGCCTGGTAGGTGGTGGCGATCAGCGCGGTGAGGCCGGCCTCCTGGTGGAGGGGCTTGAGGACCGGCATCGCGGCCATCGTGGTGCAGTTCGGGTTGGCGATGATGCCCTTGGGGCGGTCCTTGATCGCGTGCGCGTTGACCTCGGAGACCACCAGCGGGACCTCGGGGTCGCCGCGCCAGGCGGAGGAGTTGTCGATCACGACGGCGCCCTGGGAGGCGACCTTCTCGGCGAGGGCGCGGGAGGTGGCGCCGCCGGCGGAGAAGAGGACGATGTCCAGGCCGGTGTAGTCGGCGGTGGAGGCGTCTTCGACCGTGACGCCGTCCACGACGGTGCCGGCGGAGCGGGCGGAGGCGAAGAGCCGCAGCTCGTCGAGGGGGAAGCTCCGCTCGGCCAGGATGCTGCGCATGACTGTGCCGACCTGACCGGTGGCTCCGACGATTCCGACCTTCACGGGGACTCCTCCGTACGTATGTGCAGGTTGCTGCCGGTCCATGATGCGTATGTCCCGGGGCGCCTTGTCCAATCCATTGTCCAAGGGACGGGACGAAAGAGGGTCAGCTCTCCTTCGTGCGGGCGTAGTGGCGGGAGGCCTTGGCGCGGTTGCCGCAGACGGCCATCGAGCACCAGCGGCGGGTGCCGTTCCGCGAGGTGTCGAAGAAGTGCAGGATGCACGCCTCGTGGGCGCAGGCCCGGATCCGCTCGGGGGCGGTGCGCAGCAGGTCGAGGTAGTCGCGGGCGGCGGTCCAGCCGGGGCCCCAGGCGGAGTCAGTGAACTCGGGTCGCTCGCCGGGGCCCTCGGCGGTGAGCGTGGCCCGGATGCGGCCGTGGCCGAGGACCGCGTCGACGCGGGCGGTGGCGGTGGGGTCGCCGGGGCGGTCGACGAGCGCGGCGAGCGCGTCCCGGGCGGTGAGGGTGTGGCGCAGGGTGGTGGCGTCGGCGGTGAACCGCTCGTCGAGCCCGTTGGCGGCGAGCCAGACGGCGAGCCCCTCGACCCCGGCGAGCAGGTCCTGCCGGACGCCCTCGTCGTTCCAGCGGGTGTTGAGCAGATCAAGGGAGACCGGCTCGCCGACGAGCGGCCGTGGGTCGATCGCGGTCATGACGGGAACCCTCCTCGATGAACTAACCACTCAAGAGTACGTGAGCGGTTGACTCTCACCGCGTCTAACCCCTAAAGTCGAATTAAGAGGTTAGCCCGGGAGAGGGGCCGGCCGCACCCGGAACGGATGGATCCGCCATGACCGCGATCGGCACGCTCACCACCCACCACGTCGGCCTCAACGTCACCGACCTGGACCGCTCGCTCACCTTCTACGGAGAGGTCCTCGGCTTCGAGACGCTCGGCGAGGGCAAGGAGGGGGACAGCCGCTTCGCCTTCCTCGGCCGGGACGGCCGTCTGGTCCTCACCCTCTGGCAGCAGGCCGACGAGGCCTACGCGCCGGGCCGCGCGGGCCTCCACCACCTCGCCTTCGAGGCCGAGTCGCTCGACCACGTCCGCGCCGCCGAGGCCGCGCTGCTCG
>NZ_LIPQ01000330.1 GCF_001418135.1 Streptomyces aureus
GACCATGCCGGTCTGGGTCATCGACGTGACGCCGGACTGCATGGCCCGGGCGATGCCGAAGTCCATGACCTTGACCACGCCGCGCTTGGTCTGCATCACGTTGCCGGGCTTGATGTCGCGGTGGACCAGGCCCATCTCGTGGCTGACCTCGAGGGCGGCGAGCACGTCGGCCGTGACCTTCAGCGCCTTGTCGGCCGGCATCGCGCCGTACTGCTGGATGTCCGCGGCGAGGACCGAGCCGAGCGGCTGCCCCTCCACGTACTCCATGACGATGTACGGCATGACGGCACCGTCGAGGGTGTCCTCGCCGGTGTCGAAGACCGAGACGATGTTGGTGTGCGACAGCTTCGCGACCGCCTGCGCCTCGCGGCGGAAGCGCTCGCGGAAGGACTGTTCCCGGCCGAGCTCGGTGTGCAGCGTCTTGATGGCGACCTGGCGGTCGAGCGCGCTGTCGTAGGCCAGGTAGACCGACGCCATGCCGCCCTCGCCGAGAAGGTCGCGCAGCTGGTACCGGCCGCCCGCGACCGAACCGCCCGCATAGCGGCCCTGTGCGCCGTCCTGGCTCATCTGTGCTTCCCCCTACGCGCGCGTGGCGGCGTTGATCCGGAATTTCCTGGCCAAGTCTGCCCGAGGGCAGTGACACGTCAAGCCAGGTGCCCGTTCCGTGACCCTCCGCACAGGAAGGTTCTCCGAACCGTTTCCCCGGGGGCGGAGGAATCCTGCCGAATTTGCACAGGTGTACGTGGAAGGGGTTGGATGGCCGGTCCATCTCGGACCGTGGTGTCGTACGGAGCCTGTAGCGTGACGACTGGACACGGCACGACAGACGACGGCGAGGACTGATGGCACCCGAATCCGGAGCAGGCGGCGGTGTGCCGGAGTCGTCGGCGGAGTCCTGGGGCGTCGGCGGAGTCGTCGGCGACGGCCGCTACCGCCTGACGCACCGTCTGGGTCGCGGTGGCATGGCGGAGGTCTTCGCCGCCGAGGACGTACGGCTCGGCCGTACGGTCGCGGTCAAGCTCCTCCGCGCCGATCTCGCCGAGGACCCGGTCTCCAAGGCCCGCTTCACCCGCGAGGCGCAGTCGGTCGCCGGGCTCAACCACCACGCCATCGTCGCGGTCTACGACTCCGGCGAGGACCTCGTGGCCGGCCGGCCCGTGCCGTACATCGTGATGGAGCTGGTCGAGGGCCGCACCATCCGCGACCTGCTGCTCAGCGCCGAGGCCCCCGGGCCCGAGCAGGCCCTCATCATCGTCTCCGGCGTCCTGGAGGCGCTGGCCTATTCGCACCAGCACGGCATCGTGCACCGTGACATCAAGCCGGCGAACGTGATCATCACCCACGGCGGCGCCGTGAAGGTCATGGACTTCGGCATCGCGCGTGCCCTGCACGGCGCGCAGTCGACGATGACCCAGACCGGCATGGTCATGGGCACGCCGCAGTACCTCTCCCCGGAGCAGGCGCTCGGCAAGGCCGTCGACCACCGCTCCGACCTGTACGCGACGGGCTGCCTCCTCTACGAACTCCTCGCGCTGCGACCCCCGTTCACCGGTGAGACCCCGCTGTCCGTCGTGTACCAGCACGTCCAGGACGCACCGGTCCCGCCCTCCGACGTCACGCAGTCCGTGCCGCCGGAACTGGACGGTCTGGTGATGCGCTCGCTCGCGAAGGACCCGGACGACCGGTTCCAGAGCGCCGAGGAGATGCGCGGCCTCATCCAGTACGGCCTGCAGATGCTCCAGCAGCAGGGCGGTCACACCGGCACGTGGAACACCGGGCCGGTCGAGGTGCACGAGGGCGGTCACACCCCGGGCGGCGGCATGGCCGCGACGACCGCGATGGGCCACCCCATGCACGGCGAGACCGCGCAGCGTCCGATCCTTCCCCCGGTGAACCCGGAGGACGGCGGGTACGGCTACGACGGCGGTGCGGGCGGGAACGGCGGCTACGGCCAGGACGGTTCGTACGGCTCGCGCAACGGTGGCAACGGCCGCGGCAAGATCTGGCTGTTCGCCGCGCTCGCGCTGGTCGCGGTCGTCGCCGGTGTCGTCTACGCCCTGGACAAGGCGGGCGACCCGGGCAACCAGAAGGGCGGCACGCCGACGCCGACGGTCAGCACCTCGCCGTCGACGCAGTCGGAGGAGCCGACGCCGTCGGAGGAGCCCTCCCAGGAGCCGTCGACCGACACGGGCACGAGCGACGGGGGCGTCTCGGAGGCGCCGTGGCCGCCGCCGACCACGTACGAGCCGACGACCCAGCCGCCGACCACGACTCCGCCGACGACCGAGCCGTCGAAGACGACCGAGCCGCCGACGGAGCCCACGGACGAGCCGACGGAGCCGACGGGTCAGCCCACGGATCCCACCGGCACGCCGTCGCCCGAGACGCCCACCGGTCCCACCGGGGGTGGCAACAACTCGGACCCGCCGCCGACGGGTGGCGCCCAGACCGGCTGACCGGGCACGGCCCGGGCTTCCCGGGCCGGACCCCGCCTCACCCCGCGAACGCGTCGCTCACCGCCTCGTACTCGCGGGTCCACCAGACCGCCAGGGCCGACACCGCAGGAAACTGCGGGTCGGCCCTTCGGTCGTGCAGCTGGTAGCGCCAGCGCAGGGTCCAGAAGTCATTGAGCCGCTCCCACCACACCCGGTGCGCCGCCGCCGCCAGCTCGGCGCGGTCGGCGCCGGTCGCCCGCCGGTACGCGCGCGCGTACGCCCGCACCTTCTCCAGGGCCAGCTCACCCCCCGGCCGTACGAAGAAGATGGCGGCGGCCCTGACTGCCTCCTCGGCCCTCGGGCGGACCCCGAGCCGGTCCCAGTCGACGATCGCGGCGGGCTCGGCGCCCCGGTAGAGCAGGTTCAGCGGGTGGAAGTCGCCGTGCACCCAGCCGGCGGCAGCGGCGGGCGGCGGCCGGTGGTGGGCGTGCTGGGCGAGGAGCCTGCGGCGCTCCCTCAGCCGGTGCTCGGCGAGCGCGTCGAAGCTGTCGCGGGGGCGGTGGGCGCGGGCGAGGCGGATCAGTTCGTCGATGGCGCGGAAGGTGTCCTGGAGGTCGGCGCTGGCGCAGACGCCGTCCTCGGCGGTGCCGGGCGCCCCGTCCGGCCCCGAGGGCTCCATGACCCGGTCCAGGGCGGTGTGGACCTGTCCGAGGAGGGTGCCGAGGCGCCGGGAGCAGCCGGTGGAGAGCTGGGTGCCGTCGCGGTGGCGGCCGTCGATCCAGGGGTGCAGGGCGTAGCAGTGGCCGTCGACGACGGCGACCGTGCGGCCGGCGGCG
>NZ_LIPQ01000331.1 GCF_001418135.1 Streptomyces aureus
GGCTATCTGCTCGCCGGCCGCGAGCGGGCCCGCGGCGGCGAGCAGATAGCCGACCGTCTGGGCCATCCCGGACAGCCGGGCCGCGGTCACCGCGTCCCCCGAGCGCAGCACGATCAGGGTCAGGGCGAGACCGACCGCCCCGCCCTGGCCGACCCCGAGCACCGCCGACCAGAGCCAGGCACCCTCCACCGGCGCCACCATCAGACCGGCGTAACCGGCCGCGACCAGCGTGGTGACCAGGACGATCAGCGGACGCTGGCTCCGCATCCGGCCGGCGAGCAGCGGCACCACGAAGGCGCCCGCGACCTGGATCAGGTTGTTGAAGGCGAAGACGACACCGGCCGTGGAGCGGCTCATCCCGTGGTCGGTGAAGATCGTCGGCATCCAGGCGATCAGCACGTACGACCACAGCGACTGCAGGCCCATGAAGAGCGTGACCTGCCAGGCGAGCGCCGAGCGCCAGACGCTCACCGGGCGGGCGCCGGCGGCCGGGACGGCCCGTACCTCGTGGCCGGTGCGGCCCCGGGCGATCAGGACCTGGGGCAGCCAGGCGACCGCGGCGACCACGGCGAGCAGGGACCAGAAGCCGAGCGAGCCCTCCCAGCCACCGCCGAGCGCCTTCTCCAGCGGCACCGCGGCCGCCGCCGCGACCGTCGCGCCGGCGATCATCGCGCCCGTGTAGACCGAGGTCATCGCCGCGGCCCGGTCCGGGAAGTCACGCTTGATCAGGCCCGGCATCAGCACATTCAGCAGGGCGATCGCGGTGCCGACGAGGATGCCGCCGCCGTACAGCGCGTACACGGAGGGCAGCACGCGCGCGAGGATGCCGACGGCGAGCAGCAGCAAGGCCCCGAGCAGCACCCGTTCGGCGCCGAAGCGGCGCCCCAGCCAGGGCGCCACCAGCGCGCCGACGCCGAGGAACAGCACGGGCACCGAGGTCACGAGCGAACTCGCCGTGGAGGAGAGCCCGAAGGCCCCGGATATTTCGCCGACCAGCGGCGCGACGCTCGCGAGCGCGGCTCGCATGTTCAGCGAGGCCAGCACGATCCCGGCCAGGAGCAGCGCCGGATGCGCGAGCAGCGCCCGCCGCGCCGCCGCCCCGGCGGCCGACGCCGCGACCCCGGCCTCCGCGTCGACGAGCCCGGGCGGCGGTACGGGGGAGGGCGCGGCGGAACCCGCCGTACGGGTGTCCGCGCTCATCGGGAGTTCTCCGTCAGTGCCGCGACCGTCTCCATCGGGACCCGCAGCAGTTCGCGGGCCTGGCGCTCCGCCGCCTCCGGGTCGCCCGCCTCGATCGCGGTGACCAGGGCCTCGTGGGCGTCGATGTCGACCGGCGGCATCTCCCGGTCGCCGAGGGCCTCCACGAGCACCTCGTGCACCTGGGCGGAGAAGAAGCGGTACACCTCGACGAAGGCCGCGTTGTGGGTGGCGCCGACGACCGCGAGGTGGAAGGCGAGGTCGGCGTCCGCGTTCCGGTCGCCCTCCTCGCGCAGCGTGGTGAGGGCCGCCCGGAGCCGCAGCAGGTCGTGGGTGTCCCGCCGGGCCGCCGCGAGCCGCGCCGCCTCGGCCTCCAGGGCGACCCGGAGTTCGAGGACGTCGGCCGCGCCCGCGTGCCGCACCCCGCGCAGCACGGCCGCCGGATCGGCGGTCGACCTGACGAAGGTGCCGTTGCCCTGACGGGATTCGAGCAGGCCCGCGTGGACCAGGACCCTGACCGCCTCGCGGACGGTGTTGCGGCCCACACCGAGCTGCTGGGCGAGCTCGTGCTCGGTCGGGATGCGGTCGCCGACCGCCCACTCGCCGTCCGCGAGCTGCGTCCGCAGCTGGTCCACCACGGAGTCCACCAGCGAGGTCCGTCCCGTCGCCCTGAGTGCCATGCCGTTCCGACCTCTCCTTTTGCCCGGTTGCCCGGTCATCCTACAACTGACCGTGGGCGGGACACCGGACTACTGTGGGCCCGTACGCGGACCGAACACCCTCACCACCCTCGGGAGTCAGTCATGTCAGACCGCTTCGACGTCGTCGTACTCGGAGCTGGCCCCGGCGGCTACGTCGCCGCCATCCGCGCCGCCCAGCTGGGCAAGCGGGTCGCGGTCGTCGAGGAGAAGTACTGGGGCGGTGTCTGCCTGAACGTCGGCTGCATCCCCACCAAGGCACTGCTGCGCAACGCTGAACTGGCCCACATCTTCAACCACGAGGCCAAGACCTTCGGCATCAAGGTGGACGGCACCGTCTCCTTCGACTACACCGAGGCGTTCCGCCGGAGCCGCTCGGTCGCGGACGGCCGCGTCAAGGGCGTTCACTTCCTCATGAAGAAGAACGGGATCACCGAGTTCAGCGGCCGGGGAACCTTCCTCGACGCGAACACCCTCCAGGTCGCCAAGTCCGACGGCACCTCGGAGACGATCCAGTTCGACAACTGCATCATCGCCACCGGCGCCACCCCGCGACTGCTCCCGGGCACCGCCCGCAGCG
This sequence comes from Streptomyces aureus, assembly GCF_001418135.1. Taxonomy (GTDB): domain Bacteria; phylum Actinomycetota; class Actinomycetes; order Streptomycetales; family Streptomycetaceae; genus Streptomyces; species Streptomyces aureus_A. The sequence continues at coordinate 2,476 of NZ_LIPQ01000331.1, forward strand.
AGCGCGTCGTCTCGTACGAGGAGCAGATCCTCGCCGAGGACGCCCCGCAGTCGATCATCATCGCCGGCGCCGGCGCGATCGGCATCGAGTTCGCGTACGTCCTCAACAACTACGGCACCAAGGTCACGATCGTCGAGTTCCTCGACCGGATCGCGCCGCTGGAGGACGAAGAGGTCTCCAAGGAGCTCGCGAAGCAGTACCGCAAGCTCGGCATCGACGTCCTGACCTCGACCCGCGTCGAGGCCATCGACGAGTCCGGCCCGCAGGTCCGCGTCACCGTCACCGGCAAGGACGGCGTCCAGAAGGTCCTGGAGGCCGACAAGGTCCTCCAGGCCATCGGCTTCGCCCCCAACGTCACCGGCTACGGCCTGGAGGCCACCGGTGTCGCCCTCACCGAGCGCGGCGCGATCGACGTCGACGGCCGCTGCCGCACCTCCGTGCCGCACATCTACGCCATCGGTGACGTCACCGCGAAGCTGATGCTCGCGCACACCGCCGAGGCCATGGGTGTCATCGCCGCCGAGACCATCGGGGAGGCGGAGACCATGGAGCTCGACTACCCGATGATCCCGCGCGCGACCTACTGCCAGCCGCAGATCGCCAGCTTCGGCTGGACCGAGGCGCAGGCCCGCGAGAAGGGCTACGACGTCAAGGTCGCCAAGTTCCCCTTCGTCGCGAACGGCAAGGCGCACGGTCTCGGCGACGCCACCGGCTTCGTCAAGATCATCGCGGACGGGACGCACGGCGAGATCATCGGCGCCCACCTGATCGGCCCCGACGTCACCGAGCTGCTCCCCGAGCTGACCCTGGCGCAGCAGTGGGACCTCACCGTCCACGAGGTCGCGCGGAACGTCCACGCGCACCCGACGCTGGGCGAGGCCGTGAAGGAAGCGATCCACGGCCTTGCCGGACACATGATCAATTTCTGAGGTTTCTGCCGGTTCGGGGTGATAGGCACGGACACGTGCCTCCCGAGAACCTCCCGGGTGGCGAACCGTCCCGACCGATCAGGTCGTGGGTGCGTTCGTCACCCGGTACGCATCTCTGGCTCGCGGTCATCGCGATCACCAGCCTCGTCATCGCGCTGTCCCCGCAAGGCCTCGACAGCTACCTGCTGCACCGCAACAGCAGCAATCTCCACCAGCTGTCCCACCATCCGCTGCGGCTCGGCAGCGCGTTCTGGATCGAGAACCCGGCCGACCTGCTGCTGTACGCGGCGCTGTTCGAGCTGATCCACGCGCCCGTGGAGCGGTGGCTCGGTACGGCGAAATGGCTCTTCGTCGTCGCCACGGCCCATATCGCCGCCACGCTGATCAGCCAGCAGGTCGTCCTCGTGGCCATCCGCCTCCACGACGTGCCGCGCAGCATGGCGCATGTCGTCGACATCGGGGTCAGCTACGGCCTCGCCGCCTCGGCGGGCATCCTCACGTACCGGCTCGCCCGCCCCTGGCGCTGGCTCTACCTCGCGGGAGTGGTGGCCTTCTTCGTCGTACCGCTGCTCGCCGACCGCACGTACACCGATCTCGGGCACGCGGTCTCCCTGGCCATCGGCCTCGCCTGCTACCCGCTCACCCGCGGAAAACCATTCGCCCCCGAACAGGGGCCCGGCGCACACTAGTTGTACGGGGGACACGGGGGATCCCCCGAAAAGAAGGGGCGGCCGCTTCGAGCGCGTGGACCTGGTCCACGCGGGGCCGCCCCTTTTCTTTCCCCGCGGCCGGTCAGACCGACAGCAGGCGCTCCAGGACGACGGCGATGCCGTCCTCCTCGTTCGAGGTGGTGACCTCGTCCGCCACCGCGCGCAGTTCGACGTGCGCGTTGCCCATGGCCACGCCGTGCGCCGCCCAGCCGAACATCGGGATGTCGTTGGGCATGTCGCCGAAGGCGATCGTCTCCGCCGCCTTCACACCCAGCCGGCGTGCCGCCAGGGAGAGACCGGTCGCCTTGCTCAGGCCGAGCGGCAGGATCTCCACCACACCGGGCCCCGCCATGACGACGTCCACCAGACCGCCGACCGTCGCACGGGCGGCGGCGGTCAACTCGTCGTCCGACAGCGTCGGGTGCTGGAGGTAGAGCTTGGTCAGCGGCGCCGCCCACAGCTCCGCCGGGTCCTCGTACGGCACGTACGGCAGCGGCCCCGGGTGCACCCGGAAGCCGGGGCCCATCAGGACCTCGCCCTCCAGGCCGTCGCGGCTCGCGGCCAGCGCCAGCGGGCCGACCTCCGCCTCTATCTTCGAGAGGGCGAGCCCCGCGAGCTGCCGGTCCAGGGTCAGCGAGGTGAGCAGCCGGTGCTCACCCGCGTGGTAGACCTGCGCGCCCTGCCCGCACACCGCGATCCCCTCGTAGCCGAGGTCGTCCAGGATGTGCCGGGTCCAGGGCACCGCCCGGCCGGTGACGACGATGTGCGCGGCGCCCGCCTCCGTGACGGCGGCGAGCGCGTCCCGCGTGCGGGCCGAGACGGACTCGTCGGCGCGCAGCAGCGTGCCGTCGAGATCCGTCGCGACCAGGCGGTAGGGGAACGGGCTCACTTGGCGATCGGCTCCAGGAACTCACGGCCGCCGAGGTAGGGCCGCAGCATCTCCGGGACGCGCACGGAACCGTCGGGCAGCTGGTGGTTCTCCAGGATCGCCACGATCGTGCGCGGTACGGCGCAGAGCGTGCCGTTCAGGGTGGCGAGCGGCTGCACGGTCTTCTTGCCGCCCTGCTCGTCGCGCATGCGGACGGAGAGACGGCGGGCCTGGAAGCTGTCGCAGTTCGAGGCCGAGGTCAGCTCGCGGTACTTGCCCTGCGTCGGGATCCACGCCTCGCAGTCGAACTTGCGGGAGGCGGAGGCACCGAGGTCACCGGTGGCGACGTCGATGACCTGGAACGGCAGCTCCAGACCGGTCAGCCACTGCTTCTCCCACTCCAGGAGCCGCTTGTGCTCGGCCTCGGCGTCCTCCGGCGCGACGTACGAGAACATCTCGACCTTGTCGAACTGGTGGACGCGGAAGATGCCGCGGGTGTCCTTGCCGTACGTGCCGGCCTCGCGGCGGAAACAGGGCGAGAAGCCCGCGTACCGCAGGGGCAGCTTGTCCGCGTCGATGATCTCGTCCATGTGGTACGCCGCGAGGGGCACCTCGGACGTGCCGACGAGGTAGTAGTCGTCCTTCTCCAGGTGGTACACGTTCTCCGCGGCCTGGCCGAGGAAGCCGGTGCCCTCCATGGCGCGGGGACGGACCAGCGCCGGGGTCAGCATGGGGATGAAGCCGGCCTCGGTGGCCTGCGCGATCGCCGCGTTGACCAGGGCGAGCTCCAGGAGGGCGCCCACGCCGGTCAGGTAGTAGAAGCGCGAGCCGGAGACCTTGGCACCCCGCTCGACGTCGATGGCGCCGAGCGCCTCGCCGAGCTCCAGGTGGTCCTTGGGCTCGAAGCCCTCGGCCGCGAAGTCGCGGATGGTGCCGTGCGTCTCGAGGACGACGAAGTCCTCCTCGCCGCCGACCGGGACGTCGGTGTGGACGATGTTCCCGAGCTGGAGCAGCAGCTGCTTGGCCGTCTCGTCGGCCTCGTTCTGCTCGGCCTCGGCGGCCTTGACGTCGGTCTTGAGCTGCTCGGCCTTCTGGAGGAGCTCGGCGCGCTCCTCCGGGGTGGCCCTGGGGATCAGCTTGCCGAGCGCCTTCTGCTCGGATCGGAGCTCGTCGAAGCGGACGCCGGACGACCTGCGCCGCTCATCGGCGGAGAGCAGGGCGTCGACGAGGGCGACGTCCTCTCCACGGGCGCGCTGGGAGGCGCGAACACGGTCGGGGTCCTCACGGAGCAGGCGAAGGTCAATCACCCCCCCAGGCTACCGGTGCGCGTTCGCCCGCCCCCACCGGATAACGTCACGCGTGTTGTCACGCGTGACGTTATGCCCGAATTGGCAGCCGTGAGAATGCCGGAAGCCAGGCTCTGCATTTAGTTATCCACAGGCTGTGCGGAAGATCTGTGGACTACGGGGAAGATCGCGTGGATTTCCTGTCCCGCCCCTGGGAATTCCGTGATCAAACACCATTGAGGCACTCATTTGGGTGGGAATTGTTCGCTCCAAAGAGTTGGTTGAGCGAACCGTGCTGACGAGGGCTTCTCCGTGCGCTGTGGACAGCCGGGGCGGGTCGAGGAGTGGCTAGGGCGATTTGTCGACCTTGTCGGGGCGAGCTGTCGACTTGTCCCCAGGTCGAACGAGGACCCTGTGGATAACCGCTGTGGGTAACTGAGAAATATGCAGGTAGGACTAGTGGTTCGCGCCTGTGGACGAACGCTCCCGTCGCCGGGAGCGTTCGGTCAGTATCGGGTCAGGCCCGACCGTCCTGGGCCCTCGCCAACCAGTCGGAGGCCGCCATGAACTCCCCGTCCGAGGTGCCGCGCCGCAGCGCCGCCACGTCCTCGACCGCGACGCCCGCCCTCGGGTACGAGCCGAGGAAGCGCACCTTGGGACAGATCCGCTTGAGCCCCATCAGCGCCTCGCCCACCCGCCGGTCCGAGATATGGCCCTCGGCGTCCACGGCGAAGCAGTAGTTCCCGATCCCCGCCCCCGTGGGCCGGGACTGGATCAGCATCAGGTTCACCCCGCGCACCGCGAATTCCTGGAGCAGTTCGAGGAGGGCACCCGGATGATCGTCACCCAGCCACAGCACCACCGAGGTCTTGTCCGCGCCGGTCGGCGCGGCCGGCCGGGCCGGCCTGCCCACCAGGACGAACCGAGTCTCGGCGTTCTCCGCGTCGTGGATCTCCGTGACCAGCGCCTCGAGACCGTACGTCACCGCCGCGAACTCCCCCGCGAAAGCGGCGTCGAAGCGGCCCTCCTGCACCAGCCGGGCACCGTCCGCGTTGGACGCGGCGGACTCCCACAGGGCCTCGGGAAGGTGCGCCCGCAGCCAGTTCCGGACCTGCGGCTGGGCCACCGGGTGGCCCGTCACGGTCTTGATGTCCGACAGCTTGGTCCCCGGCCGCACGAGCAGCGCGAAGGCGATCGGCAGGAGCACCTCGCGGTAGATCATCAGCGGCTCGCCGGAGGCCAGCTCGTCGAGGGTCGCGGTCACCCCGCCCTCGACCGAGTTCTCGATCGGTACGAGAGCGGCGGCGGCCTCCCCGTTCCGTACGGCGTCGAGCGCGGCCGGGACCGAGACCATGGGGACGAGTTCCCTCGTCGCGGCCTCGGGCAGCGTACGCAGCGCGGCCTCCGTGAAGGTGCCCTCGGGGCCGAGATACGTGTACCGGGTGGCGGACATACCGTCACCCTAATGGGCCCCGGAGCCCCGGGCCGCCCGCCCGGCGGTACGCGCGTGCCCGCCGGCGGACGACCCGGCAGGTCAGGACTCCAGGAGCCGCTGTCCCACGTACTCGCCCTCGGCGGGACCGCCCGGGACCGCGAAGAGGCCGCTCGCCTCGTGCCGGATGAAGGCGGACAGCGCGTCGCCCCGGTCGAGCTTGCGCTGCACGGGCACGAAGCCCCTCAGCGGGTCGGCCTGCCAGCAGACGAAGAGGAGACCGGCGTCCGGCGTCCCGTCGGGAGCGATCCCGTCGTGGAAGGAGAACGGCCTGCGCAGCATCGCCGCCCCGCCGTTCTGTTCGGGGGCGGAGATACGGGAGTGGGCGTTGTCCGGGATGACCGTGGTCCCGTCCGGGCCGCGCTTGTCCAGGTCGAGCTCGGTGGTCTCACTGCCCCCGCTGAGCGGGGCCCCGTCGGACTTCCGCCGCCCGATCACCTTCTCCTGCCGGTCGATCGGCAGCTTCTCCCAGTCGTCGAGCAGCATCCGGATCCGGCGCACCACCGCGTACGAGCCGCCGGCCATCCACTCCGTCGCGCCCCCGGTGCCCGCCGGGACGAAGATCCGCCGGTCGAAGTCGGGATCGGTGACCTTCGGATTGCCCGTGCCGTCGATCTGCCCCATCAGGTTGCGGGCCGTCATCGGCTTCGCGGTGGCACCGGCCGAGCGGTTGAAGCCGTTCATCTGCCAGCGCACCCGGGCCGCGTCGCCCGCGTCCTTCTGGAGGGCGCGCAGCGCGTGGAAGGCGACGAGCGCGTCGTCGGCGCCGATCTGCACCCACAGATCGCCCTCCGAGCGCCGCGCGTCCAGGGCGTCGGC
>NZ_LIPQ01000332.1 GCF_001418135.1 Streptomyces aureus
GTGAATGTCACCGTGACCGGCGCGGCCGGCCAGATCGGCTACGCGCTGCTCTTCCGCATCGCCTCCGGCCACCTGCTCGGCGCGGACGTGCCGGTCAAGCTGCGCCTCCTCGAGATCCCGCAGGGCGTGAAGGCCGCCGAGGGCACCGCCATGGAGCTCGACGACTGCGCCTTCCCGCTGCTCAAGGGCATCGACATCTTCGACGACCCGAACAAGGGCTTCGAGGGCGCCAACATCGGCCTGCTCGTGGGCGCCCGCCCGCGCGGCCCCGGCATGGAGCGCGGCGACCTGCTCGCCGCCAACGGCGGCATCTTCAAGCCGCAGGGCCAGGCCATCAACGCCCACGCCGCGGACGACATCAAGATCCTCGTCGTCGGCAACCCGGCCAACACCAACGCCCTGATCGCCCAGCAGTCCGCCCCGGACGTGCCGGCCGAGCGCTTCACCGCCATGACCCGCCTGGACCACAACCGCGCGCTCACGCAGCTGGCCCAGAAGACCGGCGCCTCGGTCGAGGACATCAAGCGCCTCACCATCTGGGGCAACCACTCGGCGACCCAGTACCCGGACATCTTCCACGCGGAGATCGCCGGCAAGAACGCCGCAGAGGTCGTCAACGACGAGGCCTGGCTGGCCGACACCTTCATCCCGACCGTCGCCAAGCGCGGCGCCGCGATCATCGACGCCCGTGGCGCGTCCTCCGCCGCCTCGGCCGCGAACGCCGCCATCGACCACGTCCACACCTGGGTCAACGGCACCGCCGCGGGCGACTGGACCTCCATGGGCATCCCGTCGGACGGCTCGTACGGCGTCCCCGAGGGCCTCATCTCCTCGTTCCCCGTCACCACCAAGGACGGCAAGTACGAGATCGTCCAGGGCCTGGAGATCAACGACTTCTCGCGCGGCCGCATCGACGCCTCGGTGAAGGAGCTCTCCGAGGAGCGCGACGCGGTCCGCGAGCTCGGCCTCATCTGAGTCCCGGCTCCACGCGCCCGGCGCCCCCGAACCGTACGACCGACCGTACGGCTCGGGGGCGCCGTTTCTCATGCTCCGGGACGGCACGCTGCACGGCGGCTGAGACGCGTGGGGTGTCGCGCGAGGCTGAGACGCGCGGGGCGCCGCCGGGCTGAGACGAGGGGGGTGTCGCGCGGGAGTCTCAGGCCGTCGCGCTCTCGCGGAGCCTCGCCGCCAGCGCGGCCAGGTCGTCCCGCGCGCGCAGGAGCAGGCCGGGGCCGAAGGTGATCCGGGTCGCGCCGAGCCGGCCGAGTTCGGTGAAGGGCGGGCCGCCGTCCGGGGCGGCCAGCGCGTTGAGCGGGAGGTCGCCGAGGGCGGCGCGCAGGGCCGGGAGGTCCGTGGGCGGGGCGGCGATCGGGTAGACGCAGTCCGCCCCGGCCTCCGCGTAGAGCCGGGCGCGGGCGATCGCCGCCTCCAGCGGTCCGGACGCCCCGCGGACGTACGTGTCCACGCGCGCGTTGACGAAGAGTTCGGGACCCGCCGCGGCCCGCACCTCCGCCAGCCACGCGGCGTGCGCCCGCGGGTCCCTGAGCTCACCGTTCGGCCCGGTGTCCTCCAGGTTCACGCCGACGGCCCCCGACTCCCGTACGCGCTCCACCAGTTCGGGTGCCGGCAGCCCGTAGCCGCCCTCCAGGTCCGCCGTCACGGGCACGGAGACGGCCCGGACGATCCGGGTCACGGCGGCGAACATCTCCGCCGCGGGGGTCGCCCCGTCCTCGTACCCGAGGGAGGCGGCGATCGCGGCGCTCGGCGTCGCGAGTGCCGGAAACCCGGCCGCCTCGAAGGCGCGGGCGCTCACCGCGTCCCACGGACCCGGCAGCACCAGCGGATCGCCGGCCGCCCGGTCACGGTGGAGGCCGCGCAGGACCTGGGCCGCCGAACCCCCGCTTCCGCTCCCGGTGGTGCTCATGCGCTGCGCGGCGTGTAGTGGCCGGGCGTCATCCGGGTGGTGACGGCGATCCGGTTCCACGCGTTGATGACGACGATCGCGCTGATGACACGGGCGAGCTCGGTCTCGTCGAAGTACTGCGCGGCGCGCGCGTACACCTCGTCGGGGACGAAGCCGTCGGTGAGGACGGTCACGGACTCGGTCAGCGCGAGGGCGGCGAGTTCCCGCTCGGTGTAGAAGTGCCGGGACTCCTCCCAGGCGGACAGCTGCACGATCCGCTCGACGGTCTCGCCCTCGGCCAGCGCGTCCTTGGAGTGCATGTCGATGCAGAAGGCGCAGTGGTTGATCTGCGAGGCCCGGATCTTGATCAGGTGGTACAGGGTCGGGTCGATGTCCTTCGCAGCCGCCGTCTCCAGGCGCAGCATCGCCCGGTAGAACTCGGGGACGCGCTCGGCGAGGGGGAGTCGCGGGGCGTGCTCGTGGGCGTACTCGGCAGGCGCGGTGACGTCGAAGGTGTCGATGGTGTGCGTGTGCGGGGTCATGTCGTCACCGTACGAGCGAGGTGGCTCAGGAGTATGGTCCATTCGTATGGTGAACGAGTGGGCCACTTTCGGGGCCGATCTCCATCTGGAACTGCGCGGTCCGCGGCTGCGGGCCGGGCTCATGGACGCGCTCCGCGAGGCGGTGCGCAGCGGGCGCCTGGAAGCGGGCACCCGGCTGCCGTCCTCCCGGTCGCTCGCCGCGGACCTCGGCATGGCCCGCAACACCGTCGCCGACGCCTACGCCGAACTCGTCGCCGAGGGCTGGCTCACGGCCCGGCAGGGCTCCGGCACCCGGGTCGCCCGCCGTGCGGAGCCCCGC
>NZ_LIPQ01000333.1 GCF_001418135.1 Streptomyces aureus
ACTCCCTGCGCCGGCACCTCCTGGGCAGAACGGGCCTCACCACGAGCGCCTACCGGTCCTCCTTCAGCCGCCTGCCGGCCGCGGCGGGCCCGTCCGCGGCCGGCAGGCGGCTGAAGGAGGACCGGTAGGCGCTCGGGGTGAGGCCCGTGCGGCCCAGGAGGTGCCGGCGCAGGGAGTCCCCCGTGCCGAGGCCGCTCGCGCGGGCCACCCCGTCCATGGCGAGCGAGGTGGTCTCCAGGAGCTCCTTCGCCCGCTCCACGCGCTGGTGCAGCAGCCACTGGAGCGGGCTGACCCCGGTCTCGGCGTGGAAGCGGCGGGAGAGGGTGCGGACGGAGACGCCGGCGTGCCGGGCGAGGTCGGTGAGGCCGAGCGGTTCGTCGAGGTGTTCCATCGCCCACGCGCGCGTGGCGGCGAACGAGACCCCGCGCTCGGGCGGCAGCGGGGTCTGGGTGAACTGGGTCTGGCCGCCGGGCCGCACGGGCGCGACGAGGGCGAGCCGGGCGACCGTGTTGGCGACGGCGGCGCCGTAGTCGGTGCGGATGACGTGCAGGCAGAGGTCGATGCCCGCCGCGTACCCGGAGGAGGTGAGCACGGGCCCGTCCTGGACGAACAGCACGTCGTCCTGGAGCTCGACGGCCGGGTGGCGGGCGGCGAGCAGCGAGCTGTACGCCCAGTACGTCGTCGCGGCCCGGCCGTCGAGCAGTCCGGCCTCGGCGAGCGCGAAGGCGCCGGTGCAGATGGAGGCGATCCGGCTGCCGGCCGTGGCGGCGCCGCGCAGCGCGGCGAGGATGCGCGGGTCGGGATCGGTGTACGAGCCGCTGCCCGCGAGGACCACGGTGTCGGCCCCGGCGACGGCGTCGAGGCCGTGCGGGACGACCAGGTCGAGACCGCCGGTGGTGGTGACGGGCCCGGGGTCCGGGGCGCAGATGACCGTCTCGTACCCGGGTGCGCCGTCGATCTCGACCTTGCCGAACAGCATCTCGGGGATGGCCAGGTTGAACATCGAGACGGGCGGGGCGGCGATCACGGCGACACGGCGGACGCGGGGCGGGGGTGCGGACTCGGCTGTCATGTGGCCAGAACCTCCGGGCATATGGCATTCCGGTCACTACTGTACGGCCCAGCCGATCATGAAGCTGGGGGCATGCCCTCAACAGACCTCGCCGAAGTTGCCGTTGCCGCCCCTTCTCCCGTCCCGAAGTCCCCCGGCCCCGCCCTGGCCGCCGCGATGCTCGGCTTCGCCCTCATCACCCTGGACACCTCCGTCGTGAACGTCGCCCTGCCCGCGATCGGCGACGATCTGCGGGCCGGGATGTCGGGGCTCCCATGGGTGGTCGACGCGTACACCCTGCCCTTCGCGGCGCTGCTGCTCTCCAGCGGGGCGCTCGCCGACCGGTTCGGGGCGAGCCGGGCGTACGGGATCGGGGTCGTCGTCTTCGTCCTCGCCTCGGCGGCCTGCGGTCTGGCCCCGGGACTCCCGGCGCTCCTGGCGGCGCGGGCGGTGCAGGGGGTGGCGGCGGCCGTGATGCTGCCGGCCTCGCTCGCGCTCGTACGGGAGGCGTACGGCGATCCGGGGCGGCGGGCGCGGGCGGTGTCGCTGTGGGCGGCGGGCGGCACGGTCGCGGTGGCGCTCGGCCCGGTCGCGGGCGGGGCGCTGACCACGGCGTGGAGCTGGCGGGGCGTCTTCTTCGTCAACCTGCCGCTGGGGCTGCTGGCGCTCGCGCCGCTGAGCCGGGTGGCGCGTTCGGAGCGCAGGCCCGCCCCGTTGGACCTGCCGGGGCAGCTGACGGCGATGGCGGCGCTCGGGGCGCTGACCTTCGCCGCCATCGAGGGCGGTACGGAGGCGTGGTGGGCGCTGGGGATCGCGGGGGTCTCGTTCGCCGCTTTCCTGCTGATCGAGACGCGGCGGAGGCACCCGGTGGTGCCGCTGGGGCTGTTCCGGAACCCGACGGTGGCGGTCGCGGTGGCGGCGGGCTCGGCGAACAGCGTGGCCTTCTACGGGACGCTGTTCGTCTTCAGCCTCTTCTTCCAGCAGGTGCTGGGTCTCTCGGCGCTGGCCGCCGGACTGATGTTCCTGCCGATGACGGGGCTGCTCGCCGGGGTGAACATCCTCTCGGCGAGGGTGGCGGCACGGTACGGGGCGCGGCTGCCGATCGTCCTCGGCCAGGCGGTCGCGGTGGCGGGCCTGCTGGGCCTGCTCACGGTCGACGCGCACACCCCACGGGTGGCCCAGGCCCTCCTCCTGGTCCCCCTCGCCCTGGGCGCGGGCTTCTCGCTGCCGCCGCTGATCGCCTCGATGATGGAGGCGGTCCCGGCGGACCGCGCGGGCACGGCGGCGGGTCTCCTGAACGCGGTCCGGCAGACGGCCGGCGCCCTCGCGATCGCGGTCTTCGGCTCCCTGGCGGCCGCGTCGACGGAGTCGGCCCTCCGCACGAGCCTCCTGATCAGCGCGTCCTTCCTCGCCCTGACGACTGTGGCCTCCCTCCGCCTGCCGGGCCGCCGGGGCCGCTGAGCGGGGGGTCAGGCGCCCTTGCGGTAGCGGCCCGGGGCCATCCCGTACTCCCTTTTGAAGGCCTTGGCGAAGGCGAACTCCGAGGAGTATCCGGAGCGTTCGGCCACCGCGCGGAGCGGGAGGTCGTCCGTGCGCAGGAGGCGGCCCGCCGTCGTCATGCGCCACCAGGTGAGGTAGGCGAGGGGGGATCGGCCGACGTGGGCGGTGAAGCGGCGGGCGAAGGCCGCGCGGGAGAGGCCGCCGAGGGCGCCGAGTTCCTCGACGGTCCACGCTCTGGCCGGGTCGGCGTGGAGGGCCCGGAGGGCTCCGGCGACCACCGGGTCGCTCAGGGCGGCCGACCAGCCCGTGGAGCGGTCGGCGCACACGCTGAGCCACCACGTGCGCAGCAGGTAGAGCAGCAGGGTGTCGAGCAGGGCGGGCACGATGGCGTCGGATCCCGGCTGGGGTTCGGCGAGTTCGGCACCGAGCAGGTCGACGGCTGCCCGCAGCCGGGGATGGGCGCCGACCCGGGCGGGGAGGTGGACGTACGGCGGCAGCTCGGTGAGGAGCGGGTGGGCGCGGGCCCGGCTGAGCTGGTAGGCGCCGCAGAGGAGCAGGGTCTCCTCGGCGCCGACGGGCCCCCGGTCGGGCACGGTGGGCCAGGAGCCGTCGGCGGCCGGCAGGGCGTCGACGAGCGGGGTGCCGGGCCGGTCCGCGAGGCCGTGGCCGGTGCCGTGGGCGAGCAGGACGACATCGCCGGGTCCGAGCCTGACGGGGGCGCCGTCGTCCGGGGGGATGAGCCAGGCGGTGCCCTGGAGGACGACGTGGAATCCGGCACCCTCGCTCGCCGGGAAGCGGATGCCCCAGGGGGCGAAGTTGACCGTGCGCGAGGAGTGCGGCCGTCCGGTGCGCATGGCGGCGATGGCATCGCTCAGTACGTCCATCCCGGCACCGTACTCCTCGTCGATGAAGGCAGGACGATCGGACATGCAGGGGAGCCATGGAGACATGGATCGTCTTGTCACAGGCTTCTACGGTCGAGGCATGACGACGACAACAGGCACGACGACCAAGGCGGTTCTCTTCCACGAGCTCGGTGGCCCCGAGGTGCTGACGGTGGAGGAGGTGGCGCTGCCCGCCCCCGGGCCCGGGGAGGTGCTCGTACGGGTCGAGGCGATCGGACTCAACCGCGCCGAGGCGCTGTTCCGCGAGGGCACCTACTACTACCGGGCGACGCTGCCGGGTTCGCGGCTCGGTTACGAGGCGGCCGGCGTGGTGGAGGCGGTCGGCGCGGGCGTCACCGCGCACGCCCCGGGCGACCCGGTGATGGCGGCGGCCAACTTCGACTTCGGGACGTACGGCGTGTACGCGGAGCGGGTGGTGCTGCCGGCGGAGTACCTGGTGGCCCGGCCCGAGGGGGTGGACGCGGTGACGGCGGCGGCGGTCTGGCTCACGTACTTCACGGCGTACGGCGGGATGGTGCTGACCGGCGGGCTGCGCCCCGGCGACCACGTGGTGATCACGGGCGCGTCGAGCGGCGTGGGGACGGCCGCGATCCAGACGGCGCTGCGGATCGGCGCGGTGCCGATCGCCACCACGCGCGGCGAGGGCAAGCGGAGGCGGCTCCTGGAGCTCGGGGCCGCGCACGTGATCGTGACGGACACGGAGGACGTGGTGGAAGAGGTGCGGCGGATCACGGGTGGGGCCGGCGCGGACCTGGTGTTCGACGCGATCGGCGGGCCCGGTTTCGCCCGGCTCGGGGACGCGCTGCGGCCCGGTGGCACGGCCGTGCTGTACGGCTTCCTGGACCCGAGGCCGGTCGAGCTGTCGATGAACTGGCCGCTGACGACCCACGGATACAACAACGGGGTGCTCGCCGGGACCGAGAAGGGGCGCCGCCGCGCGGCCGGGTTCATCGGCTCGGGACTGCGCAACGGCTCCCTGGCGCCGGTGATCGCCGCGACCTTCGACGGTCTGGAGCGGATCACCGACGCCCATCGGCTGATGGAGTCCAACGCGCACCTCGGGAAGATCGTGGTGCGCGTCGGGGCGTGACCGCCGGTGGCCGGGCTCAGTGGCGGGGCAGACCCAGGGGGTTGTCGTCGCGGAGCTCCGGCGGGAGCAGGTGGCCGGGGGTGGACTGGTAGGTGACCGGGCGCAGCCAGCGCTCGATCGCGGTCGCGCCGACCGAGGTGGCGGTGGAGGTGGTGGCCGGGTAGGGGCCGCCGTGGTGCTGGGCGGCGGCGACGGCGACGCCGGTGGGCCAGCCGTTGACGAGGACGCGGCCCGCGAGCGGGGTGAGCTCGGCGAGGAGCGGGGCGGCGTCCTCGTCCTGGCCCTGCTCGGCGATGTGCAGGGTGGCGGTGAGGTTGCCGGGCACCCGCGCGAGGGCCTCGGTGATCTCCGTGCGGGAGTCGTAGCGGGCGACGACCGTGACGGGGCCGAAGCACTCCTCCGTGAGGTCGCGGTGGTCGCCGTCGGCCAGGGTCCGGACCGTGACCGTGACGAAGCCGGCCTTGACCGTGTGCGGGCCGCCGGGCTCGGGGTGGACCGGTGCGGTGACGCCGTCGCTCATCGTCATCTCGTAGGTGCGGGTGAGGAAGGTGCCCCGCATCCGGTGGTCGAGCATCACGGCCGGCTCGGTGTCGCGCAGGGCCTCCGTCAGCGCCCCCACGAACCGGTCGCCCGCCTCGCCCGAGGGGGCCAGGACGAAGCCGGGCTTGGTGCAGAACTGGCCGGCGCCCATGGTCATGGAGCCCGCGAGGCCGGCGCCGATCTCCTCGGCCCGCTCCTCGACGGCGGCGGGGGTGAGCACCACCGGGTTGAGGGAGCCGAGTTCGCCGTGGAAGGGGATGGGGACGGGCCGGGCGGCGGCCGCGTCGAAGAGGGCCCGTCCGCCGCGCACCGAGCCGGTGAAGCCGGCGGCGGCGACGAGCGGGTGGCGGACGAGTTCGACGCCCGCGTCGAAGCCGTGGACGAGGACGACGACGTCCTCGGGGAGGCCGGCCTTGGCGGCGGCCCTGCGCAGCAGCGCGGCGCAGAGTTCGGAGGTGGCCGGGTGGTCGGGGTGGGCCTTGATCACCACGGGGCAGCCGGCCGCGAGGGCGCTCGCGGTGTCGCCACCGGGGACGGAGAAGGCGAGCGGGAAGTTGCTGGCGGCGTAGACGGCGACGACGCCGAGCGGGATCTTCCAGCGGCGCAGGTCGGGCCGGGGCGGGATGGCTCCGGGGTCGGGCAGGTCGATCCGGATGTCGAGGAAGGAGCCCTCGTCGACGACCTCGGCGAAGGCCCTCAACTGGGCAGCGGTACGGGCGAGTTCGCCGTTGAGGCGGACCGGACCGAGGGCGGTCTCGGCGTCCGCGGTCTCGACGATCTGCTCACCGGCCTCCTGGAGGAGGTCGGCGGCGGTCCGCAGGAAGGCGGCCCGTACGGTCCGGTCGGCCAGGGCCTCACGGACCGCGTACGCGGCCCGCACGGACCGGTCGACGTCCTCCGCCGTGGCCTCCACCGCGACCTGCTCGCGCGGCTTCCCCGTCCGGGGGTCCACACTCCACACTGGTTCTGCCGCCACTGCCACGCCCCTGTTCGCTATTCTGAACACAGTTCCCGTAGATGAACGCATCCGTACGGGACTCTAGGGACGGCCCAGCCGTCTCCACAAGGGGCACCGCCCGGCCGGACGGCCGGCCGGGGGACGACGGCTCGACGGAAAAGGGGCGAGGGTCATGACGACTGCCGACGCGGGCGGAGCGCAGGTGAAGTCCGCGGTGCGGACCGTGGAGCTGCTCGAATACTTCGCCGGACGCCCGGGGATGCACTCGCTCGCCGCCGTCCAGGAGGCCGTCGGCTACCCCAAGTCCAGCCTGTACATGCTGCTGCGCACCCTGGTCGAGCTGGGCTGGGTGGAGACGGACGCGACCGGCACGCGGTACGGCATCGGGGTACGGGCGCTGCTCGTCGGCACCTCGTACATCGACGGCGACGAGGTGGTGGCAGCCTCCCGGCCCACCCTGGACCGGCTCTCCGACGACACCACCGAGACCATCCACCTGGCACGGCTCGACGGTACCAACGTGGTGTATCTGGCGACCCGCCAGTCCCAGCACTACCTGCGGCCGTTCACCCGGGTCGGGCGCCGGCTGCCCGCCCACTCGACCTCGCTCGGCAAGGCGCTGCTCGCCACCCACACCGACGACCAGGTGCGCAAGCTGCTCCCGGAGACCCTCCCGGCGCTGACCGAGCACACCATCACCGACCGCGAGCAGCTCATCGAGGAACTCCGCGTCATCCGCGAGCAGGGCATCTCGGTGGACCGCGAGGAGAACACGCTGGGGCTGCGCTGCTTCGGCGTCGCCATCCCGTACCGGACCCCGGCACGGGACGCGATCAGCTGCTCGGTGCCGGTGGCGCGGCTCACCCCGGCCCACGAGCAGATGATCAAGGACGCGCTCTTCGACGCGCGGGACCGGCTGACGCTGGCGACCCGCCGCCTCTGACACGCGGTCGCGCGCTCACACGGTGACGCACTCACGCCGTCACGCAGTCACACGGTCACGCACGCTCGGCGAGCGCCTTCTGCCAGACCGGGCTGTCCACGTAGTGGTTGTCGTACTGCTCCGAGGACGTCTTGATCTCCTCGAAGCTCGCCTCGCCCCGCATGACCCGGCCGAGCAGACGCAGGTAGTCGAAGCGGGCCATGCCGGGGGTGAAGACGAACAGCACGTCGGCCTCGGCGCCGGGCGCGGCCGCGAAGGCGTGCGCGGTGTGCGGCGGGACGAGCAGGAAGTCGCCCTTCTCCAGGACGGACAGCTCCTCGCCGACGAGGACCTGGAGCGAGCCGTCGATCACGTAGAACATCTCCGACGCCTTGGTGTGGAAGTGCGCCGGGGCGCCGACCGCTCCCTTCGCGAAGGTGGAGCGGTAGCTGGTGAGCTGTCCGCCGGTGGTGCCGGAGTCGGCGAGCAGGGTCATGACACTGCTCGGGTCCGCGGTGGTCTCGGCGGTGGCGGCGCGGGTCAGGAGCGGGGCGAAGGGCGCGTTCTCGTTCATGATCACTACTCTAGGAGGTCATTGACCCCTTGGAAGGGTTCAATTGATCTAGAAGAACGTGGGTCAATTCCGGCGTCCCGCGCCCCTCGGCCGACCTCCGCCTCCCCCGTGCGGCGGAGGCGGATCACCGGTGGGCAGGACGTGCCGCCCCGGGTCCCGGTACGAGCCTGGAGCCATGACCAAGACCGAGCTCCTCCCCTCCCCCGCGCCCCGCGCCGGGGACCGCCCCGGCCCCGCCCGCCGGGCCCTGCGCCTGCTCGCGATCCTCGCCTGCCTCCCGTACATCTCGCTCAAGGTCGCCTGGGTGGCGGGCAGCGAGATCGGCATCCCCGCCGGGAGCGTGCTCCTGGAACACCGGCAGCTGCTGGCCGTCGCCAACTCGGTCTCGGTACTGGCCGACGTCCTCGTGATCGTCCTCGCCCTGCTCCTCACCCAGCCCTGGGGGCAGCGGGTGCCCGCCTGGCTCCTCGCGCTCCCCATGTGGGCGGCGACCGGACTGCTCGCCCCGATCATGACCGGCTACCCCACCCAGCTCGTGGTCGCCCTCCTCACCGGCGACGAGCAGACCGCCGCGCCCGCCGAACCCTTCCTGCACTCCTGGGTCTTCGCCGTCGTCTACGGCGGCTTCATCCTCCAGGGCCTCTCCCTCGGGACCCTCTTCGCGCTGTACGCGCACGAGCGCTGGGGCCACCTCTGGAGCGGCCGGCTCGGCGGACTGCCCGCCCGCACCTCCGGGCCAGGGGTACGGACCGCCGCCCTGGCCGCCGCCGTCGTCGCGCTCCTCCCCCTCACGACCCACGTGATGTGGCTGTCCGGCTCGACCGAGGGCCTGTCGCCCCGGCAGATCGCCGAGCGTGACGCCGACTCCACCGTGCTGGAGTTCCAGGGGAGCGTGTTCGTCGTCGTCGCCGTGGCCTTCACCCTGCTCCTCGTCCTGCGACGGCCCGCCCCGCTGAAGGTGCGTACCGTCCTCGCGCTCGCGTGGACCGGCTCGGGCGCGGTGGGCTGCTGGGGCGCCTACATGTCGCTCGTCGCGCTGATGCCGGAGACCGATCCCGCCAAGCAGGTCACGGCCCTGACGCGGCTGACCTACGCTGGCGAGATGATCACCGGACTCCTTCTCGCCGCCTGCCTGGCCGCGGTCCTGCGGCGACGGAGCGCCGAGGCGTGAGACGGTGCGCGGTCGCCCTCCTCGGGCAGCGGGCCAGGCGGCGCTGGCTCCATCTGATCGTGGGCGGCGCGCTGTTCATGCCGTTCTGGATGGTCGGCTCCGTGGTCGTCGGGGCGCTGCTCGGCGCGGGCGGCCTGTTCACCGGAAGCCTCGCGGTGCAGTTCGGGGCGTACGCGGTGGGGCTTCCGCTGGTGGCGGTCGCCGCGCTGTTCCCGCTGGCCCGGCCGATGTCGGTGGCGGCGGCGCGGGCGCTCTGCGGGGTGCCCGCGGACCGGTTCGCCGACGGCCCGGCCCACGGCAGGGAGGCGAAGGCCCGGACGGCCGGCTGGTTCACGCTGCACCTGGGCGCCGGGGCGCTGGTCAGCGGCGCGACCCTGGCGCTTCCGCCGTTCGCGGTGTCCGTGCTGGCACTGCCGTTCTCGCCGGCGCTGCGAGAGTCGGAGTTGGGCCGGCTCTGGGGTCTCGACCGGCCCTGGTGGAGCTGGGCCGCGATCCCGGCGGGGCTCCTGATGCTGCTCGCGCTCGCCGCCGTGGCCGCCGCCACCGGGGCCCTGCTCGCCCGGCAGGCGCCCCGGCTGCTCGGGCCGAGCCCGGCGGACCGGCTCGCGGCGGCCGAGCGGCGCGCGGCGGAGGCGGAGTCCCGCAACCGGCTGGCCCGGGAGCTGCACGACTCGGTCGGTCACGCGCTGAGTGCGGTCACCCTCCAGGCGGGCGCGGCCCGCCGGGTCCTGGACGGCGGCGACGGGGCGGACCTGGGGTTCGTCCGGGAGGCACTGACCGCGATCGAGGAGACCACCCGGCGCACGGTCGGCGAGCTGGACTGGGTCCTCGGGCTGCTGCGGCGCGACGAGGACGCCGGGGAAGGACCGGGGCCCGGGCCGGGGCTCGACGCCCTGGAGGCCCTGGTGCGGGGCGCGGGGCCGAAGGTGGCGCTGACGGTGTCCGGCGACCTCGCCCCCGTACCGGAGACGCTGTCCCGGGAGGCGTACCGGATCGTTCAGGAGGGGCTGACGAACGCGGCCCGGCACGCGGGCGGGGAGCCCGTGACCGTACGGCTCGACGCCCGTACCGAGGAGTTGGAGATCACCATGGAGAACCCCCTGCCCGCGCGGCCGCCGGCCGCCCGCCCGAACGGCGGGCGCGGCCTGCGGGGCATCGCCGAACGGGCCCGGCTGCTCGGCGGCACCACCGAGGCCGGTCCGGCGGACGGCGTCTGGCGCCTCGCGGTCAGGGTCCCCCGATGAGCGCCCCCGTCAGGATCGTGCTCGCCGACGACGAGCGGATGGTACGGACGGCCCTGCGGGTCATCCTCGACGCGGAACCCGGCCTGGAGGTGGTCGGCGAGGCGTCCACCGGCGCCGAGGCGGTGTCGGTGGTGCGGGCCGAGCGGCCGGACGTCGTCCTCATGGACGTACGGATGCCGGAGATCGACGGCATCCGGGCCACCGAGCAGATCCTCGCCGGGATGGCGGAGCCGCCCCGGATCGTGGTGGTGACCACCTTCGAGAACGACGCGTACGTCTACGACGCGCTGCGCGTCGGCGCGGCCGGCTTCCTCCTCAAGCGGGCGGCGGCGGAGGAGCTGGTGAGCGCGGTCCGGCTGGTCGCCCGGAGCGACTCGCTGCTCTACCCGGCGGCGGTACGCGGCCTGGCCGCCGAACACGCCCGCAACCGGCCGCCGGTGGCACCGCCCTGGGTGGCGCGGCTCACCGAGCGGGAGGCGGAGGTGCTGCGCCTGGTGGCGACGGGCCTCACGAACGCGGAGATCGCGGGCCGGATGGGCGTCGGCGCGGCCACGGTCAAGACGCACGTGGCGTCGGTCCTGGCGAAGTCGGGCGCCCGCGACCGCACGCAGGCGGTGATCCTGGCGTACGAGTCGGGGTTCGTCCGGACGGGGTGACGGCGAGCGCCCGGGAGCCCGGCTCGCACGGCGGGATGACGGCGAGCGCCCGGGAGCCCGGCTCGCACGGCGGGGTGACGGCGGCCACACGGAGGCCCGCCCCGCATGAAGGTTCGCTGAGAAACCGGCCACATCCGGAACGTCCTCCACCGAGCCGTTCGTCCCCACAAGTGCGATGAACAAGACGATCAGGCGCACCTCGGTCTTCGTGCTGCTCCTGGTGCTCGCCCTGCTGGGCCGGGCCACCTGGGTGCAGGCGTACGAGGGGAAGGCGCTCGCGGACGACAAGAACAACCGGCGGAAGACGATCGCGCAGTACGCGCAGCCGCTCGGGAACATCGTCGTGGCCGGTTCGCCGGTCACCGGCTCGAAGAAGACGGAGGGAACGGACCTGGAGTACCGCCGTACGTACACGGACGGCGAGCTGTACGCGGCGGTGACCGGATACAGCTCGCAGGCGTACGGCGCCACCCAGCTTGAGGGCATCTACTCCGACGTCCTCGACGGCACCGACGACCGGCTGAAGAACCCCCTCGACGCCCTCACCCGCAAGCAGCAGCAGCCGGGCACGGTCGTCACCACGATCGACCCGGACGTCCAGAAGGCCGCCTACCGGGCGCTCGGGGACACGAAGGGCGCGGCCGTCGCCGTCGACCCGGCCACCGGCCGGGTCCTCGCGATGGTCTCGACCCCGTCCTACGACCCGTCGAAGATCTCCGGGACCACGGACGGCGACGACTGGAAGGCACTGACCGCCGACGCGGACAAGCCCCTGGTCAACCGGGCCCTGCGCCAGCCGCTGCCGCCCGGCTCCACGTTCAAGCTGGTGGTCGCCGCCGCGGCACTCGAGAACGGTCTGTACGGCTCGGTGGACACGGCGACGAAGAGCCCCGACCCGTACACCCTGCCGAACACCCGGACCGTGCTGAAGAACGAGAACGCGTCCGCGCCCTGCGAGAACGCGACGATCCGCACCGCGCTCCGCTACTCCTGCAACAACGTCTTCGCCAAGATGGCCGCCGACCTGGGGCAGGACAAGGTGAAGACGATGGCCGAGAGGTTCGGCTTCAACGACACCGAGCTCGACGTACCGGTCCGCGCCTACGCGAGCGTGTACCCGTCCGGCATGGACAAGGCGCAGACGGCGCTGACCGGCATCGGCCAGTTCGACGTGACCGCCACCCCGCTGCAGATGGCGATGGTGTCGGCGGCGATCGCCAACGACGGTCTGCTGGCCGCCCCGCACATGGTGTCGAAGGTCGTCGACTCCGACGGCGACCCGCTCACGACCTTCAAGGACGGCGACAGCGAACGGATCGTGTCCTCGTCGACGGCCGAGCAGCTGCGCAGCGCGATGCGGACCGTGGTCGAGGAGGGCACCGGCACCAACGCGGCCATCGGCGGGGCCGAGGTCGGCGGCAAGACGGGTACCGCGCAGCACGGTGAGAACAACAGCAAGACGCCGTACGCCTGGTTCACCTCGTACGCGAAGGACCCCTCGACCGGGAAGCAGGTCGCCGTCGCGGTGCTGATCGAGGACTCGGGCGCGGCCCGCTCCGAGGTCAGCGGCAACGGTCTGGCGGCGCCGGTGGCACGGAAGATGATGGCGGCGGCGCTGAAGTGAGGCGGCCGGGAGCCATGGGGCGAGGTGCGCGGAAGCCGTGAAGGGACGTGCGCGGGAGCCGTGGGGCGACGCGCGCGGGAGCCAGAAGTGACGTGAGCGGGGCCCCGATTGGCCGTCCGGGCCCGTCACACGATATGCAGGGTCACGCTCACATCGAGCACGCATTCGAACCGTGAATGCGAACCACCGATCCTGTTCACCTCTCGGAGGACCGCCGTGCGCCTGCCCCGTTCCCTGTCCGGCTGGACCATGGCGGTCTTCGGCGTGCTCGCCGCCGCGCTGGGCGTGGTGGGCCTGGCCGTACCGGACGCGCTGCTGACGGTCATGGGCTTCGAGCCGGTGCCCGACGGCGGGCGTGCGGACGGCGACCACACCCTGGTCTTCCTCACCGCCTCCTCGATGGCCGCGCTCAACATGGGCGTCTACTACGTCCTCGCGGCGCTCGCCGACTGGAAGCCGTTCTTCCGCTGGACGGTCCCCTTCCGGCTCCTCACCTGCGCGGTCTTCACCCTCGCGGTCGTCAGCGGCCGCGCCCCGGCCGGCTTCCTGGGCGTGGGCCTGTGGGAGGGCCTGGGCGCGGTGGTGACGGGGGCGGCGCTGCGGTACGAGAGGCGGAAAGCGGAGAGGTGACGGAACCGCAGCTCGACTCCGTCGCCCGGGGCTCCCCGGAGCACGCCCACGGAACGGCCACGGACGTACCGGGTCACCTGCGGGCCGTGGAGGCGCCGCTCGCGATCGAGGGCGGCGCTGCCCCGGCCCACGAGGGGGACGGCGCCTCCCCGGCCCTGTAGGGAAGATGCCCGATCCCCCGGGGCCACCTCAGGGACCAGCCTGTCGCCATGCGCTGGTATCTGACAGGTGTCGTCGTGTCCGGATTCGGCACGACGGCGATGTGGCTGGTCTCCGGGATCTGGGTCAAGTCGCTGACGGGCTCCGACAGTCTCGCGGCCCTGGCCGCCTTCGCCCTCTGGGCGCCCGTGCTCCTCGGGCCGCTGCTCGGCACGCTCACGGACCGGGTGCGGCGGCGGCCCCTGCTGGTCGTCCTCGACCTGGCGGCGGCCGCGCTCCTCCCGGTCCTCCTGTGGGTGGACTCGGCGGACCGGGTGTGGCTGCTCTTCGCCGTCCTGGTCGTGTACGGGGCGCAGGGCGCCGTCCACGAGGCGGCGGAACAGGCCCTGGTCGCGACCACCATGGACGGGAAGCGGCTCGGCACCCTCAACGGGCTGCGGATGACCGCGAACGAGTCCACCAAGCTGATCGCCCCGCTCGTGGCGGCGGGCCTCTTCGCCGCGTACGGCGGTGGGGCCGTCGCGCTGCTCGACGCGGCGAGCTTCGCGCTCGCCGCGGTCCTCTTCGCGCTGATGCCCGTGAGGGAGGAGCGCCCGGCGCGGGCGGAGTCCCGGCACTGGTGGCGGGAGACCACCGAGGGCGCCCGGCTGCTCCGCGCCTCGCCGGTGCTGCGGCCACTGGTCGCGACGGGTGCGTTCACGATGCTGCTCGCCGGGGTGAACGGGGCCGCGGTCTACGCGGTCGTGGACCGCGGGCTCGGGCACGCCCCCGCGTACACCGGGGTGCTCTACGCGGTGCAGGGCGCGGGCTCGGTCCTCGCGGGCCTGGTCACCGGCCCGCTGCTGCGCCGAATCCCCGAGCGGTCGCTCGCCGCCGCCGGTCTCGGGCTGTTCGCGGTGGCGGTGGGCGTACGGGCGCTGCCGTACGAGGCGACGGCCCTGGCGGCGAGCGCGGCGATCGGCCTGGGGCTGCCGTGGGTCCTGGTGGCGGTGATGACGGCGGTGCAGCGGGAGGCGCCCGCCGAGGCGGTGGGCCGGGTGGCGGCGACCGCGCACACCCTGGTCATGGCGCCCAACGCGCTGGCCCTCGCCCTCGGCGCGGGCCTGGTCGCCCTGGTCGACGTCCGCGTCCTGCTGCCGCTGCTCGCGCTCGCGGGGACGGGAGGGGCGGCGGTGGTCGCGGTAAGGGGGCGGCGCGGGCGCGACTGGGAGACGCCTACGCGGCACGCGTCCGTCCCGG
>NZ_LIPQ01000334.1 GCF_001418135.1 Streptomyces aureus
CGCCGCCAACGTCCTCAACTTCGCCTCGCAGGCCGTCTTCGCCGCCCTCGTGCTCGCGGGTACGGCCCAGATCTGGCAGATGATGGTGCTCACCGCGCTCTGCGGCACCGGCCAGGCGTTCTTCAACCCGGCGGCCGAGGGCATGCTGATGTCCAGCGTCACCGGGGAGCAGGCGAGCCGCGCCTTCGCGTCCATCGGCGGCGCGGCGCTCGGCGGCGCGCTCGTCGCGTTCGTCGGACCCGGCTGGGTCCTCCTGATCGACGCCGTCGCCTTCGCGGTCGCGGGCGGGCTGCGCGCGTTCCTGGACGTGAGCGGCATCCCCGAACGCGCTCCCGGCGGCGGCCTCTTCTCCGATCTGCGGGAGGGCTGGCACGAGTTCATCGGCCGGCCCTGGCTGTGGTCGATCGTCGCCCAGTTCTCCGTCGTCGTCGGGCTGATCGGGGCGGTCGAGTCGGTGTACGGGCCGCTGGTGGCCAAGGCCGAGCTGGGCGGCGCGCGCCCGTGGGGCATCGCGCTCGCCGCGTACGGCGTGGGAACGCTCGCGGGCGCCTTCCTGATGGCCCGCTGGAAACCGCGCCGGCTGCTCTTCGTCGGCACGCTCTGCGTCTTCCCGATCGCGCTGCCGTCGGCGGCACTCGCCGTACCGCTCGACGCCGTGGGGCTCACGGCGGCGATGTTCGTCAGCGGGGTGGCCATCGAGGTCTTCGGCGTCTCGTGGATGACGACGATGCACCAGGAGATCCCGGAGGAGAAGCTGTCCCGGGTGTCGGCCTACGACTGGTTCGGCTCGACGGCCCTGCTGCCGCTGACGACGGCGCTCGCCGGCCCGGCGGAGACCTCGTTCGGCCGGAGCACGGCGCTCTGGGGCGCCGCGGGGCTGATGGTGCTGGTCACCGCGCTCGTCCTGCTGGTGCCGGACGTACGCAATCTGACCCGGCGTCCGCACACGAAGGAGACCGTCGGCGCGACGACACCGGCCGCCGCCTCCGACTCCGTACCGGCTCCGACGGCCGCGCCTCTCGCCGCCGCCCCCGCTTCGGCCCATGTCCCGGTCCATGGCTCAGCCGGTGCCTCAGCCGATGCCGAAGGCTCGGCCGGTGCCTCGACCGGTGCCTCAGCCGATGCCGAAGGCTCCCTCCGGCGGAACGGGTGACGGGACGGCCCCGGCGTCGAGGACCGGTGCCGCCGCGCCGGTGAACCGGTCGAGCGTGTCCCCGTGCTCCACGCGCGCGGGGAAGGCGTCCGCCGCGGCCCGGCGGGCGAGGCGGGCGGTGTCGATCTCACGGCCGGAGGCCACCAGGACGGCGTTCCCGAAGCGACGGCCGCGCAGCACGGCCGGCTCGGCGACCAGCGCCAGCTCGGGGAAGACGGCCGCGAAGGTGGCGAGCTGGGAGCGGAGGAAGGCGAAGGGCGCCCCGTCGGCCAGGTTGGCGGCGTAGATGCCGTCGGGTCGCAGGACGCGCCGGACCTCGCGCGCGTACTCCACGGACGTGAGGTGGGCGGGCACGCGGGAGCCGCCGAAGACGTCGCCGACGACGAGGTCGGCCGAGGCGGCGGGGGCCGCCTCCAGCCAGCGCCGGGCGTCCGCGCCGTGCACGGTGATCCCGGACCCCTCGGGCAGCGGCAGGTGTTCGGCGACGAGCGCGAGCAGCCCCCGGTCGGCCTCGACCACGTCCTGGCGCGAGCCGGGCCGGCTGACGGCCACGTAGCGCGGCAGGGAGAGCGCCCCGCCGCCGAGGTGCAGGACGTCCAGCGGTTCGCCGTCGTCCGCGGCGCCGTCGACGACATGGGCGAGCCGGCGCGCGTACTCGAACTCCAGGTACGCCGGGTCGTCGAGGTCGACGTACGACTGGGGTGCGCCGTCGACCGTGAGGAGCCAGGCCCGCTCCCGGTCCACATCGGGCATGAGGCGCGCGGTGCCCTGGTCGACCTCACGGATGACGGGAATCTGCTCGTTCACGCTCTCATTGTGCAGGGGGTCGCCGCGGGGACCCTCAGAGGTGCTTGAGGGCCTCGCGTACGGAGAGGGGCGAGAGCCGGGTGGTGTTCGCGGCGACGAAGGCGCGGACCTCGGCCGGGGCCGTCCTGCCGTACTCGCGCAGGCTCCAGCCGATGGCCTTGCGGAGGAAGAAGTCGGTGTCGGCGGCGCGGCGCAGACAGTGGGCGAAGAGCCGGTCCGCGTCGGTGGCGTCCTTGAACCTCAGCTGGTGGAGGATCGCCGTCCGGGCCACCCACAGGTCCTCGTCCTCGATCCACTCGTCCATGCGGTCGCCGAGGGCGGGATCGGCGGCGACCAGACCGCCGACGACATGGGCGGCGAGGTGGTCGACCGTGTCCCACCAGGAGACGGTGGTGACGAGCCGGCGGGCGACGGGCAGGAATGCGGACGAGCAGCGCCTCACATGGCGGCGCAGGTAGTCGACGGCGAAGTAGTGGTACTCGCGCTCGGGCAGCGCGAAACAGCGCAGGGCGACGGCGGCGCAGTCCTGCTCGTCCGGACGGGGGGTGCCGTCGAGGACGGTACGGGACAGGTCACGGCGCTCGGGGCTGCGCAGCCCGAGGAAGGGGGCGACGCCCTTCATGTACGCGACCATCTCCTGCGCCCGGAAGGGGTTCCCCGCGGCCGGGTAGACGGTGGTGAGCCGCTCGAGGACGGTGTCGGCGAGGGCGCTGTCGGGGATGCCGGTGGGGCCGTCGGCCGTGGGCGCGGTCTCGGTCATGGGGCCCTCCGTGTCGTGGTCCGTCCGCCCGGCATCGCGGGCCGCCCGCCCGAGGCCATGGGCTGTCCGCCAGGCGGTGCATGACGCACATTACGGCGATCATACGGACGCGTCCGTTACTCTCCCCGAATGCTCGCTCCCGTGCCCCGGCCGCCGGGCTCCCTCGCCCTCCGCTGCTCCCGGGCCCTGCTCGCGCCCCGCGCACGGCTCTCGATGCTCGCGCTGCTGCTGCTCACCGCGGCGGCCCTCGTCGTGCTGTACGAGCCGCAGCGGCTGCTCTCCTCGGGCTGGCCTCGGCAGACGGACGGCACGGGCGCGGTGATGCTCTTCGGTCTGGCGTACGGCGTGTGCACGGCGGCGTTCGTCCCGCGTCCGGTGCTCAATCTGGCGGCCGGCGCGCTGTTCGGCTCGGCCTTCGGCCTGACGGCGGCGATCGCGGGGACGGTGCTCGGCGCCGGGATCTCCTTCACCCTCGGCCGCTTCCTGGGACAGGAGGCGCTGCGGCCGATGCTCCGGGGCCGCTGGCTGACGGCGGCGGACGGGCAGCTCAGCCGGCACGGGTTCCGTTCCATGCTCGCGATCCGGCTGTTCCCGGGGGTGCCGTTCGCTGCGGCCAACTACTGCGCCGCCGTCTCCCGGATGGGGTACGTGCCGTTCCTGGTGGCGACGGCGCTCGGCTCGGTGCCCAACACGGCGGCGTACGTCGTGGCGGGCGCGCGGGCGGGGGAACCCGGCTCCCCGGCGTTCCTCGTCTCGGCGGGCTTCATCGCCCTGTCCGCCGTGGCCGCCGCCGTGGTCGCGTGGCGCAAGCGGCACCACCTGCGGGCCCCGGCGCCGGCTGTGGCGCCGCGGCCGGAGCCGACGCCCGAGACGGTGGGCGGCCCCCGCTAGGGTTCGAGCGCCGGGTCAGAGCGGACGGGGGCAGAGCGGACGGGGTCAGGGCAGCCGGGGTCAGAGCGCCTCGACGATCATCGCGTTGGCCAGGCCGCCCGCCTCGCACATCGCCTGGAGCCCGTAGCGGGCGCCCCGGGCCCGCAGTGCGTGGACGAGCGTGGTGGTGAGGCGGGTGCCGCTGGCGCCGAGGGGGTGGCCGAGGGCGATCGCACCACCGTGGACATTGACCCTGGCCGGGTCGGCGCCGGTCTCCTGCTGCCAGGCGAGGACGACACTGGCGAAGGCCTCGTTGATCTCGAAGAGGTCGATGTCGGCGAGGGAGAGACCCGAGCGCCGCAGCACCTTCTCCGTGGCGGGGATGACGCCGGTGAGCATGAGCAGCGGGTCGGAGCCGGTGACGGCGAAGCCGTGCAGCCGGGCGAGGGGCCGCAGGCCGAGGCTCCTGGCCGTGTCGGCGGCCATGACGAGCACGGCGGAGGCGCCGTCGTTGACCGGGCTGCTGTTGCCCGCGGTGACGGACCAGTCGATCTGCGGGAAGCGCTCGGCGAAGCCGGGGTCCTCGAAGGAGGGCCGGAGCCCGGCGAGGATCTCGGGGGTGGTCGCCGGGCGCACCGACTCGTCGCGGCGGACGTCCTCGTACGGGGCGACCTCGGCGTCGAAGAGTCCGGCCGCCCAGGCGCGCGCCGCCCTGGTGTGCGACGCCGTGGCGAACGTGTCCATGGCCTCGCGGTCGATCGACCACTTCGCGGCGATGAGTTCGGCGCTGACGCCCTGCGGGACGAGGCCCTCGGGGTAGCGCTCGGCGACGCCGGGGCCGAAGGGGTCGGCACCGGGCGGCACGTTGGACCACATGGGGACCCGGCTCATGGACTCGACTCCGCAGGCGACGACGATGTCGTACGCCCCCGAGAGCACGCCCTGGGCGGCGAAGTGCACGGCCTGCTGGGAGGAGCCGCACTGCCGGTCGACGGTGGTGGCGGGCACGGACTCGGGGAATCCGGCGCCCAGCCAGGCGTAGCGGGTGGTGTTCATGGCCTGCTCGCCGACCTGGTCGACGGTGCCGCCGATCACGTCGTCGACGAGGGCGGGGTCGATGCCGCTGCGCTCGATCAGAGCACGCAGGGTGTGTGAGAGCAGGGCGACGGGGTGGACCTGGGACAAGGCTCCGCCCGTCTTGCCCTTTCCTATCGGCGTCCGGACGGCTTCGACGATGACGGCGTCGCGCATGACAGGCTCCTGAGTTGGATAAGTGGACCAACACTCATCGGTAACATAGCCCAGCCAGTTGGGTTTTCAAACCCAGGCGGGCCCAATGAGTTGGATTTCCAAACCTGCCACGCCCGGACTGCCCTACGCTTGTCCCCATGAAGGCCGCACCCCGCCCCTGCTCGATCGCCGACACCCTGGCGCTCGTCGGCGAGAAGTACTCACTGCTCGTGCTCCGCGAGGTCTCCCTCGGCGTGCGACGCTTCGACCGGATCGCCCGCAACACCGGCGCGCCCCGCGACATCCTCACCACCCGGCTCAAGCGGCTCGTCGAGGCCGGAGTCCTGGAGAAGGTGCAGTACAGCGAACGCCCCCGGCGATTCGAGTACCGGGCCACGGCGGCCGGCGAGGAGCTCCAGCCGGTCCTGGTGACCCTGATGGCCTGGGGCGACCGCCACCTCAACGCCGACGACCGCCCGGTCGTCCTCGAGCACCGGTGCGGCGAGGTCCTCAGCCCCCGGATCGTCTGCGCCCACTGCGGGGACGAGGCCGACCGCGACAGCCTCACCGCCCATGTCCGGGCGCCGGGCTGGAGCACCGCGGGGCCGACTGCCCCACCGGAGGCCTGAGCACGGGCCCTTCATCTGGGGACGGTACGCTGCGCTCGACCTTCTGATCGCACACGTACATAACGGGACGGCCCTAGCCCCATGAGTTGGTTCGAATCGTTCATCCTCGGGCTCGTCCAGGGGCTGACGGAGTTCCTTCCCATCTCCTCCAGCGCGCACCTCCGTCTCACGGCGGCGTTCGCGGGCTGGGAAGACCCGGGTGCGGCCTTCACCGCCATCACCCAGATCGGCACGGAGACCGCGGTACTGATCTACTTCCGCAAGGACATCGCCCGGATCGTCTCGGCCTGGTTCCGCTCCCTCACCGACAAGTCGATGCGCTCCGACCACGACGCCCAGATGGGCTGGCTGGTGATCGTCGGCTCGATCCCGATCGGTGTCCTCGGCATCACGCTCAAGGACCAGATCGAGGGCCCCTTCCGCGACCTGCGGCTGATCGCCACCACCCTGATCGTCATGGGCGTGGTCCTCGGCGTCGCGGACCGGCTCGCCGCCCGCGACGAGATCGGCGGCCGCCACCGGGCGATCCGCGAGCGCAAGACGCTCAGGGATCTCGGCGTGAAGGACGGCCTGATCTTCGGCGTCTGCCAGGCGATGGCCCTGATCCCGGGCGTCTCGCGCTCGGGCGCGACGATCTCCGGCGGCCTCCTCATGGGCTACACCCGCGAGGCGGCCGCGCGCTACTCCTTCCTCCTCGCGATCCCGGCGGTGCTCGCCTCGGGCGCGTACGAACTGAAGGACGCGGGCGAGGGACACGTCTCCTGGGGCCCGACGATCTTCGCCACGGTCATCGCCTTCGTGGTCGGGTACGCGGTGATCGCCTGGTTCATGAAGTTCATCACCACCAAGTCCTTCATGCCGTTCGTGATCTACCGGATCCTGCTCGGCATCCTGCTCTTCATCCTGGTCGGCACGGACGTACTGAGCCCCCACGCGGGCGAGTCGGGCGGCTGACGGAGCCGCGGGCCGACGAAGTCGTCCCACGCGGCGACACCGCCGTATCGAATGCCGGGCCCTGCTCTCCAGGGCCCGGCATTCCTTTCAGCCCCGGTAGGGCACGCGGGCGATCTCCTTGATGCCGCCCAGGGTCCCCCACTCGTTCTTGCCGAGCCTCGTCAGCGGGCGCATCAGGGTCATTTCGGGGTGGCCGTCGAGGACGACCGACTCGTCGATCGCCGCGTGGACGACCCGGCCGAAGACGACCGTCGAGTCGCCGATCCGCAGCGTGCTGTGCAGCTCGCACTCCAGCGCCACCGGCGACGCCGCCACACGCGGCGGCTTCACGCGGAGGCTCGGCTCGCGCTCGACGCCGCACGCGTCGAACTCGCTGACCCCGCGCGGAAAGTCCGTCGCCGTCGCGTTGATCTGCTCGAAGAGTCCCTCGGGGGCGAGGTTGACGACGAACTCCCCCGTCTCCTCCACATTGCGCAGCGAGTCCTTGCGTCCCACCGAGGTGAACTGCACGACCGGTGGCGTGACCGAGGCGATGGTGAAGAAGGAGTGCGGGGCCAGGTTGTCCGTCCCGTCCGCCGAGGACGTGGAGACCCAGGCGATCGGCCGGGGCACGACGGTGGCGGTGAGCAGCCGGTAGAAGGAGGTGCGGTCGCTCAGTTCGGGATCGATGTTCACGCGCATCCGGACAGTATGACCGTCTCCGGGAACTACCCCCGCGCACGCCCCTTGGCCCCTGGCCCGGCCTGCCCGACACTGATCCGATGACGCAGCGCGTGGACCTCGCGACCGTGATGGACCGACTCGCCGTCGACGACCTGGTCACCGGGTACGCGGCGGCCGTGGACGACGCCGACTGGACCGCCTACCGGGCCCTGTTCTCGTCCGACGGCAGGGCCGACTACCGGGGCTCGGGCGGTGTCGAGGGCCCGGCGGCCGAGGTGGCCGACTGGCTCGCCGAGACGCTGACGCTCTTTCCCGTACGGCAGCACCTCATCGTGAACCGCCGCGTCCTGTTCCGCGGGCCGGCCGGGTACCCGGAGAACGGGGACACGGCGGAGATCCGCGCGGACTACGTCAACCCGATGCGCTTCACCTCCGGCGAGGACTTCGTCTGCGGGGGCCGCTACGCGTTCGGCGCGGTGCGGACCGCCGACGGCTGGCGGCTGACCTCGGTCGTCGTGGACGAACGGTGGCGCCGGCACGGCTGACCGCCACCACCGGCCCCCGCCGGCCGCCGCCTCCCGGGAATCCTCCCGCCCCGGCACCCCGGCGGACCGCCCGAGCCGCGCCGAACCCGGTCACGCCCGACACTGAAGGCAAGGGCGGAGGCATGCCATGCGAAATCCGTTCGTACGACGGCGACAGGACCAGGGACCGGACCAGGACCCGGACCAGGACCAGGGTCCGAGCCCGGACCACGACCGGGCGCCGAAAACGGCCCAGGAACAGGACCCGGCCCCGGACCAGCACCGGGAGCGGGCCCCGGGCCGCGACCGAGGCGGCCGGAGCCTCCGGCGCAGCCTCGCCCGCTCCCTGCTCGCGGTCGGCTTCGGCGCGCTGCCCGCGCTCGCCTTCCCCGCCCCCGGGCTCTGGTGGTGGGCGTACCTGGCGCTCGTCCCCTGGCTTCTCCTGATCCGTACGGCTCCGGGAGCGCGCCGGGCCGCCCTGGACGGCTGGCTGGGCGGGATCGGCTTCGTGTTCGCCGTCCATCACTGGCTGCTGCCCAGCCTGCACGTCTTCCTCCTCCCGCTCTCCGCGCTGCTCGGCCTGCTGTGGCTGCCGTGGGCCTGGCTCGTGCGGTCCCTGCTCGGCGGCGCGCCGTCGGCGCTGCGGGCCGCCGTCGCCCTGGTCGCGTTGCCCTCCGGCTGGCTGCTGATCGAGCTGGTGCGCTCCTGGGAGGGACTTGGAGGTCCCTGGGGGCTGCTCGGGGCGAGCCAGTGGCAGGTGCCGGCGGCGCTCCGGCTGGCCTCGGTCGGCGGGGTGTGGCTGGTGACCGCGCTCGTGGTGGCGGCGAACACGGCCGTGGCCCTGCTCGTGGCCGGGCCGGGGCTGCGCACCGTCGGGGTCGCGGGGCTGGCGGGCTGCGCGCTCGTGGCCGGTACGGCCGCCTGGGGGG
>NZ_LIPQ01000335.1 GCF_001418135.1 Streptomyces aureus
ACCCGTCCGTGACCTGGGCGGGCGCCCTCGCCTGCGCCCCCGCCGACCGCCCCCTCGTCGGCTACGAGTCGGGCGACGACCTGCCTCCCGCCCTCGCCGCCGGCTTCACCACGATCGGCCCCCTCCGCGTCTGGCTGAGCCTCTGAGACCGGTCCGGATCACGGCCCGCTCCGAGCGGGCCCCCCGCCGTCACGCCGGCGTGGGGGCGAACCGATGCAACTCGTCCGCCCCGGGCTGGACCACGCCGTAGCTGTTCTCCGGCACCTCGTGCCAGGCACCGGGCAGGTCGCCCAGGGGTTCGGACACGATGAGACGGGTCTCCCCGGACACGTCCCGCAGGAACGCGAGGTCGGGGTGGAGCCTGCGCAGGGTCTCCACCCGGCTGCTGTAGAACAGCGAACGGGAAGCGCGCGCGGTGGAGTAGCGGAAGACCCAGACCCGGTCGCCGTCGGTGACGGCGAGCGTCATCTGGAGAGGGAACTCCACTCCGTGCTCACGGCCGACCCGTTCCACGACGCCCGCCATCGCGGCGACGGAGGCGGGCGGGTCCCGGTCGAGCCCGAAGGTGAGGGCCAGGTAGAACATCACCTCGGAGTCCGTCGTGCCCTCGATGTCGGGGTAGAGCGCCGGGTCGACGAGCAGGGTGAGTTCACGGCGCATGAGCCGGAACCCGTCGATGGCGCCGTTGTGCATGAACATCCAGCGGCCGTGCCGGAAGGGGTGGCAGTTCGACTGCTGCACCGCCGTCCCGGTCGACGCCCGGATGTGGGCGAAGAACAGCGGGGACCGGACGTGGTCCGCCAACTCCCGCAGGTTGCGGTTGTTCCAGGCGGGACCGACATCCCTGAGCAGCGCGGGCGTCTCGCTGTGCGCGGAGTACCAGCCGACGCCGAACCCGTCGCCGTTGGTGGTCTCCATGCCCATCCTGGAGTGCAGGCTCTGGTCGATCAGAGAGTGGGCCGGCCGGTACAGGATGGTGTCGAGCAGCACCGGCGTCCCCCAGTACGCGAGCCATCGGCACATGCGCGATCACCTGTGTCCCTGCCGGACCCGCGGGCGTCGCCCCACACCGTCCGGCCCTCCCATTCTCGGCGCCCGCCCCGGGGGGTGCACATCGGCACCGCCGGCCCACGGCCCGGCACCTGACGGGCACGGCCGGCACACGGGTCCCGGAGCGCGTGAGCGGGTGGCAAAGACACGTCACGCGCCCGAAACGGCGAGGCAACGCGCCGCCCTCAGGATCGGTGCATGACGGAGCCGGACAGCACGTTCGACAGTACCGCCGAGCTGCTCGGGAGGATCACCGAGCAGCTCGCGGCACGGCTCGCCCAGGTGCATCCGGACGGCCGTCGGCAGCGGAAGCACGACGAGGAGGCACGCCCACCCATGAACGTCCCCACCCTCGCCGGACGGAGCCGCACGGGGCTCACCACCGCCGCCCCGGCCGCGTCCGCCGCCCCCGCGCCCACCGCCCCCCCGGCCCCGTCCGCCCCCGCGCCCACCCTCGTCGCCGTCGGCCACGGCAGCCGCGACCCCCGCGCCCGGGCCGCCCTCGGCCGACTCCTCGACCGGGTCCGCGAGCTCC
Source organism: Streptomyces aureus (assembly GCF_001418135.1). Taxonomy (GTDB): domain Bacteria; phylum Actinomycetota; class Actinomycetes; order Streptomycetales; family Streptomycetaceae; genus Streptomyces; species Streptomyces aureus_A. The sequence goes on from NZ_LIPQ01000335.1 coordinate 1,586, forward strand.
GCCCCGGGCTCGACGTGCGCCTCGCCCACATAGAACTGAACGCCCCGCTGCTCGACGAGACCCTCGCGGACCTCGCCGCCGAAGGCCGGGACGCCGTCCTCGTACCCCTGCTCTTCGCCCCCGGCCCCCACGTCACCCACGACCTGCCCGCCGCCCTCGCCGCCGCACCCGCCCTCCGGGCCCGGATCGCCGAGCCGCTCGGCGCGCACCCCCTCCTCGTCGAGGCCCTCGCCGGCCGGCTCACCGAGGCCGGCTGGACCCCCCGGGACGGCGCCTCCCGCGCCACCGGCGTCGTCCTCGCCTCCGCCGGCTCCCGCGACCCCCGGTCCGGCGCCGAGATCCGCCGGATCGCCGACCTCCTCGGCGAGCGGCTAGGCGGGGTACCCGTCGTCCCCGCCTACGCC
>NZ_LIPQ01000336.1 GCF_001418135.1 Streptomyces aureus
TACTACCCGCCGCACCCGCCGGCGGCTGGGCCGGGGCGTAGGGCGGCCTCGGCGGGTGCGGCGGGTAGTAGGGCTGCTGCGGCTGCTGCTCCTGGAAGTCCGTCATGGCAATGACTCTCGGAGCCGTACATGAGAGCCGTCTGAGGAGCGGCTGAGAAGCCCGACAGAAGCCTGTATGCCCGATATAAGGATCGCCCGGGGGTGAGACCTTACAAGGACCGTCCCGGGGCGGGACCTTCCCAGGTCTGCCGAGGGCCCTGGCTCGCTCACCGGCTAACGGGGCACGGGCAGGAGCCGGGATCAGCCGCCGTCGCAGCCGCAGGAGCGGCGGACCACCAGGGCCGACGGGAAGAGCTTCACGCGCTCGCGGCGCGAGCCCGCCACGCGGAGCGAGTCGTCCAGGACCAGGTCCACCGCCGCACGGGCCATGGCCGGCCGGTCCGAGGAGATCGTGGTCAGCGGCGGGTCGGTGAGCGCCGCCTCCTTCACGTCGTCGAAGCCCGCGACCGCCAGCTCCGTCGGCACCTCGATGCGCAGCTCGCGGGCCGCACGCAGGACACCGAAGGCCTGGTCGTCGGTGGAGCAGAAGATGGCCGGCGGCCTGTCCGGGCCCGCGAGCAGCTTGAGGGCCACCTGGTAGGCGTCGTAACGGTTGTACGGGGCCTGGAAGAGCCGGCCCTCGATCGAGCGGCCCGCCTCCAGCATGGCCCGCCGCCAGCCCTCCTCGTGGTCGGCGACCGGGTCGCCGACCGCCGGGGTGTTCGGGATGCCGCCCATGCAGGCCACGTACTCGTGGCCGTGCTCCAGGAGGTGCCGGGTGGCGAGCTGGGCGCCGCCGATGTCGTCGGTGACGACGGCCACGTCGTCGAGGGCCTCGGGCCGCTCGTGCAGCAGCACCACGCGGGCGTCCCAGGCCTCGATCTCGCTCGCGGCCCGCTCGCTCATGCCCTGGCTGACCAGGATCAGTCCGGAGACCCGCATGCCGAGGAAGGCCCGCAGATAGTGGACCTCACGCTCGTCGCGGTAGTCGGAGTTGCCGACCAGGACCATTTTCCCGCGCTCGGCGGCGGCCTGCTCGACCGCGTGCGCCATCTCCGCGAAGAACGGCTGCCGCGCGTCCGGCACGATCATGCCTATGAGATCCGTGCGCCGGGACGCCATCGCCTGGGCGACCCGGTCCGGGCGGTAGCCCAGTTCCTTGATCGCGGCGAGGACACGCTCGCGCGTGGCCGGGGCGACCGGCCGGGGTCCGTTGTTGATGACGTAGCTCACGACCGCGGTCGAAGTACCTGCCAGTCGAGCTACGTCATCCCGCGTCACCTTGGCCACGCGCGGCAGTCTACGCGGGGGGACCTACCTACCGGCAGGTCGCACTGTGGCATCTGCCACGTTCGTGTCCGCCAGGGGGGTGACATCCGCCGTGGTGTCCTTGACGCGGGCGGTCGCACGCGCCTCCTCCTGCACACGGGCCTCCTCGGCCTTGGCGCGCGCCTCCTCCGCCGCCCGCTCGACCTTCTCGGGGGTGACGAAGCGGTAGCCGACGTTACGGACGGTGCCGATGAGCGACTCGTGCTCGGGGCCGAGCTTGGCCCGCAGCCGACGGACGTGGACGTCGACCGTCCGGGTGCCGCCGAAGTAGTCGTACCCCCACACCTCCTGCAGGAGCTGCGCGCGCGTGAAGACGCGGCCCGGGTGCTGGGCCAGGTACTTGAGGAGCTCGAACTCCTTGAAGGTCAGGTCCAGGACCCGGCCCTTGAGCTTGGCGCTGTACGTCGCCTCGTCGACCGACAGGTCACCGTTGCGGATCTCCATGGGGGAGTCGTCCGCGACGATCTGCTGGCGGCCCATCGCGAGCCGCAGCCGCGCCTCGACCTCGGCGGGTCCCGCGGTGTCGAGGAGGACGTCGTCGATGCCCCAGTCGGCGGTGACGGCCGCGAGACCGCCCTCGGTGACGACGAGGATCAGCGGACAGCCGGGCCCGGTGGACCGCAGCAGCTGGCAGAGCGAGCGGACCTGCGGGAGGTCGCGCCGCCCGTCGACGAGGATCACGTCCGCGCCGGGGGTGTCCACGAGGGCGGGGCCCTCGGCCGGGGCGACCCGGACGTTGTGCAGGAGCAGACCGAGGGCGGGCAGCACCTCGGTGGAAGGCTGGAGAGCGTTGGTCAGGAGCAGCAAGGCGCTCATCGCGCACCACCTGCCGTCCCTGCCGTCGGTCGGTCGTGCTTCGGTCGCTCGCTCATAACGTCGGTTCCTCCTCGGTCCCTGCGAGGACGTGCACTGCTTCGTACAGATCACTGCCGGCTCTCGCGCCCTGAGAGCTTTTGTTCATCCGTCCGTAACAACGGTCGGAAAACGCAAAAGGACCCGGGGGCTGCGTCGCCCGGATCCTCTGCCAAGGAGAATAGCCCACATGAGTTCAGAGGGAGAGGGTGGATTTCACATGGTGGATGTCTCCCTGATCACTTCCGGCTCCCGGCGGGCAATGTTGCGTACGGATGACGATGTCCGGATCGAGGCGGTTTACGAACCCTCTCCGGCAAGTGTCACCGATACGGCGGTCGTCGTCGCCCACGGGTTCACCGGGTCGGCCGACCGGCCCGCCGTCCGCCGCGCCGCACGTGTCTTCGCCGAGCGGGGCGCGGCCGTGATCACCTTCTCCTTCCGCGGGCACGGCGCCTCCGGCGGCCTCTCCACCCTCGGCGACCGGGAGGTCCTCGACCTGTCCGCCGCCGTCCGCTGGGCACGCGAGCTCGGCCACGCGCGCGTGGCGACGGTCGGCTTCTCCATGGGCGGCTCCGTGGTCCTGCGCCACGCGGCCCTCGCCCGCGAGACGGACGGACGCGCCGACGCGGTCGCCGCCGTCTCCGCGCCCGCCCGCTGGTACTACCGGGGGACGGCGCCGATGCGCCGCCTCCACTGGGTGGTCACCCGCCCGGCGGGCCGCCTCGTCGGGCGGTACGGGCTCCGCACCCGCATCGACCGCCGCGCCTGGGACCCCGTACCCCTCTCTCCCGTGGAGGCGGTGCCGCTGATCGCGCCGACCCCCCTGCTGATCGTGCACGGCGACCGGGACGCGTACTTCCCGCTCGACCACCCCCGGATGCTGGCCGGGGCGGGCGAGGCGGAGCTGTGGGTCGAGCGGGGGATGGGCCACGCCGAGAACGCGGCGGACGAGGAGCTGCTCGCCCGCATCGGGAACTGGCTGACGCGCGGATAGCCCATCATGGGGGGCGGCGCGCACACGAACGAAGGGAGCGCCGCTATGGCAGCGGGAACCATCCGCTACTGGGCCGCGGCCAAGGCCGCCGCCGGTGTCGCGGAGGAGCCGTACACCGCCGAGCACCTCGCCGAGGCCCTCGACGCGGCCCGCGCGAAGCACCCGGGCGAGCTCGTCCAGGTCCTCAAGCGGTGCTCGTTCCTGGTCGACGGCGACCCCGTCGGTACCCGGAGCCATGAGACGGTACGGCTTGCCGAGGGCGGCACGGTCGAGGTGCTCCCCCCGTTCGCAGGAGGGTGAACCCCAGACCATGAGCAACGACCAGTACCACGGCGGTCAGCAGTACGACCCGTACGCGAACGGGACCGGGCACCAGGAGCAGCAGGGCCCCGACGTCACCCAGACGTGGGAGGGCCAGACCTGGGACACCCAGTTCCAGCCGGCCGTCACGTACGAGCAGGTCCAGGCCGACCGGGCGCGGGCCGCGCAGGCCCAGCAGGCATACCAGCAGCCGCACCAGCCTCAGCCGCAGCCGTACGAGGCGTACGCGTCGGGCCAGGCCCCGTACGAGTCGTACGGGAACCCCGCCGCGTACTACGGGGAGCCGCAGCAGCAGGCGCAGCCCCAGCACCAGCCCCGGCCGGTGGCGGCCCACGCCCCCGCGCCCGTCCCCGTCGCCGAGCCCGTTCCGGCGGCTCCCGCGCCCGCCGGTGAGGCGGGTCCCGGCTGGTCCTCGCCGACCACCTCCGGGAACACCCGGATCACCGACGCCCAGCGCGCCCGCGCCGAGGGCCGCTCGCCGATCATCGAGCCGGGGATGCGGCCCGCCGCCCTGACCGCCGTCCTCGGACTGCTGCTCGCCGGCGGCG
>NZ_LIPQ01000337.1 GCF_001418135.1 Streptomyces aureus
AGACGACCATGGCGGGGCCGGTGTCCATGAGGAGCTGGATGTCGGGGCGCCGGCCCCGCCATGGTCGTCTGGAGCCGGATGGTCGAGGAACTCCGCCAGGCCTGCCAGCAGTCCGGCGCCTTCCGGGACGTCCAGGTGCACCGGCTGTACGACACCGGCGAAGGCCCCCCGCTCGTCACCACCACCTCCGGCGCCGACGGCCGCCCCCGGGTGCGCCCCGTCGACCAGCTCCACGACCCCACCGGACGCCGGTTCACCCTGGTCGTCAGCGACTGCGTCGGACCCCTTTGGCAGCGCGGCGCCGCCCAGCGCTTCCTGCGCCAGTGGCCCCGCAACGCGCCGCTCGCCCTCGTCCAGCCGCTTCCGCCGCGCCTCTGGCCCCGCACCGCGCTCCCCGCCGAGCCCGGCACCTTCCAGCGCTCCGCCACCCCCGGCGGCCACACCGCGTTCCGCTCCGACGACGAGCCCTGGGGGCCCGTCGCCCCCGGCCGCAGAGCCGTCCCCGTGCTCACCCCGACCCCGGAGGCCTTCGCCTCCTGGACCCGGCTCCACACCGGCCACGGAGGCAACGCCGTACGCGGCTGGGCCGCCTGGCTCGCCCCCGGGACGATGCGGCCCCGGGCGCCCATGACCCCCCGCGCCGCACGGAGCGACGACGACCTCCTGCGCGCCTTCCGGGCCGCGGCCTCACCCGGCGCGCTCCGGCTCGCCGTCCACCTCGCGGCGGCCCCGCTGACCCTGCCCGTGATGCAGCTCGTGCAGCGCGCCATGCTCCCCGACACCGGCCCCATGGAGCTGGCCGAAGTGCTGCTCAGCGGGCTCCTGCGCCGACTGCCCGGGCCCACCCCGTACCCCTGCTTCAGCTATCCGCCCGGCATCCAGCAGCACTTCCTCGGCTCGCTCGACCCCAGCGCCGCCGCCCTCGTCCTCAAGCACTGCTCCGCGTACGTGGAGCGCAATTTCGGCCAGGGCATGCGCAACTTCCCGGCGCTCGCCGCCGCGCGCCTCGCGGGCGCCGACACCGAGGCCGGGACCGGGACCGCAGACGGCCCGGGGACCCGCCGGATCCACGGCCGGGCCACCGACCTCCCCGAGGAGACCGAGGCGACCGACGAGCCCCTGGGACCCGACGGCCCCGAGACCGAGCTCTTCGCCCGTATCCCCGCGCGCGTACTCCGCTTCTACCACCCCGACCTCGTCACCCCCGACCCGCTCACCGAGGCCCGCCGCCTCCTCGCGCAGGGCCGCGCCCAGTCCGACCCTGCCCTGCTCGCCGGAGCACGCGAGCGCGCCGAGGCGGCACTCCCGGCCGAACCGGTCGAGGCCCGGATCGTCCTCGCCCGCGCCCTGTACGCCGAGGCCGGCACCGCCGCCGCCCGCCGCACCGGCCGCCGCCCCGAGCTCCTCGGCGCGGCCGCCGACACGCTCGTACGGGCCGGGGAGCTCGCCGGGACCGGCGGGGAGGCATGGGCCGAGGCCCGGCTCGAACTGGCCGTCGTCCACCATGCCTTGTGGCGGGACAGCGACGAGACCGGCCATCTCGACGCGGCCCTCACCGCCCTCGCCGAAGACGCCGACCGCTGGCCGGAAACCGCCCGCCACACCCTCCATCTGCGGCGCGGCAGGCTGCTCCTCGCGCGCGGTGACGGCGAGGAGGCGGCCACCGAACTCACCGCCGCCCTCACCCTGCACGAGAGCGCCGCCGCCCTCCTCGATCTCGCGGACGCCCTCCATCTCGCCGGGGCGGACCCCGGCCGCATCGGCCTCGTGCTCGACCGCGCCGAACCCCTCCTCGGCGACGCGCGCGCCCTGCGGCTGCGCCTCACCACCGCACGCGCCCGGCTGTACGACACGGAGGGCGACGGGGCCGCGGCCGACGCGGCGTACGAGGAGGCCACCCTGCTCGCCCCCGCCGACAGCGAGCAGCGCGGACCGCTCCTGCTCACCTGGGGCGGATCGCTGCTGCGGCGGGCCGCCGCGGGTACGGGCACGGCACCGGTCGACCGGGCCGAGGGCGTCCTGCGCGAGGCCCTCACACGACTGCCCGCCGGAGCGCCCGAGCGCGCGCGGGCGCGGACCCTGATCGGCAGCGTCCTCGCGCTCCGCTTCCACCGTGCCGGGTTCCTCCCCGACCTCTTCGAGAGCCGCCATGTGCTCGAAGAGGCACTCCGGGGCACTCACGACCCCGGCGACCGCGCCGAGGTGTGGCTGCAACTCGGCAGGGTCCGACTGGAGTTGGCCGAAACCGCGCGGGACGGGGTGATCGGCGACGCCCTCACCGCGTACCGCAACGCCGGAGAGGACTCCCGCGCCGCCCATGGCGACGACCCGGGCACGGTCACCGGCGCCCGCGCGCTGCACGCCCAGGGGGCGGTGCTCGTCCTGATGGGCCGTCCGGCGCGGGCCAGGACGGTGCTGCTCGCGGCGACGACGCAGTGGCGGCGCCTCACGGGGGAGCTGGTGGAGGTCGACTGGGACGACGTGGAGCGGACCCGGACGCTGCTCGCGGGGGTGGAGAGCGCCAGGGCGCGGGAGGGCGTGCCGCTCACGTCCGAGGAACGCCGCCGCGTCATGCCCCCGTGGTGGTCCTGGACGGCTGGATAACGGGGGCGCACATGGGGGCAGTTGAATCGAATGGGTTTCCGGTCTCCTGCCGTCGGGAAGAACCGCCGCACCGCTACGACCGTGGGGGACAGCGTCGGTGAGGAGGAGCCGGGAGTGTGCGAGCGCACGGGGTGGGCGACGGGTGTCGGACGGGATGCCGTCCGGTCATCGCATCTGTCCGATCTCGCGACCGTCGACCTGCGGACCTTGCGGGTCATGGACGACGCCGCCCTCGGGGCGGCGGTGGAGAGAGTGCTGCTCCGCCCCTCGGATCTCGTCGCGTCCTGGACGGAGGACGAGTTCGTCGGCTGACGGCCGGGTCCCCCCGCGGGGCGCCCGTACGGGGCGATCACTTTCGGCCGTAACGACGCCCGGCGGCCGCTCGCCCCGTCCGCCCGGTGGCCCGCCGTGTGTCCGGAGCCGGGGGTGATGGCCGTCCCGCCGGATCCGTCCGTGCTCGCGGGGCTTGCCAGCACGCGCCCGGGGGCGGCGGGAGCGGCGTTTCTGCGGACCGGAGTGCACGCCCGGCGGCTCCTCCTTCTCCGGACCCTCCTGGTGCGGGTCCGGCGGCACCGTGAGGAGGTGGCGCCCGCGGCGCTGCGCAGCTTCGAGGCGGGCTGGCTCCTGTTCGAACGGGCCGAGCGCGCCCGCCCGGACGTCGTCCGCGCCGCCCTGGACTACCCGACCACCGGCACCTGGCTCGCCACCGCGCTCACCGAGCCGCCCGGAGCCGGCTTCGACCGCCACCTCGCCCATCTCGAACTGCTCGCCGTCACCGCCGCCCTGCGCGCCGGGTTGTCCGTGGACCTGGTGGTCGATGCCCCCGGCGGGGTGATCCCGCTCCCCGGCCTCGGCCGGGTCGAGGCCGGCGGCGCGGGTCCGGTCCGGATCGACGCGCGCGCCCGCTCGGTCAGGATCGGGGGCGGGCACGGTACGGGCTCGCGAGCCGTGCTCCGCCGCCACTCGCGCGGCGCCGGGAGGACGCTGACGGGCAGCGGGCCCGGCTGGCACGGGCTGTGTGCCCTGCCCGGCGGCGTGATCCGTCTGGAGGACCTCGACCCGTACCGGCTGCCGCCGGGCATGGGCATGCCGGCCCGTGCCGCGGCCGACCGCGCCGACACGGACCACGCGGGCTGGGCCGGCAGCTGGACCGCCGCCCGGGGCCTGCTGCGCGCGACCGACCGCGCCCGGGCCTTCGAGGTGGGCCGCTCGGTGGACGCCGTCGTGCCGCTCGTCCCGCTCGGAACGCGTTCCATCGGGGCCACTCTGAGCGCCGCCCCCGGGGCCATCCTCATGACGCCCGCCGCCGGTGCACCCGACATGGCCGAGACCCTCGTCCACGAGCTGCACCACAGCAAACTCGCCACGCTCCACGAACTGGTCCCGCTCTACAGGCCGCACCCGCCGGATCGGACAGCCCCCACCTACCGGGTCGGCTGGCGCAGGGACCTCCGCCCGGTCGCCGGCGTCCTCCAGGGTGCCTACGCCCATCTGGCGCTCGCCGACCTGTGGCACCGGGCCCGGGCCACCCGCGCCGCCGGGGTGCCCGGACAGTGGCGCACCCAGTCCGCACGGCAGTTCGACCATATCCACGATCAGGTGGTCGAAGCCCTTGCGATACTGCTTGAATCCGATGAACTGACCAATGAGGGAAGGGAGTTCGCCCGGCAAATGAGGAAGCATCTTGCGAGCCTCAGCTCCGGCCGGCGAGCCCTTGAGTAACACTGTGCCCACGGCACATGACACTGCGTTGCGCGTGAGCGGGACGGGAGATGCACACATGGCGGAACAGCGGTCGGGCGGCGCTTCGGCGGACCACGGTGGCAGAGCTGCTCCCGAGCACGTCCTCGTCGTCTTCCCCGGCTACCACCGGCCGTGGGCGGCCTGGATCAACCAGCGGCTCGACACCCACGGCGTCCGCGCCACCCTGCAACGCTGGGACCCGCCCCGTGAGGTCCCCCTGGAGGACTCCCTCGGCGACCTGCTCCTCGCCCGCGGCCAGGTCCTCCTCGTCCTCGACGACTGGTTCTTCGAACTCGGCCCCCGGCCCGCCGGCGAGTGGAACGACGTCCTGCGCGGCTTCGTCGCGAGCCAGGCCGACCGCTTCGCCGCCGTCAACCTGACCAACCGCACCCTCCTCCCCTCCACGGCCGTCCTCGAACCAGTCAGCCTCTGGGGCGTCGGCGAGGAGGAGGCGGAAGCCCGGCTCCTCAGCAGGCTCGGCATCGAACCACGCCGTTCCCCCGCCCGGCGGATCGCGCCGGGCGCCCTCGTCCGCTACCCCGAGACCCCTCCGGACATCTGGGGCGAGGTGCCCCGCCGAAACCCCCGCTTCACCGGCCGCGACGACCTCCTCACCGAGCTCCAGGAACGGCTCATGGACGCCGAGCGCGGCAACGCCGCGTACACCCTCCTCGGCATGTCGGGCATCGGCAAGACCCAGATCGCCGCCGAGTACGCCCACCGCTTCAGCTCCGACTACGACGTCATCTGGTGGGTCAGCTCCGACGACCGCAACGTCCAGCGCGACCGCCTCGGCGAACTCGCCGTCGCCCTCGAACTGCCCACCGGCAGCGAGCCCGGAGAACGCATCCGCGCCGTCCGCGAAGCCCTCCGCCGCGGCGCCCCGCACGGCCGCTGGCTCGTCGTCTTCGACGGCTGGGACGACATCAGGGACGTCGACGTCATGGTCCCCCAGGGACCCGGACACGTCCTCATCACCTCCCGCAACCACGGCTGGCGCGAACACACCGACGTCCTCCCGGTCCGCAACTTCGACCGCGCGGAATCCACCGGCTACCTGATGCGCCGGGCCCCGCACATCACCGCCGCCGAGGCCGACGAGGTCGCCGCCGAGTTCGGAGACGTACCCCTGCCCCTCGTCCAGGCGGCCGCCTGGCTCGGCGAGTCCGGCATGGAGGCCTCCGAGTACCTGCGCATGGTGCCGGACGACATCGTCGAGGAGCTCCTGTGGGGCATGCTCGGCGCCGACGAGCTGGGCTTCCACACCTGGGGATGGGCGTCGACGTTCATCAGCTGCTGCTCCCAGCGCGACGACCCGACCGGGACGGCCCAGGGCGTCTGGCCGAGCGGCGACCCCTGGCACGGGGTGGAGTGGCGCCGCTACGGCGTCGGGAAGGGCCGCACCCGGGTCCGGGCGTACCCCCTGGGCGTCGACGGCGACGAGCTGCGGGCCCTGGCCCACCGCCCCGAGGTGGACGAGGCCCTCGCCCGGCTCCGCGCCGAGGTGGGCGAGCGCAGGACCATCGTCCGCGTCGACCGCACGGAACTGTCGAAGAACATCCTGCGCGGCCTCCTCGCCTACCGGGAGCTGCTCACCGTCCACCCGGAGTGGCGCGACCGGGTGGTCCACCTGGCCTCGGCGTACCCCTCGCGGCAGGACCTGGAGTCGTACCGCGCGTACACGGCCTCGGTGACCGAACTGGCCGCCGAGATCAACGCGGAGTTCGGCACGGCCGACTGGCAGCCGGTGATCGTCTCCGTGGAGGACGACTTCACCCGCTCCCTCGCCGCGTACCGCCTGGCGGACGTGGCCCTGGTCAACCCGGTGCGCGACGGCATGAACCTGGTCGCGAAGGAGATACCGGTGGTCTCGGACGCGGGCTGCGCTCTCGTCCTGTCGACGGGCGCGGGCGCCTACAAGGAGCTGCGGGAGGACGTCCTCGCGGTGAACCCGTTCGACGTCTCGGAGACCGCCGAAGCCCTCCACAGCGCCCTGACGATGCCCCGGTCCGAGCGCGCCGACCGCACGAAGCGCCTCGCGGCGACGGCGACGGCCCTGCCCCCGCAGCGCTGGTTCCTGAACCAGCTGGACGCGCTGCGGGAGGAGAACAGCTAGGAGGCGGCCCGCTCACGCCCCCACGCCGCCAGGGGTTCGAGGGCCTCGTTGAGGCGGACGCCGTCCTTCGTGAGGGCGTACTCGACGCGGGGCGGGACCTCCTCGTAGGAGGCACGGTCCACGATGCCGTCCGCCTCCAGCTCCCGCAGATGGGAGGCGAGGACCTTCTCCGTGATGCCCGGGACGAGCCGGCGCAGCTCGCCGAAGCGGCAGTGCGGCCGCTGGTGCAGCGCCCACAGGATGAGCACCTTCCACTTGCCGCCGATGACCTCCATCGCGGCGTCGATCCCGCAGACGTGGCCGTCCCCGTTGCCGGGCCGGTTCAGCGTCGCCATGTGCCCCACCCTCCTGACCTGTTCGCTCACCTCAGGGTAACCACCCACTTTCAAGTGGGTACTTGAGCAGGTCAGAGCCCTGGAGCAGCCTTGTGGTCATGACAGCGAACGCACATCGGAAGACCCCCGTCACCCTCCTCGGCCTCGGTGCGATGGGCACCGCCCTCGCCCGTACCTGGCTCGCCGCCGGGCATCCGCTCACCGTCTGGAACCGCACCCCGGCCCGCGCGGAGGCGCTGGCCGCCGAGGGCGCGAAGGTCGCGGACAGCGCGGCCGAGGCGGTCGCGGCGAGCACCCTCGTCATCGTCTGCCTCCTCGACGACGCCTCGGTGGAAACGACCCTGGACGGTGTCGGCCTGGCCGGCAAGGACCTGGTCAACCTGACCACCACGACCCCCGCCCAGGCCCGGGCCCGCGCCGCGTGGGCCGAGGAGCGCGGCGCCCGCTACCTGGACGGCGGCATCATGGCCGTCCCGCCGATGGTCGGGATCCCGGAGGCCGGCGGCTATGTGTTCTACAGCGGCTCGCGGGAGCTGTTCGAACTCCACCGGGAGTCCCTCGCCGTGCCGGTCGGCACCACCTACGTCGGCGAGGACGCGGGCTTCGCCGCCCTGCACGACGTGGCCCTGCTGAGCGCGATGTACGGGATGTTCGCGGGGGCCGCGCACGCCTTCGCCCTGATCCGGCGGGAGGACATCGACCCGGTCGCGTTCGCCCCGCTGCTCGGGAACTGGATCAAGGCGATGGCCGGCCCGGCGGTCGAGCAGACCGCGCGGCAGCTGAGGAGCGGCGACTACACGACGGACGTGGTCTCCAACCTGGCCATGCAGGTGGCCGGCACCCCCACCTTCCTCGCCACCGCCGACGAGCAGGGCGTCAGCCCCGAACTGATCGCCCCCTACTTCGCGTTGATGCGACGGCGGCTCGACGTCGGCAGCGGCGAGGAGGACCTCACGGGTCTGGTGGACCTGCTCGTACGGAAGGACTGACGGGACCGGACCCGGCTCAGGCCTCCCGTACCGCCTCCGCCAGCGCCCCCAGGAACTCCACCACCCCCGGCGGGCCCTGCACCGCCAGGTCCCCGCGGTCGGCCAGTTCCGGGACCTCCGTCGAGCCGCTGCAGACCAGCAGGCCCGGGGTGCCGTCGGAGCGGAGCTTCTCGACGGCGGCGAAGGCGGGCAGGTCGCCCAGGTCGTCGCCCGCGTAGAGCACGGACCCGGCGCCCACCTCCCGTACGTACTCCGCGAGCGCGACGCCCTTGTCCATGCCCGGGGGCCGCAGCTCCAGGACCATGCGGCCGGGCTCCAGGACGAGGCCGTGACGGGTGGCGAGGTCGCCCAGCGGTCCCTTGAGGGCCTCGAAGGCGCCCTCCGGGTCCAGGGCGCGGCGGGTGTGCACGGCGACCGCGCGGCCCTTCTCCTCGATCCAGACGCCCGGCCAGGCACCGGCCCGGTCGAGGAAGCCGGGGAGCTCGGCGCGGACGGAGGCGACGCCCGGGTGCGGGGCGGCGGCCCGGACGGTGCCGCTGACGGCGTCCCAGCGTTCGGCGCCGTAGTGCCCGAGGACGACGAGGTGCTCCAGGCCGGGGACTCCGGCGAAGCCGCCGTACCGGACGGCGACCCCGGCGGGGCGGCCGGTCACGACGGCGACTGAGGCGACCTGGGGGGCGAGGGCCGCGAGCGCCTCGACGGCGCCGGGGTGGGCCCGGGCCTGTTCGGGGTCGGGCACGATCTCGGCGAGGGTGCCGTCGAAGTCGAGGGCGACGACGGCCTTCGCGGGCCGCGCGAGAAGCGCGGCCAGACCGTCGCGGCCGGCGGATGTGGTCGGGTGCGGGAGACTGACCATGCCCCCGACCCTACCGAGACGGGGCGCCCGCGTCAGGGCCACGGACAAGACGGCGCCGGCCCGGGCCCTGTCGTCAGCGGGCCCTCTTCTTGTCCTCGCGGACCCGACGCAGCCGGTTCACCGTCACCGGATCGTGGGCGAGGGCCCTGGGGTCGTCCAGGAGGGCGTTGAGCAGCTGGTAGTAGCGGGTCGGGGAGAGTCCGAGCCGCTCACGCACCGCTCGCTCCTTGGCGCCGGGGCCGGGCCAGGAGCGGCGCTCGACGGCGAGGAGGGCCTGCTCGCGCTCACCGAGCCCGCCCTCGTCACCGCTGTCCGCCGCTTCCCGCTCCTCGGTCATACGACCAACCTATTACCCGGCGCTCCTCGACGCCGGGGCCGCCCGCTCGCGCGGCCCTCCTACTCGGCGCTCTCCGCCGCCGTCGCCGCCCGTCCGATCGCCCCGAGGACCTCGGCGGGGACCCCGGCCGGGGTGACGGCCTTGCCGATGTTCTGCTTGACGTTCTCGCTGACCTTGGCCCAGGACGTCTTGCCGACCGGCGGGAGCTGGCTCTCCGGGAGCGTCTTGAGGAAGACGCGCAGGTTGGCGTGCTCGGGCTCGGTCTCCATGCGGGTGGAGGCGGTGACGGTGACCGGCAGGAGGTCGTTGTCGCCGGCGAACTTCAGGACGTTCTCGTCGCTGAAGACGAAGTTGAGGAAGTCGCCGATCTCCTTGCGGTGACCGTTCTGCTTGAAGCCCATGATCCAGTCGGCCACGCCCATGGCGGCATCGGCATGGCCGTCGACGCCCGGGAGCGGGACCTGGCCCACCTTGACGCCCTTCCTGGCGGCTTCCTTGAGGAGCGAGGGGTGGCCGTTGAGCATGCCGACCTCGCCGTTCGCGAAGGCGGCGAAGGCGGCCTTGCGGTTGAGCCTGCCGGGGGCGACGGGCCCGGTGAGGCCCTTGCCGACCAGGTTCTTCTTGAGCCAGTCGAAGGTCTTGATGTTGGCGTCGGAGTCGACCGCGTAGTGGTCGGTGCCGTCGGTCCAGCCACCGCCGCCGCTGAGCATCCACATCAGGGCCTCGGCCTGGGCCTCCTCGGGGCCGAGAGGCAGCGCGAAGGGGGTGCGGACACCGTCGTCCTTCAGCTTCTCGGCGGCTTCGGCGAGCTCGGCCCAGGTGGTGGGGGCCTTCGCGCCGGCCTTCTCGAAGAGGGCCGTGTTGTAGAACAGCGGCCGGGTGGAGGCGACGAAGGGCAGCCCGTACTGGGTCCGCTTGTGCTCCCCGGCCTCGACGAGCGGCGCGAGGAAGTTGGACTGGACGGGTATGGAGAGGAGCTCGTCGGCGGCGTAGAGCTGGTCGGCGGCCGCGTAGTCGGCGTAGGCGCCGATCTGCGCGATGTCGGGGGCCTTGTCGGCCTTGACCATCTCGGCGACCTTGCGGTCGACGTCGTCCCAGGACTCGACCTGCACCTCGACCTTGACGCCGGGGTGTCCGGCCTCGAAGGCGGCGACGAGGTCGGCCCAGTACTTCCTGGTGGTGTCGCCGCCGGTGAGGTCGTAGTCGGCCGCGACCAGTCTCAGGGTCACGTCGCCGGAGTCGCCTCCGAGGGAGCCACAGCCGGCGACCGTGGCGGTCAGTCCGAGTGCGGCGACGGCCGCGGTCAATCCAAGAAATCGTCGCCGCTCCACGGCTTCATCCACCTTTTGCTCGTCGTTGAGCTGCGTCGAGCCGCACGTTTGCTCTGCGCAGGGCCGTAAGTCTCTCGCGTGCGCGGGTATGAGGTCTACACCACTCGGGTATCACTTCCGCAACGTCACCGGGACGATGGGCGCCATGACGGGACCCGAATTTGTATCCGTACGCAACAATCCTCGACAGTGGACTAGACCTTTTGGGTCCCCGAGGGCCAAACTGTCACCCGTGAGACACGTCATCGCCCTGGATGTGGGCGGCACCGGCATGAAGGCCGCCCTCGTCGGGGCGGACGGCACCCTGCTCCACGAGGCCCGGCGCGCCACCGGACGCGACCGCGGCCCCGAGGCCGTCGTGGAGACGATCCTCGGCTTCGCCGCCGAGCTCCGCGCCCTCGGCCAGGAGCGGTACGGCGAGCCCGCGGCGGCCGCCGGAGTCGCCGTCCCCGGCATCGTCGACGCGGAGAACGGCATCGCCGTCTACGCCGCCAACCTCGGCTGGCACGACGTTCCCATGCGCGAACTCCTCAGCGGCAGACTCGACGGCATCCCCGTCGCCCTCGGCCACGACGTCCGCACCGGCGGCCTCGCCGAAGGCCGCATCGGCGCGGGCAACGGCGCCGACCGCTTCCTCTTCGTGCCCCTCGGCACCGGCATCGCCGGCGCCATCGGCATCGGCGACCGCATCGAGGCCGGCGCCCACGGCTACGCCGGCGAGATCGGCCACATCGTCGTCCGCCCCGGCGGCACCGTCTGCGGCTGCGGCCAGCGCGGCTGCCTCGAACGGTACGCCTCCGCCTCCGCCGTCTCCCAGGCCTGGGCCGAGGCGAGCGGCGACCCGAAGGCCGACGCCGCCGACTGCGCCAAGGCCGTCGAGTCCGGCGACCCCGCCGCCCTCCGGATCTGGCAGGACGCCGTCGACGCCCTCGCGGACGGCCTGGTCACGGCCCTCACCCTGCTGGACCCCCGCACACTCATCATCGGTGGCGGACTGGCCGAGGCCGGGGAAACCTTGTTCACACCACTTCGGGCCGCGGTGGAGGAGCGAGTCACGTTCCAGAAGCTGCCCGCCATCGTCCCGGCGGCCCTCGGGGACACCGCCGGATGCCTGGGCGCGGGCCTTCTCGCCTGGGACCTGCTCGCCGACCAGCGCCCCCAGCGCCCCACCGACTCGGAGGTTTCCGCCTGATGGCCGATCACAAGGTTCTCGCCGGCGCACACGTCGTGCTGCCCACCGGGATCGTCGAGAACGGACGCGTGATCGTCGAAGGCGACCGCATCGTGGGCAGCGCGCCCGACGGTGCCCCCACCGTCGACCTGACCGGGCACTGGCTCGTCCCCGGCTTCGTCGACATGCACAACCACGGCGGCGGCGGCGCGTCCTTCACCTCCGGCAGCGTCGACGAGGTCCTCAAGGGCGTCCACACCCACCGGCTGCACGGCGCGACCACCGTCGTCGCCTCCTTCGTCACCGGCGAGATGGACTTCCTCACCCAGCGGGCCGGGCTGCTCTCCGAGCTCGCCGAACAGGGCGAGATCGCCGGCCTCCACTTCGAGGGCCCCTTCATCTCCCCCTGCCGCAAGGGCGCCCACGACGAGACGCTGCTCCGCGACCCCGACCCGGCCGACGTCCGCAAGCTGATCGACGCCGCCCGCGGCCAGGCCAAGATGGTCACCCTCGCCACCGAACTGCCCGGCGGCATCGACTCCGTACGCCTGCTCGCCGAGCACGGTGTGATCGCCGCCATCGGCCACACCGACGCCAGCTACGAGCAGACCGTCGAGGCCATCGACGCCGGCGCCACCGTCGCCACGCACCTCTACAACGCGATGCCCGCCCTCGGCCACCGCGCACCCGGCCCGATCGCCGCCCTCCTGGAGGACGAGCGGATCACCGTCGAGCTCATCAACGACGGCACCCACCTCCACCCCGCCGCCCTGGAGCTCGCCTTCCACCACGCGGGCCCCCAGCGCGTCGCCCTGATCACCGACGCCATGGACGCCGCCGGCTTCGGCGACGGCCGCTACATGCTCGGCTCCCTGGAGGTCGAGGTGAAGGACAGCGTCGCCCGCCTCGTCGAGGGCGACTCCATCGCCGGCTCCACCCTCACCCTGGACCGCGCCTTCAAGCGCGCCGCCACCGTCGACGGCCTCCCCGTCGAGTCGGTCGTCCAGGCGATCTCCGCCAACCCGGCCCGGCTGCTCGGCGTGTACGACCGCGTCGGCTCCCTGGAGCCCGGCAAGGACGCCGACATCGTGGTCCTGGACGCCGGGTTCAACCTCAAGGGCGTCATGCGCAAGGGCGAGTGGATCGTCGACCCGAAGGTCTGAACACGCTTCTGATCAGGAGTCACACGGAAGGGCGGTGGGCCGGGGGCTGGGCCAACCGCCTTTCGTTTGGCATGATCAGTGCCCGTCGGAGCGCGCGTTCCGCAGGACTTCACACGGAGTACGGGGGTTGGTCGGATGATTCTCACGGTCACCCTCAACACGGCGGTGGACCTGACCTACCGGGTCCCCGCCCTCACCCCGCACTCCTCCCACCGGGTCACCCAGGTCATCGAGCGCCCCGGTGGCAAGGGACTCAACGTCGCCCGGGTGCTCGCCGCGCTCGGCCACGAGACCGTCGCCACCGGCTTCACGGGCGGCGCCACGGGTGCCGTGCTCCGCGAGCAGCTGGCCGCGACCCCGGTCCGCGACGAGCTCGTCGAGACCGCGGGCCCCACCCGCCGTACCGTCGCGATCGTCGACACCGCGACCGGCGACACCACCCAGCTCAACGAACCGGGCCCCGCCGTCACCGCCGCCGAGTGGACCGCCTTCCGCACCCGATTCACCGCGCTCCTCGACGGCGCCGCGGCGGTCGCCCTCTGCGGCAGCCTCCCGCCGGGCATCCATGTGGGGGCGTACGCGGAACTCGTCCGGCTCGCCCGCGCCGCCCGCGTGCCCGTCCTCCTCGACACCAGCGGCGAACCCCTCCGGCGCGGCATCGCCGCCCGGCCGGACCTCGTCAAGCCCAACGCGGACGAACTCGCCCAGCTCACCGGAACCCGAGACCCACTGCGCGCGACCCGCGAGGCACGGGGCCGCGGCGCCCGTGCGGTCGTCTCCTCGCTCGGCCCCGACGGCCTCCTCGCCGCGACCCCGGAGGGCCTGTGGCGCGCGGCCCCGCCGGCGGCCGTGAAGGGCAACCCGACGGGCGCGGGCGACTCGGCCGTCGCCGGCCTGCTGTCGGGCCTGGTCGACGGCTCACCGTGGCCCGAGCGCCTGTCCCGCGCGGTCGCCCTCTCGGCGGCGACGGTCCTCTCCCCGGTGGCCGGCGAGTTCGACCCGACGGCCTACGAGGAACTGCTGGCGCAGGTCCGCGTCACGGCAGACACGGCCTGAGCACCCTGCCATTCGAGCCAGACACCTGCCACTTCCTGCCGACTTGACTACCTATCGCAGCAGACGTGGCATCTGTTCGAACGTGCGAGCGAAAATCAAGATCAGTCGTTCGCACTACACCAGGAATGCGCATGTCAAAGAAGGCAATGACCGTTGCGGGAGTCCTCGTTTCGGCACTCGCACTATCCCTGTCGACGGCCGGGTCGGCTAACGCCGCCGACGGCTTCACCGTCGTCCGCGGCTGCGGCACGACCGGCGCATACGGGGACATGTCCGCGACCAACTGGCACGGACCCGACGCCACGATTCCCATCAAGTTCACTCTGACCGACACGGCCGGTGACGGAAACAGCGTCCGGGTCCGCCTGGTCTCGAAGGACGTCTGGGGCAAGATCCACTACTGGCCGTGGCGCACCAACTCCCAGGGCCGGGGCAAGACCAGCACCTGGAACACCACGGCTTCGCACCAGAACGGCCTCTTCGACATCGGGATCCAGGTGGCCCGCGTCAATAGTGACGGCACCACGAAGAACCACTGCACCGACTGGTAGGCGTCCGAGCCCCGTCACCGCATGACCCAGGACTACGCCCGAGAGGCCGCCGGACCGTTTCGGGCCGGCGGCTGCGGCGGCCCGGCGGTCACCGACCGGTCTTACCCGCCTCCAGGTAGACCTGGTCCAGGATGGCGTCGCAGGAGTTTCCGGGCTCGCAGGAAATCTTCAGGGCGTTGTTCCCCTTGTCGAGGTTCACGTAGGCGTACGTGTACGTCCAGCCTTTCTCCCAGTCGCCTTCGGCGGCCTTGGCAAAGTTGGACATGTTCACCTCACGCGGCGACGCGCCGTTGACCGTAAGGGAGGTCTTGGCGTCCTTGCCGGGCACGCTGTAGATGATGCGCAGGGTGTACTCGCCGGACTTCGGCACTTCGACGGACCAGCTCGCCGAGCCGCCCTCACCGTTGAAGGCCACGTAAGACCCGCCCGGGCCCTTCGCGCCCTTCACGGTCGTAGCGAGAGCCGCCGGGCCGCCCAGCTTCAGCGTTGCCGCGTCCTGCTTCGGGAGTTCGACCGGGGTCTCGTCCGCGCTCGGCTCGGTGCTGGGCTCCTCGGACGGCTTCACCGGCGCCGTCGAGGTGGTGCCACCGGTGCCGGCCTGGTTGCCCTTGTCGTCGTTGCCCGAGTTCGTGATCACCGCGGCCGCGATGCCCACCACGACGACCGCGACGACCGCGACCGCGCCGATGAGGATGCCCCGGGTGTTGGGGCCACGACCGGAGCCGCCACCGTGGTGGTGCTGCGGCGGGGGTCCCTGCCGGGTCGGCGGGCCGCCGTAGGTCTCCGGGGCGGCGTACTGCGCCTGCGGCTGGCCGTACGGGGCCTGCTGCTGCGGCGGTACGTAGGGCTGCGCGTGCTGCTGGCCGCCGTACTGGCGCTCGCCGACCGTTCTGACCTGGTTGTACGAGGTCCGGGGCACGCCGGGCTGAGCCGCTGCGGGGCCGGGATAGCCGTAGCCACCCCCACCCGGGGGCTGGGCGCCCGCGGCCTGACCGTCCTCGTACAGGTAGCCGAACGGATCGTCGTTCTCGGGCTTGTTCGCGCCGTCGTTACCGGCAGCCATCCGGGTTCCTCTCCATGCTCGCCAGCCGTCGCCGACCGGCCGAGCCTACCCCGAACGGACCAGCCCCCGAAGCGGCCCCGGGCGGGTCAAGAGCCTCAGCCGGCGCGGCGGTGGACCTTGGCGCGGGAGCGTTTCTCCACGTACATCCGCTGGTCGGCGGAGTTCAGGACCTCTTCCACAGACATCCCGCACTCGGCCCAGCCGATGCCGAAACTCGCCCCGACCCGCACCGCCCGGCCGTCCACCCGGATCGGCGGAATGATCGCGTTGCGCAGGCGTACGGCCAGGTCGGCCGCGTCCGCCGCGCCGAGACCGTCGGCGAGGACGACGAACTCGTCACCGCCGAGCCGGGCGACCGTGTCACCGTCGCGGACCCCGGTGGTGAGACGGCGCGCGACCTCGATGAGCACCGCGTCACCGGTGTGGTGCCCGAAGCGGTCGTTGATCGACTTGAAGCCGTCGAGGTCGCAGAAGAGGACGGCGAGACCCTTGGTGCCGTCGTCGATGTCACCACCCGAGGGGGCCACCATGTGGACATGGTGGTCGTACGGGCCGACGCCCGCCGGCTCGAAACCGAACCCGTGCTCGTGTTCGTGCTCGTACGGCGACTCGTAGCCGGAGTGACCGGGGCCACCGGAGCCGCCGGACTCGTATCCGGTGTGGCCGGGCTGATCGGCGTGACCCTGGTCGTAGCCCGACTCGTAGCCCGTCCCGTAGCCGCCGTCCCGCCCCGACTCGTACCCCCCGCCGTACCCCGCGGCCTGGTCGACCGACACGTGCGCCGCCGGACGCTCGCACAGCCGGGCGGAGAGCCGGGAGCGCAGCTCGGCGCTGTTGGGGAGGCCGGTGAGGGCGTCGTGCGAGGCCCGGTGGGCGAGCTGGAGCTCGTGCCGCTTGCGCTCCTCGATGTCCTCGACGTGGGTGAGGAGGAAACGGGGGCCGTCGGCCGCGTCGGCGACGACCGAGTTGCGGAGGGACACCCACACGTACGTGCCGTCGCGCCGCCCCAGCCGCAGCTCGGCCCGGCCGCCCTCGGCGGAGGTACGCAGCAGCGTCCCTATGTCCTCGGGGTGGACGAGGTCGGCGAAGGAGTAGCGCCGCATGGCGGCGGCGGGCCGGCCGAGGAGCCGGCACAGGGCGTCGTTGGTGCGCAGGAGCCGGCCGTGCTGGTCGCCGCCCATCTCCGCGATGGCCATGCCGGAGGGGGCGTACTCGAAGGCCTGCCGGAAGGACTCCTCGCTGGCGCGGAGCGCCTGCTGCTCCCGCTCCAGGCGGACCAGGGCGCGCTGCATGTTGGAGCGGAGCCGGGCGTTGCTGATGGCGATCGCCGACTGGGAGGCGTACATCTGGAGCGCCTCCTGGCCCCAGGGGCCCGGGTGCCGACCGTTGCGCGGACGGTCGACGGATATGACGCCGAGGAGCTCACGGCCGGAACCGGGCGGGGGTCCCCCCGGGCGGGCGGAGCCGAGCCTGGGCGAGTACATGGGGGCGTAGAGACGGTCGTGCGGGTGCCACTCGTCCTCGAAGCGGGGCGCGGGGCCGTCGGTGTGCCACTGGGGGACGTCGTCCTCCATCAGCACCCAGCCCTCGGTGTGCGGGATGAACCGCAGTTCGCCCCAGGCGGTCGCCATGGACAGGCGGCGGTCCCAGGAGGCGCGGGAGCCGACCCGGCCGGTGATCAGGGCCTCGGCGGCGGAGCTGCCGGCGAAGGCGGCGACGACGAGGTCACCGTCGGGGCGTACGAGGTTGACGCAGGCAAGCTCGTAGTTGAGACCGGCGACCACACCGTCGGCGACGGTCTGCAGGGTGTCCGCCAGGCTGCGCGCAGTGTTGAGGTCCGCCACGACCTGATGCAGCTGCCGCAGGGTCGAGAGACGGACGTACGGCTCCGACTCGGTCTCCATCGCTCGCTCTCCCCGAGACCTCGACAGCAACTCCAGGGTTCTCATCGGCTTCGTGTTGCACAGTCACCGTTCGTATTGCACTGTCACTGCCACTGAATCACAGCGAGCTGCACACCCGGTACACAGGGTCAGCAAATACTGGGCGCTGTGACTCAAGTCACAGCAGGTCATGGCGGGTCGACGCGGGCCTGCACGGGACCCGCCATGACCTGCTGTGACTTGAGTCACAGCGCCCAGTATTTGCTGACCCTGTGTACCGGGTGTGCAGCTCGCTGTGATTCAGTGGCAGTGACAGTGCAATACGAACGGTGACTGTGCAACACGAAGCCGATGAGAACCCTGGAGTTGCTGTCGAGGTCTCGGGGAGAGCGAGCGATGGAGACCGAGTCGGAGCCGTACGTCCGTCTCTCGACCCTGCGGCAGCTGCATCAGGTCGTGGCGGACCTCAACACTGCGCGCAGCCTGGCGGACACCC
>NZ_LIPQ01000338.1 GCF_001418135.1 Streptomyces aureus
CGACCGAAGGTGGGCGGCATGAGTGTGTTGCCGTTCGTCGACGAGCACGGCGTCCACGACGACGCCGTGCTCGTCGACGAACGGCAACACACTCATGACGCCCACCTTCGGTCGACCACGGGACACGCGCGCCTGACACGACGAAGACCACCCGATGACATCACCGGATGGTCTTCCCGTCTGTGCCCCCGGCAGGATTCGAACCTGCGACACCCGCTTTAGGAGAGCGGTGCTCTATCCCCTGAGCTACGAAGGCGGACGGAGACAGCGTAGCGGACGGGCGTGGGGGCGTGCTGAGGTGATGGGGTGTTGTGGAGGGCGGCCCCGGGATCGTTTCCGGGGCCGCCCTTCGTTAGTGGTCGGCCGGCTGGGTGGCCGGTGGGGTCAGCGGGTTACCTCGCGGTTGAAGACCGCGCGGGACCAGAAGTAGCCGAGGGCGGCGAGGGCGGTGCACCAGGCCAGGGCGATCCAGCCGGCGTTGCCGATGTCCGTGCCGAGCAGGAGGCCGCGGAGGGTCTCGTTGATCGGGGTGAAGGGCTGGTACTCGGCGAACCAGCGCAGGGCCGTCGGCATGGACTCCGGGGGGACGACCGCGCTGCCGAGGAAGGGCAGGAAGGTCAGCGGCAGCGGGGCGTTGCTCGCGGACTCGACGGTCTTGGCGCCCATGCCCATCGCGGCGGAGAGCCAGGCCATGCCGAAGGCGAGGAAGAGGAGCAGGCCCGCGGCGGCCGCCCACTCGACGACCGAGGCGTCGGGCCTGAAGCCGATCGCCAGGGAGACGCCGGTGACCAGGACCAGGACCGCGGCGACCTGGAGGACGCTGCCCATGACGTGTCCGGTGAGGATGGAGCCGCGGGAGATCGACATCGTGCGGAAGCGGTTGACGATGCCCTCGGTCATGTCGGTGCAGACCGACACGGCCGTCGCCACGGCCCCCGAGGTCGCGGCCATCAGGATGATGCCGGGGACCAGGTAGTTGATGTAGTCGCCGCGGTCGCCGCCCGCTCCGATGCCGGCGCCGAGCGCGCCGCCGAAGACGTACACGAAGAGCAGCAGCATCAGGAGCGGCATGACGAGGATCGAGATCGTCATCGACGGGTAGCGCTGCATGTGCTTGATGTTGCGGCGCAGCATCGTCAGGGAGTCGCGCAGGGCGTACGAGCGGGTGGGCTTGGCCGGCTTGGCCGGGGCGAGGGTCGCGGTGCTCATCGGGTCGACTCCTTCTGAGTGGCGGTGGCGGTGGACGGGGCGGGGACGGTGGGGGCGTTCTGCTTGCCGGTGAGGGTGAGGAAGACGTCGTCGAGGTCGGGCGTGTGCACGGTGAGCGACTCCGCCTGGACCCCGGTGCCGTCCAGGGCGTCGAGGATGGCGCGGAGGTTGGTGACCGAGCCGTCGCTGGGGATCTGCAGCGCGAGCGCCTCGTCGTCCCGGGTCGCGATGCCGAAGACCGCGGCCGCCGTGGCGAGGTGGGCCTCGTCGGCGAACCGGACGCGCACATGGCCGCCGGGGATCAGTCGCTTCAGCTCCTCCGCCGTGCCTTCGGCGACGAGCTTGCCGTGGTCGAGCACCGCGATGCGGTCGGCGAGGTGGTCGGCCTCCTCCAGGTACTGCGTGGTGAGGAAGATCGTCACGCCCTGCTCGGTGACCAGGTCCCTGATCAGCTCCCACATGTCGCGGCGGCTGCGCGGGTCGAGGCCGGTGGTCGGCTCGTCGAGGAAGATGATCCGCGGCCGGCCGACCAGCGTCATCGCCAGGTCCAGCTTGCGGCGCATGCCGCCGGAGAAGGTGGCGACGTTCTTGCGGGCCGCCTCGGTCAGGTCGAACCGCTCCAGGAGCTCGGCGGTGCGGCGCCGGCCCTCGCTGCGGCTCAGGTGGTAGAGGTCGGCCATGAGGAGCAGGTTCTCCTCGGCGGTCAGCAGCCCGTCGACGGCGGCGAACTGGCCGGTGACTCCGATCAGTGTGCGTACCGAGTCGGCGTCGGCCTTCACGTCGTGGCCCGCGATCAGGGCATCGCCCGCGTCGGCCGTGATGAGGGTGGAGAGGATCTCGACCGTCGTCGTCTTGCCGGCGCCGTTGGGGCCGAGCAGGGCGAAGATCGTGCCCTCGGGGATCCGCAGGTCGATGCCGTCGAGCACCACCTTGTCGCCGTACGACTTGCGCAGGCCGGTCGCGGAGATCGCCGTGGAGCGCGTGCCGGGGGCCGCGGTGGCCGCTGCGGTGGCCGCGTGCGTGGGGTGGTTCGTGGTGCTCATGGTCTGCGGGCCTTTCTCTTCTGGGGCCGGGGGTGTGGCTGGGCTGGGCTGAGGTGAGCGGTGGGGCCTGGCTGAGCGCTGGGCCGCGGTGAGCGGTGGGGCTTGTGCGGGGCGCTCGGTACTGGAGTGGCGTTTGTTTGGCGCCACCCTGTGCCGTGCTTGCGCCATCATCGTGGCACAGTCGTGGCGCCATGTCGAGTCATTGTGGCGCCACTCTTGCGTCTTCGTGTCGCCACGTGGTGCCGTGCGGTCCTGACCTGCGCTTTCGCCGGGCTCAGCCCGTGCAGCGGAAAGGCGCCCCATGGCGCCGGCGCCATGGGGCGCCTGTCGCCGGGGCTACGAGGTGTTCAGCCGACCAGGGTGCTCTCCCGCGGCGAGTGTGGCGCCGGCTGCGTCGCGGCGAGCTTCTCGCCCTCCACGTCCACCCGGGGCAGGATCCGGTCCAGCCACTTCGGCAGCCACCAGGCGGACCTGCCGAGCAGTGCGAAGAGTGCCGGCACGATCGCCATCCGGACCACGAAGGCGTCGAAGAGGACCGCGATCGCGAGGGCGAAGCCGATCATCTTCACGAAGTCGTTGTCCTCCATGACGAAGCCGGAGAAGACGCTCATCATGATGAACGCGGCCGCGCCGACCACCCGGCCGCCGTAGCGGAAGCCGTCGACGACCGCCTCGCCCGGGCGGGCGCCGTGGGCGTACGACTCGCGCATCCGGCTGACCAGGAAGACCTCGTAGTCCATCGCGAGGCCGAAGACCACGCCGATCATGAAGATCGGCATCGTGCTCATGATCGGGCCCGGCGCGTCGATGCCGAAGACGTCGGCCAGCCAGCCCCACTGGAAGACCGCCACGACCGCGCCGAGCGCCGCGGCCACCGAGAGCAGGAACCCCAGGGCCGCCTTGAGCGGGACCAGGACGGAGCGGAAGACCACCATCAGGAGGAGGAAGGCGAGCCCCACGACCAGGGCCAGATAGGGCAGGAGCGCGTCGTCGAGGGTCTGCGAGAAGTCGATGAACATGGCCGTCTGGCCGGTGACGAGGATCCGCGACGCGGTGCTCCGCTCCAGGTCGTCGGCGGTGTCGCGGAGTGCGTGGACCAGCTCCTCGGTCTTCTTCTCGGTCGGGCCGGTGGTGGGGATGACGTTGAGGATCGCGGTGTCGCCCGCCGTGTTGGCGGTGGCCGGCGAGACCGAGGCCACGCCGGGCGTCCTCGCGAGCGCCTTGCCGATCTCGTCGCCGGCGGCCTTGGCGCCCGCGCCGGGCCCGGCGGTCCCGGTGCTGGTGGAACCGGCCTGCACCGTGACCGTCAAGGGGCCGTTGAAGCCGGGCCCGAAGGACTCCGAGAGCAGGTCGTACGCCCTGCGCTGGGTCGTCTGCGTCGACATCTGGCCCTCGCCCGGCAGACCGAGCTCCAGGCTCGCGGCCGGTACGGCGACGGTGCCGAGGCCGATCACGCCGACGAGCAGGACGACGACGGGGTGGCGCAGGACGTAACGGGCCCAGCGGGTGCCCAGGTTGGGCTTCGTCTTCCGGGCGATTTTCGCCTCGTGCCCGGCGGCCCTGCGCCGCTGACGGTCCGACAGCGGCTTCACGGCGTACCGCAGACGTCCCTTGCGGGCCATCACCTTGACCGGTGCGAGCCCGAGGAGGGCGGGGACCAGCGTGATCGCGACGAGTACGGCGACGGCGACGGTGCCGGCCGCGGCGAGGCCCATCTTGGTGAGCATCGGGATGTTCACGACGGCGAGTCCGGCGAGGGCGACGATGACGGTGAGACCGGCGAAGACGACGGCCGAGCCGGCGGTGCCGACGGCCCGTCCCGCGGCTTCCTCGGGGGTACGCCCCTCGGCCCGCTCGGCGCGGAAACGGGAGACGATGAACAGCGCGTAGTCGATGCCGACCGCGAGGCCGATCATCATCGCGAGGGTCCCCGTGGTGCCGGAGAGGCCGAGGGTGGAGCCGAGGGCCGTGATGCCCGAGATGCCGATGCCGACCCCGATCAGCGCGGTGATCAGCGGCATTCCGGCCGCGATCATCGAGCCGAAGGTCAGGACCAGGACGAACGCGGAGACCAGGATGCCGATCTGCTCGCCGGTGCCGCCCATGGCCTGCTCGATCTTCACGGCGTCACCACCGGCCTCGACGATGAGACCCGCCTCGCGGGCCTGCTCGGTGGCCGCGTCGAGGCCGTCGTGCGCCTTGTCGTCGACTTCCGCCGCGGGAACCTTATACGTCACCACCATGTAGGCGGTCGTCCCGTCCCCGCTGATGCTGACGGCGGGGGACCTGTACGGGTCGGCGACGCCCACCACCTGGGGAGACGACGTCCCCAGCCCGGCGACGAGCCGCTCGACCTCGGTGCGCGTCGAGGGAGTCGTGATCTTCGTGCCCTCGGGGGCGCGGACGACGACCCGGGCGGTGGCGCCGTCGACGCTCGCGGCGGGGAACTTCTCGGTCAGCAGGTCGAAGGCCTCCTGCGACTCGGTGCCCGGCATCGAGAACGTGTCGGCGGGCGGTGTCGGCGCGGAGGAGGCGGCGACTCCCATGCCGACGAAGGCCAGCAGCCAGAGCAGCAGCGTCACCCCCTTGCGGCGGAACGCGAGGCGGCCCAGTTTGGAGAGGAACGTAGCCACGATGGGGCTCCCGTCGGGTGGTTGAGGGGCGGGCGGGGTGAACGTGCGCGTGGGTTCGCTGCCCGGGGTGCGGAGAGCGGGGTTCCCAGGTCGGGTGCGCGCCCAGGTCGGTGGGGCGGCACGGCATGGCGCCATGGAGCCATGGCGGCGCGGGGGCGGTGCGGGGTGGGTGCGCGGTGCGGTGCGGTGCGGCGAGAGGCGCGGGGCGCGTGCGGTGCGGCCGCTGTGGCACGGGGCGCGAGAGGCGCGAGAGGCGTGAACGGAACGGGGCGGGGGTCGGCGCCGCTCCCGGGCGGGTCAGGACGCGATGGTGAGCAACTCGCGGCGCGTCGGGGACCGGTGGAGGTCGAGGGTGACCGGCACGGGCTGCTTGCGGGCGGTGGCGAAGACGTACAGGCGCAGTGCCAGGAAGCGGCCGATGCCGGCGAGGCCCGAGGCGGAGAGGTAGACGGTCTGCTCGACGGCGAGACCGGGCGTGCTCTCGATCGTGTGCAGGACGAGCATCGCGAGGGTGGTCACGGAGAAGGCGGCGGCGGCCGTTCCGGCGGACTGCAGGTGGTGCCGGAGGCCGCAGCGCAGCAGGCCGCGCCCGGCGGAGGGCCGGAGCCCCGACGCGAAGGTGAAGCGGGCGTGCAGTTCGGTCGCGAGGATCGTCGAGACGACGGTGACCAGCGCGTTGGCGAGGGCGAACGGCAGGAGGGCGGCGAGCAGGGCGACGGCCGCGCTGGACGCGAGGCCGACTCCGCCGCCGGATATCACGAAGCGAACGAAGGAGGCCAAGGCGCCGGGAGCACCGACGGCGCCGGGAGTACCTGTGGTGCCGGGAGCACCGACGGCGCCGGGAGTACCTGTGGTGCCGGGGGTGCCGGGAGAACCGGGGGCGCCGGGAGTACTGGTGGTGCGGGGAGCGCCGGTGGTGCTGGGTCGTGATCCGCGTTCCATCGGGCTTCCTTCCCCCTCGGTTCGTTGTTCCGGGCGTCTACGCGCGGCGGATGACGATGTCGCCGACGCTCGTGCGGCCGCGGACCTCGACCGTCTCCTCGGACTCGCCCGGGCCCTCCGCCGCACCCAGTTCGTTGCGTACGCGGCCGGCCGTGGACCGTACGTCGAGCCAGGCCGCGGTCCCCTCGGCGATGCCGACCTCAAGGCCCCCGGCGGCGGAGTCGAGCGTGATCCGGCCGCGGACGACCTCGCCGAGGCGGATGGCGCCACTGGCGGTCTTGGCGGTGACCGAGGACTCCGTACGGCCCACTCCGATGGGCCCGTTGGACGAGTTCACCTGCAGCTCGCCGGTGATCTCGCCGACCGTGGTCTCGCCGTTGAGGTTCCGGATCGTCGCCGATCCGTCGATCCGGCCGATCCGCACCCGGCCGGAGCCGTGGATCTCGGTCTCGCCGGTCGTGCTGTCGACGAGGATGTCGCCGTGCGAGGTCTTCAGCCGTACGGCCGCGGCCTCGTCCAGCTGGATGTCTCCGGCGGCGGTGGTGAGGCGGCAGTTCCCGAACAGGCCCTCGCCGATCAGCTCGCCGAGGCCCGTCTTGCAGGTCAGATCCGAGCCGGCGGGCAGTTCGACGGTCACGTCGACCGCGCCGATCTTGCCGAAGAGCGAGCGCTTCTTGGGGCCCTTGACCAGCAGCTTTCCACCCGTGCAGGTCACGTTGGTCTCGGCGGCGGCCTGGACGTCGAGCTTGTCGCCGGGGTCGCTCGGGGTCACCTCGACGACGGTGTCGGTGCGCTTGCCCGCGACGATCCGGGCCCGCCCGATCTCGATCTCGATGGTGGCGGAGAGGGGTGCGGGGGTGTCGAACGTAGGCATGGCTGTGCCGTCCTTTGACTGAGGAGAGGTGAGTTCTGGGGTGACGTGCCTCGGTGCGGCAGTGATGTGGCCGGGCCCGGCGCTGTGGGCGGGCCCCGGTGGTGCTGGTGGCGCCGGAGTGCCGGGATGCGCGGGCGGCGGCTAGCGGACCCAGCCGGTGAAGCCCTGGCCGACGGCGGGGCCCACGCCCGTCGTGCCCTTGCGGGTGGTGCGACCCGCCGTGCTGCCCGGCTCCAGGGCGGCGGCCACGGCGCGGACGAGCCAGGCGTTGACCGAGAGTCCCTCGCGGTTCGCGGCCTCCTCGACCCGGGACTTGAGCTGGGCCGGGGGCCGGAAGTTGATGCGGGAGGTGGCGCCGTCCTCGCCCTCCACGGGGGTCGTGACCGGGGGCGGCGGGGCCGGCAGCGCGGCCTCGGCCTCCTCGAAGAGGTCGGCGGTCGGCGGCGCGGTCACCACGAACTCGGGGTTCAGGCCGCGCAGCCGCAGATCGACCGAGCCGGGCGCGAGGTCGCGGGTGATCTCGTCCATCGCGTCGGACAGGGCGTTGAGCAGGGTCAGCCGGGCGGCCGACTCGAGCTGTCCGGTGAGTCGGTCCGCCAGGGCGCGGGCTTCGTCGCCGCCCGCCTGGGCGGCCACGCCGAGCTCATGGCGGAGATTGTCCACGTACGGGGTGAGGTCCATGACGCAATAGTGGCACCATCGTGGCGCCATTGCAAGTCATCTGGCGCCACGGTGCGCCATGGTGCGCCAGAGTGTTGCCGTGTTGGCGCCACGATGGGCGCCGCTTTCGCCGCAGCAACCACACCGTCCGCCCCGCCCCGGCGGCGCTTCGTGGCGCGCCGCCGGGGTTGACCCGGTTCGGGGGTACGCATAGCGTCACCGCGCTGGGACGACGAGCGGATGCTCAGGGGGTTGTGCGGTGGCGGCGACAGGCGGAGACGAGCGGCTCACTGCGGACGGGGCTCCCTTCGCCGTCGAGGACGGGGTGTACGCCTCCGGGCCCCGCACACTGCGGGAGTTCGTCGAGGTCGTCTGGGGCTACGGCGACCGGGTGTTCCTCGTGTCCGAGGACGGGCGGACGACCTACCGCGAGTTCTTCGACGCCGCCTGTGGGCTCGCCCGTCGGCTCGTCGGGGAGTACGGGCTGCGGCCGGGGGACCGGGCCGTCGTCGCCATGCGGAACCACCCCGAGTGGCAGGTCGCCTTCTGGGCCGCCCAGCTCGCCGGGCTCGTCGCCGTACCGCTCAACGCCTGGTGGACCGAGGACGAGTTCGACCACGTCCTCGACGACTGCGCTCCCGCGGTGCTCCTCGTCGACGGGGAGCGGGTCGGGCGGGTGCGGGAGTGGGCCGCCCGGAACCAGGTGCCCGGGATCGTCTTCCACGGAGAGGACGCAGCGGACGCAACGGCCGCGGCGGACGAGGAGAACGCAGCGGCCGGGGTGGCCGGGGCGGGCGAGGGCGGCGCTCCGGCGGCGGCGGCCGGCTTCGTGCCTTACGTCCCCGACGCCGATCCGCACCTGGGGCCGCCCCTCGTCGACGTCCTGCCCGAGCACGACGCCACCATCATCTACACCTCCGGCACCACCGGGCGCCCCAAGGGCGCCGTCGCCACCCACCTCGCGCAGGCCGGGGCCGCCATGAACCCCCGGTACTTCGCCGCCGCCGCGGCCCTCGCGCGCGGGGATGTCCCAGGGGCGGGGCCCGTGCCCGTGTCGCTGACCACGTTCCCCTTCTTCCACGTGGCCGCGTTCACCTCCTTCTACGGGGTGATGGCGGCCGGCGGCACCCTGGTCATGATGCGGAAGTGGGACGCCGGCCGGGCCCTCGAACTGATCCGGGAGCACCGCGTCACCCACTACGCGGGCGTCCCCACCACCGCCCTCCAGCTGCTCGACCGTGCCCGCGCCACCGGCGACCCGCTCGGCAGCCTCGTCCTGCTCGGCACCGGAGGCGCCGCCGCCCCGCCCGGCATCGTCGACGGGATCACCGCCGGGTACGGGGAGCGGGTCGAGCCCCGCAACGGCTACGGGCTCACCGAGACCAGCGGCGGGGTCCTGTGCAACGTGGGCGCCGAGTACCGCGCCCATCCCGGCAGCGTCGGCCGGCCCACGCCCGTCACCGAGGTCCGGATCGACCGGCCCGACGCCGAGGGCGTCGGCGAGCTGTGGCTGCGCGGGCAGTCCCTCGTCCGTGGCTACTGGGGCGACGAGGAGGCGACCCGGGCCGCGTTCTCCGAGGACGGCTGGTTCCGGACCGGGGACCTCGCGCGCGTGGACGCGGACGGGCGGGTGACCATCGTCGACCGGCTCACCGACATGGTGATCCGGGGCGGCGAGAACGTGTACTGCGTCGAGGTGGAGGACGTGCTGCAGCAGCACCCGGACGTCGTCGACGCCGCCGTCCTCGGCGTACCGCACCCGCTCCTGGGCGAGGAGGTCGCGGCCGTCGTCCGGCTGCGGCCCGGCGCCGCCGTCGGCGTCGACGAGCTGCGCACGCACGTGGGCGCGCGCCTCGCCGCCTTCAAGGTGCCCGCCCATGTCCTCGTACGCGAGGAGGAACTGCCGCGGAACCCGACGGGGAAGCTCCTCAAGCGGGAGTTGCGGGGCAGCCTGGCCCGCACGACGTGAGGTGGCTCAGCTCCGTGTGATCCGTACCCGGTACGTACCGCTCGCGTCCTCGTCGAGCACGCTGATCCTTATGCCGTTGGCCCGGTCCGTGAACGTTTCTCCAGGGCGGTAGGGCGCGTCCGACAGCTCCGCGTGGACGTTGGCGCGCCGCGTGCAGCCGCCGCTCGCGTGCTCGCTGTCGGAGACGGTCACCGGGCCGTGGCCGGTGTCCACGTCGGACTCCACCCGGTAGACGAGGACGCCGTGCTCGCAGACCGCCTCGTCGTTGCCCTCCTTGCTGCGGACCTCGACCGCGTACCCCGACGTGTCGGAGAGCGGGACGACCGCGAGCTTGGGGCCGCCGGCGACCGCCAGCGGGGTGAGCGTGTAGTCGCCGGTGCCGGTGCCGGACGCGCAGCCGATCTGGTCGTTGTCGAGCCAGCCCAGCTTCCACTTGTGCCAGCCGAGCAGGTCGTTGTTGGCACCCCAGTCCTCGGACATGATGTCCCAGTGGCCGACGGTCCCGCCGCCGTCCGCGGTGTACAGGTCGGGCAGGCCGAAGACGTGCCCGTTCTCGTGCGGCAGGACCCGGTAGCCGGTCTCCCCGAAGCTGCCGGAGCCGTCGTCCTGGCGGCTGTAGACGAAGGACGTGTTGGCCAGGGGCACGCCGTCCGCGTAGGGGGCGTCGTCGTTTCCGGAGAAGGTCACGGACAGCACGGTGTCGAGGGCGGAGGGCCCGGCGTTGGGTGTGACCAGGATGTTGACCAGGTCGTAGGCGCTGAAGTCCACCTTCGGGTCGGCCGCCGTGATGATGTCCTCGACGAGGGAGCGGTAGCCCGGTTCGTACGGTGAGCCGCGCTCGATCCCGTACGCCGAGAAGGCCTTCGGCATGCGCAGCCAGTCGGGTATCGGGACCTCGGCCTGGTAGTGCAGCCGCCCGTACGAGCTGACGCGGAACCACTCGGCGGTCTGCGGGAAGAACTCGCGGAAGCGGCTCGTCGCGGTGCCGTCCCCGGGGGCGTCGGGGAAGTCGATCATCAGGTTCAGGGCCCTGACCAGGCCCGTGGAGCGCACGTACCCGGGGGCCGTGGGGAGCCCCTCCGACATCTGCACGCCCATCGTGGTGGCGATACGGCAGGGCCCCAGCTGGGCGCCGTCGGGCGCGGCGGCCACGGGGCCCGCCGAGGCCGGGGCGGGCCTGGGGAGGGTGGTGCTCGCGGAGGCGAGCAGGGTGAGGGAGAGCGCCGTGGTCGCGGCCATGGCGACGGGTCTGCGTATCCGTCGTCGGGGGTGCTGCATACGGGCGCCTCTCCGGTGGGGGCAGGTCGGCGGCACGGCCCCTTCCGGTACTCGCGGGGCCGCGCTGTGCGATCACTCTGTGACGGGCGCTTCCGGCGCGCGCGCCGGGTGGCCCGATCGGTGGACCCGCCGAGGTCCTGCCCGAGGTCCTGTCGGGGACCTGCCGAGGTCCTGCCCGAGGACCTGTCGGGGACCTGCCGAGGTCCTGTCGGAGACCGGTCAGGGGATCGGATCGCGGGTACTCCGGGCCGACCAGGCGGTGTGGCTCAGGTCACACGCCGGTGGGGAAATAACCGGGGACCGGGTCCCCGTTTATGACTGTGTTCAGCGAAGTGGGGAGTCCCTCCCCGGATAGTCCGGATCCCGGCTGTCCCCGGCCATCCCGGGGATGGCTCGCGGGATGCCCCCCGAATGACCCCAGAGGAGGTCGTGGCGTGACCAGCACCGTCGCCGATTCCGCCCCCGCCCGGCGCGTACCCCGCCCGCGCGCGGACGCCCTGCGCAACCGCGAGCGGATCGTGACGGCGGCCCGTGAGATGTTCGTCGAGTTCGGGTCCCAGGTGCCCTACGACGAGATCGCACGCCGGGCCGGCGTCGGGAACGCCACGCTCTACCGGAACTTCCCCGAGCGCACCGACCTCGTCCACGAGGTCGTGCTCTCGCTCATGGCCCGCGTCACCGAGGTCGCCGAACGGGCCGCCGAGGAGGAGAGCGACACGTTCGCCGCCCTCCGCCGGTTCACCCTCGGCGCCGCCGACGAGCGCGTCGGCGCCCTGTGCCCGATGCTCGACGGCGCCTTCGACAAGGACCACCCCGACCTGGTCGCCGAGCGCGACCGCCTGGAGGAGGCCGTCCAGGGCCTCGTGGAGCGGGCGCAGCAGGCCGGCCGGCTGCGCACCGACGTGGGCGTGGGGGACCTCATGGTGGCGCTCTCCCAGCTGACCCGACCGCTGCCCGGATCGGGCTGCGCGGCCTTCGACCAGTTCGTCCGCCGTCATCTGCTGCTCTTCCTCGACGGCCTGGAGGCGCCCGCACGCTCCGAGCTGCCGGGGAAGGCCGCGACCCTGGAGGATCTGAGACGCGACTCCTGCCCGTCGTGAGCGTCCTCGCCGTGAACGCCCTCGTCGCGAGCGCCCTCCTTCGGGGGGCCCGGCCTACGTAACCCGCACTCCGCCCGACTTACCTTTACGTCCTTTTTTCACCAGTACGCGCCAAGAGGTGGCTACCCCCATGCCGAAAGTCCCCGACAACACCGTGACCCAACCCGACCCGGGCCGCTGGAAGGCGCTCGTCTTCATCGCGCTCGCCCAGCTGATGGTCGTGCTCGACGCGACGATCGTGAACATCGCGCTGCCCTCCGCCCAGCAGGACCTGGGGATCTCGGACGGCAACCGGCAGTGGGTCATCACCGCCTACGCCCTCGCCTTCGGTGGTCTGCTCCTCTTCGGCGGCCGCATCGCCGACCTGTGGGGCCGTAAGCGCACCTTCGTCGTCGGCCTGATCGGCTTCGCCCTCGCGTCCGCCCTCGGCGGTGCCGCGACCGGCGAGGCCATGATGCTCGGTGCCCGCGCGCTCCAGGGCGCCTTCGGCGCGCTCCTCGCGCCCGCCGCGCTGTCGCTGCTCGCCGTGACCTTCACCGACGCCAAGGAGCGCGCCAAGGCCTTCGGCATCTACGGTGCGATCGCCGGTGGTGGCGGCGCCGTGGGCCTGATCCTCGGCGGTTTCCTCACCGAGTACCTGAACTGGCGCTGGACCTTCTTCGTCAACATCCCGTTCGCGATCGTCGCCGCCGTCGGCGCGTACCTCGTCATCCGTGAGCCCGCGGGCAGCCGCAACCGCTCCACGCTCGACATCCCCGGCGTGATCCTGTCCACCCTGGGTCTGGTCGCGCTCGTCTACGGCTTCACCCGCGCCGAGTCCGAGGGCTGGAGCGACGCCGGCACGATCGGCATGTTCGTCGGATCCGTCGTGCTGCTCGGCGCCTTCGTGCTCACCGAGGCGAAGGTGAAGTCCCCGCTGCTGCCGCTGCGCGTCCTGACCGACCGCAACCGCGGTGGTGTCTACCTGTCGCTGGGTCTCGCGGTCATCGCGATGTTCGGGCTGTTCCTCTTCCTGACCTACTACCTGCAGGTCGTGAAGGGCTACTCCCCGGTCATGACGGGCTTCGCGTTCCTCCCGATGATCGCGGGCATGATCATCGGCTCCACGCAGATCGGCACGCGGCTGATGACCCGCGTCCCGCCGCGGCTGCTCATGGCCCCGGGCTTCCTGACCGCCGGTATCGGCATGCTGCTGCTCACCCAGCTGGAGATCGGCACCTCGTACGCCGGTCTGATCCTGCCCGCGCAGCTGCTGCTCGGTCTGGGCATGGGTACGGCGTTCATGCCGGCCATGTCGCTCGCCACGCACGGCGTGGACCCGCGGGACGCCGGTGTGGCCTCCGCGATGGTCAACACCTCGCAGCAGGTGGGCGGCGCCATCGGTACGGCCCTGCTGAACACGATCGCCGCCTCGGCGACCACCGCGTACCTCACGGACAACGCGGCGGGCGCGACCACTCCGGCCGCGCAGAAGCTGCTCCAGCTCCAGGGCATGGTCGAGGGCTACACGGCGGCCATCTGGTGGGCCGTCGGCATCCTGGTCGCCTCGGCCGTGATCGCCTTCACCCTGATCAACACCGGGAAGCCGGACACCGGGGTCGTCGCCGGTTCCGGCGAGGGCGCGGAGGACGAGGTGAAGGTGCCGGTCATCGCGCACTGATCCCGTAGGGCCTGATCGCGTACGCCGTGATCCCGTACCTGTGATCCCGTACGCCGTGATCCCGTACGTCGTGTGCTTCCTGCCCTGGTTCCGCTGCTGGTCAGCGGAGCCAGGGCAGGTCCGCGTCCGCGTCCGAGGGTTCGAGGCCCTCGGCCATGACCCGCATGATCGCGCCGAGCTGCTTCACCTGGTCGGGGGAGAGCCGGTCGAAGAGGGCCTGGCGGACCGCGGCCACATGGCCGGGGGCGTTCTGCCGGAGGATCTCCATGCCCTCGTCCGTGAGCCGGGCGAACTGGCCCCGCTTGTCGGAGGGGCAGTTCTCGCGCCGTACCCAGCCGTTCTTCTCCAGACGGGCGATGGCGTGGGAGAGACGGGAGCGGGTGATCTTGGCGCTCCTGGCCAGCTCGGTCATCCGCAGCCGGCGGCGCGGGGCCTGGGAGAGCTGGACGAGGAGCCCGTAGTAGATGTGCGGCATCCCGGCGTCGCGCTGCAGCTGGCGGTCGAGGTGGTCCTCGAGGAGCGTGGTGGCGTGCAGGTACGCGCGCCAGACGTGCTGTTCCTCGTCGGTGAGCCAGCGGGGTTCGGTCATGTCTCCCATGGTGCCCAATCGTACGACTCATTCTTGAAAGTTGAACTACATAGGTCTACGGTGTACGGCAGGACGCTTGAAGTTTCAAGAACCTGTCGAGATCGAGAAACCGGAGGTGGTCGCCATGGACGCCACGCTGGAAACAGAGGCCACGCGCGCGCGGATGCCCGCCCTCTACCTGTCCCACGGCGCCCCGCCACTCGCCGACGACCCCGTCTGGCCCGGAGAACTCGCCGCCTGGTCCGCGGACCTTCCGCGCCCCAGGGCCATCCTCATGGTCTCCGCCCACTGGGAAGAGGCCCCGCTGGCCCTCGGCGCCACCGAGACCGTCCCGCTCGTCTACGACTTCTGGGGCTTCCCCGAGCACTACTACCGCGTCCAGTACGCGGCCCCCGGCGCGCCCCGGCTCGCCGAGGCCGTCCGCAAGCTGCTCCGCGCCCCCGGCCATCCCGTGCAGGACATCCCCGACCGGGGCCTCGACCACGGCGCGTACGTGCCGCTCGTCGAGATGTTCCCGGGCGCCGACATCCCCGTACTGCAGATCTCGATGCCCACCCTCGACCCGCGCCGCCTCATGGACATCGGGCGCAGGCTCGCCCCGCTCCGCGACGAGGGCGTCCTGATCGTGGGCAGCGGCTTCTTCACCCACAACCTGGCCGCCCTCCGCCACACCGGCGGCGGCGTGCCGGGCTGGTCGGCCGAGTTCGACGCCTGGGGGCACGAGGCCCTCGCCGCGCAGGACGTCGACGCGCTCCTCGACTTCGAGCACAAGTCGCCGGCCGGGCGCCTCGCCCACCCGCGTACGGAGCACTTCGCCCCCCTCTTCGTCACGATGGGCGCGGCGGACGCGGCGGGCGACCTCGACGCGGAGCGGTCGGTCATCGACGGATTCTGGATGGGACTCGCCAAGCGCTCGGTGCAGTTCGGGTAGCCGGCGGGTTCCGGAGCCCGCCTCGTGAGCCGGCCCCCTCCGCGCCCGAGCTCACCCGAGCAACGGCGGATTCAGTTCGATCGAGCGGGTCGCCGCGGCCAGGGCGAGCGGGTCGCCGACGTCGAGCGCCGTGTCGGTGAACTTGATCGTGTGGTCGTCGCCGTGCGCCGCCGCCCGCTCGAAGACCTCCTCGGCGGTGAGGAGCGTGGGCGTGTACGCGGCGGGCTCGGGCGGGGTGTACGCGGCGGTCACCGCGGCCGCCGCCGTCCACGCCGCCGCCAGGCTCGGCGCCCACAGCTCGCGGGGGAGCGCGGGCAGGGCGCGCAGGACCGCGTTGGGCGCGGTCGCCGCATGGACCAGCATGATCGGCTCGCCGTGGCCGTGGGTCGCGTACCGGTGGGTGGCCGCCGTGACCAGCTCGGTGAGCAGGGCCTTCGCGGAGTCGGGGTCCGGGGCCACACCCCAGACCGGGAACGCCGTCAGCTGCGGGAGCCGGTCACGGATCCCGCCCTCCTGTACCGGAACCGGCGGTACGGCGTCGAGTGCGGCGGCCGCCGTGGGCGCCACGGCCAGCGCGGCGAGCGGGGGCAGCGGCTTGTTGCGGGCCGCCCAGTAGCCGAGGGCGTGGGCGAGCTCGGCGAGGCGGGGTGCGGTCGTTCGCCCGCCGCCGGACGCCCCCTCGGACGACAGGAGGGTCCGTACGGCGTGACCGGTCCGGATCACGGGATGCGTCGCCGAGGCCGAGATCCCCGGCAGCAGCCGGGGCCACCACTCGGCGAGGACCTCCCGCCAGGGGTGCTCGTCGAGCTCGCGGCCGAAGAAACGCGTCCAGTCGGTGATCCGGGCCGGGTCGCCGAGTGCCTCGCGCCAGCCCGCGGTCGTCACCGGCCGGGACGGGGGCGGCAGCTCCTCCAGCTTGTGCGCGTAGTGGTCCAGCCAGCGGTGCACGGTCGGGGCCTGGCCGTTGCGGACCAGGGCCTCGACGGCCATGGGGGCGTGGTTGGTGAGCCAGCCGTTGCGCTCGGGGCCCGTGGTGTGGAGGCGTTCGAGGGCTTCGTCGAGGGTGCCGGATGCGTCGGGGGCCGTGGCGGCCGTGGCCGCGGTGGCTTCGGTGCCGGATGCTTCGGTGCCGGGTACGTCGCTCATGGGGGCGACGCTAGGGCGGCGGAGGGGTGGGCCGTAACGGGCTCGGGACCGAGTCGGGGAGGCGGCCCGGACCTAGTCCGGGAGACCGAGACGGCTCCGCCCGTCCACGGGCAACCCGATAGCCCGTCCGCGCGTCCTGAAGGATGACGCCGCATGTGATCGCGGTCTCACCGACAGTGTGGTCGGGGGCCCCGCGAGCGGCTTCGAAACACCCCCGTGCCCGGTCTGACCTGCACATCCGTGGGTGCCGGAAGCATGTCCGCAGGGGCGGCGGCGGCGCAGGATACTGCATGATCGCGAAAATCCATGTGCCGGGTGGGAATTCTGTCCTGATTCCAGTCGTTGTTTCCGTCGGATGCAGGGCACCCGAAAGGTGTCGCGACCTACTCAGCAAGGGAGCACGCATGGCAACCCGTGCCGTCGCCCGTCGTCAGACCTCCGCCAAGAGCGGGGCCGCACGGGCAAGCAGCGTTCGCGCCGTGGGCGGGGAGATCGCCGACCGCGACCTGGTCGGCATGTACCTCGACGAGATCGCGCGTACGCCCCTGCTCGACGCCGCCAAGGAGGTCGAGCTCTCCCAGACGATCGAGGCGGGCGTCTACGCCCGGCAGATACTCGACGGCGAGGTGGAGTCCGAGGCCGGCGGCGCGTCCCGCGAGGAGCTCGAAGCCCTCTACGAGGCGG
This sequence comes from Streptomyces aureus, assembly GCF_001418135.1. Classification (GTDB taxonomy): domain Bacteria; phylum Actinomycetota; class Actinomycetes; order Streptomycetales; family Streptomycetaceae; genus Streptomyces; species Streptomyces aureus_A. The sequence continues at coordinate 16,719 of NZ_LIPQ01000338.1, forward strand.
GCGAGCGTGCCAAGGACCTCTTCATCAAGTCCAACCTGCGGCTCGTGGTGGCCGTCGCCCGGCGCTACCCGCGCAGTGGGCTGCCGCTGCTCGACCTGATCCAGGAAGGGAACGCGGGCCTGGTGCGCGCGGTCGAGAAGTTCGACTACGCGAAGGGCTTCAAGTTCTCCACGTACGCCACGTGGTGGATCCGCCAGGCCATCACCCGGTCCATCGCCGACCAGTCCCGCACGATCCGGCTCCCGGTCCACCTGGTGGAGGAGCTCGGCCGGATCCGCCGGGTGCAGCGCGAGTTCAACCGGGAGCACGGCCGCGAGCCGGAGCCGGCGGAGATCGCGGCCGAGCTGGACACGAAGCCCGAGCGGGTCGTCGACGTGCTCGACTGGGCGCGTGACCCGGTCTCGCTGAACATGTCGGTGGACGACGAGGGCGAGACGCAGTTCGGCGACCTCCTGGAGGACACGTCGGCGATCTCGCCGGAGCAGTCGGTGCTCACGCTGCTGCGCAGCGAGGAGCTCGACGACCTCATCGACAAGCTCGACCACCGGACGGCCTCGATCATCCGCATGCGGTACGGGATCGAGGACGGGCGCGAGCGGACGCTGACGGAGGTCGGCAAGCAGCACGGCCTGACGCGCGAGCGGATCCGGCAGATCGAGAAGCACGCGCTCCTCGAACTGAAGAAGATGGCGCACGACACGGGCTTCGACGCGGTGGCCTAGGCCGACAGGGCCTGAGGAGGCCGGCGGCCCGGGTGGCGGGCGCGTGCCGGGGGCCGGGGCGAGCCCCCGGCCCCCGGGCCCGCACCGCCTCACCTCACCGTCGACGCCGTCAGACGTGCCCCCAGGTCCTCCACGTACGTCAGCAGTGACGGCGGGCCCTGGATCGTGAAGGGCGCGTCCACCAGGGCCAGGCGGAGGGCCAGCCATTCGACCGAGTCCGCCGAGCGGGTGCGGAGACGGCAGGTCGTCGGGCCCGTCGCCGTCGGGACCAGGTGGGACGGGAGCCGCGCCGTGACGAAGTCGGCCGGGGCCTCGAAGGTGACGTCCAGGTCGAGTTCCGGCTGCGCCCGCGACATGGAGCGGACCAGGAGCTGCGCCGCGTCCCCCGCGGGCAGCTCGCGCGGTGTGAAGCGGGCCCCCGTGGCGAGCGGGTCGCTCACCCGGTCCACCCGGAAGGTCCGCCAGTCCTCCCGCCCCAGGTCGTACGCCACCAGGTACCACCGGCGCCCGGTGGAGACCAGCCGGTAGGGCTCGACCAGGCGCTTCGACTCTGCCCCGTCGCCCGCCCGGTATCCGAAGCGGAGCTTCTCGCGGCCGGTGACCGTGCCGGCCAGGGTGGTCAGGGTGGCGGGGGTGACCGTCGCGCCGTCCCCCCGCGTCAGCGGGATCGTCGCGTTCTGGAGGGTCGAGACCCGGTGCCGGAGCCGCGCCGGCAGGACCTGTTCCAGCTTCGCCAGGGCCCGTACCGACGCCTCCTCGACGCCCTCGATCGCGTGCCCCGCCCCCGCCCGCAGCCCGACCGCGATGGCGACGGCCTCCTCGTCGTCGAGGAGGAGCGGCGGCATGGCCGTACCGGCGACGAGCCGGTAGCCGCCGACCGCGCCGAGTGTCGCCTCGACGGGATAGCCGAGGTCACGGAGCCGGTCGATGTCCCGGCGGATGGTCCGCGGGGAGACCGAGAGCCGTTCGGCGAGCTCGCTTCCGGGCCACTCGCGCGGGGTCTGAAGGAGCGAGAGCAGATTCAGGAGTCGTACCGGGGTGTCCGTCATACGTTTCAGGATGAGGGTCATCTAGGCCATCATTTGACCTAGATGGCCTTTATCTTCTCCGTATGAGTGCACACGAGGCCGACGCCGTCACGGACGCGGCCCCCACCGACACGTCCGACAAACGACGCTGGATAGCCCTGGCCATCGTCATGACGGCCGCCTTCATGGACCTGGTCGACGCCACGATCGTCAACATCGCGATCCCCAGCATCGAGCGGGACCTCGGCGCCACCTTCGGTGCCATCCAGTGGATCACCGCCGGTTACGCGCTCGCGTTCGCCGCCGGTCTGATCACCGGCGGCCGGCTCGGTGACATCTACGGCCGCAAGCGGCTCTTCCTCCTCGGCACGGCGGGCTTCACGCTCGCCTCCGCCCTCTGCGGCTTCGCGGCCAACCAGGAGATGCTGGTCGGCTCCCGCCTGCTCCAGGGCGCGGCGGCCGCGATGATGGTGCCGCAGGTGCTGTCGATCATCCACGTCACCTTCCCCGCGCACGAGCGCGGCAAGGTCTTCGGCATGTTCGGCGCGATCATCGGCCTCGGCGCGGTCTCCGGCCCGCTGCTCGGCGCGCTGCTCACCCAGTGGAACATCGCGGGCCTGGAGTGGCGCCCGATCTTCCTCATCAACCTGCCGGTCGGCATCGCGGGCCTGCTCCTGGGACGCAAGTTCATCACCGAGTCGAAGGCCCCGAAGGCCCTCCGCCTCGACATGGTCGGCGTGCTCCTGGTGACGGCCGCGCTGCTGATGCTGATCTACCCGCTGACGCGCGGCCGTGAGCTGGACTGGCCGCTGTGGGGCCACCTGATGATGGTCGGCAGCGTGTTCGTCTTCGCCGCGCTCATCGCGTACGAGAAGTACAAGACGAAGAAGGACGGCTCCCCGCTCGTCGAGCTGCCGCTGTTCAAGGTGAAGAGCTTTGCCGCGGGTATCGCGGTGCAGCTGACCTTCGGTGTCGTGATGGGCATCTTCTTCCTGGTCTGGACGATGTACATGCAGATCGGCCTCGGCTGGACCCCGCTGCGGGCGGGCCTCACCGGTGTGCCGTTCTCGATCGCGGTGTCCACGGCGGCCGGCCTCTCGGTGCAGAAGCTGGTGCCGCGCTTCGGCCGGAAGGTCCTCCAGGCCGGTGCGCTGACGATGATCGCGGGCGTACTGCTCTACCTCTTCGAGGCGGGCCGGTACGGGGCGGACATCACGTCCTGGCAGATGATCCCGCCGCTCGTGGTCATGGGTCTGGGCATGGGGCTGATCGTCGCGCCGCTGACGGACGCGGTCCTGTCCGAGGTGCCGAAGGAGCACGCGGGTTCGGCCTCGGGCCTGATCAACACGACGGGCCAGATGGGCAACGCGCTCGGGCTCGGTCTGGTGTCGGTGGTCTTCTTCGGCGTGATCGACGGCAAGCCCGCCCCGAAGTCCCCGGACGAGGCGGGCCTGGCGTTCGTCGACGCCTTCCAGAACGCGATGGGCTGGGTGGCGGGCGTGCTCGGCGTGATCTTCCTGGTGATGTTCGCGCTTCCGGCGAAGCCGAAGCAGCACCTGGAGGGTGGTGGCGACGGCGTCGATGACGGCGACGCCGTGATCGAGAAGGAGCCGGCGCTGACGCGCTGAGCGGGGCTGACGCACTGAATCGGCCGCTGACGCACTGAATCGGCCGCGGCAGGGCCCTGGTCCCGGGAATCGCCCCGGGACCAGGGCCCTTCGTCTTGTCCGGACGCGAGGGGCGGTGCGGTATCGGCGAACGCGCCGCCCCTCGGTGGGTCACCGCTCCGTCATGAGCGGTTCGCAGTCCGCGGGAGTCGGTTCGTTTCGCCGCTGAAGGCGAGGTCGCCCTTGAACTCCTTCCCCTGATGGGACCTCAGTGACGGAATGGGCGACTGAGGCGTCCAGGGTTCGACCCAGTTGAAGTTCGTCCCGTTGGTGTCTCCGTGTGTCTGCCACACCGTCCCGTCCGTGGTCACCACCTTGATGAAGGCGTCGTCGCCCTGGTCCGTGATGGAGATGCCGCAGGCGTTGGCCGGGTAGTTCGAAGGGCGGCCGTCGGGCAGGTCGTCGGTCAGGTCCGTCCACGTGATGCCGCCGCCCGTGGTCGTCGCGATGCCGGCGTAGGCCTTCCCGTTGATGAGAGCCGCGCTGAACTCCTCGGTGTTGGAGGGGGCGTAGCTGTCGATTTCGTAGCAGGCGGTCGGTCCGGTGGCGCCCGTCGCTCCGGTGGCACCGGTCGCACCCGTCGCTCCGGTGGCACCGGTCGCACCCGTCGCTCCGGTGGCACCGGTCGCACCCGTCGCTCCGGTGGCACCCGTCGCGCCCGTCGCTCCGGTGGCACCCGTCGCGCCCGTCGCACCGGTGGCGCCCGTCGCTCCGGTGGCGCCGGTGGCGCCCGTGGGTCCCGTGTTGCCCTTCGGTCCAGGCGGGCCCGTCGGGCCCGTGTTGCCCTTCGGGCCCTTGGGGCCGGTCGGGCCCTTCTTGCAGTCGCCGTTCGGCGTCTCCGGGAGCGCGACCGTGCGGGCGTAGGGGCCTTCGACCAGGCGTCCGACCTCCTCGTCCAGGAACTCCTGGAGTGCGGCGGTCATCGGCCGGCCCTGCCCGTCGTGCTGCCGCGGGGCGGCCTCCTGCGCCGCCCTGGGCTTGCAGCCGGACGGATCGGCGGCCGCAGCGCCCGCCGGGGCACTCGCCGACGCCGAGGGTGCGAGGCCCGTGAGGACGAGTGCGACCGAGGCCAGCGCACCGCCGCCCACCCAGACACGCCGCCGGGGCAGCGGACCGAGCTTGGACCTGGACAGAGTCCTGGGATCAGGACGCATGCATGCTCCTTTCCTCCGCCGGCTTCGGTCGCCGGCGCCACGATGTGGGGGGCGAAGAGGGAAGCGACGATGAGCTTCCCATCGGATCATCGGATCGCGGTGGCGGGGACTTGATGGGTCCGGGACGCGTTGCGCCGCCATGGCGTAGTCCCGCCAGTCGAATGGATGCGTACGGCACGGCGAACCTGAAGCGCCTTCTCGGCGTGCCGCATCCGCCCCCGCAGCGGGCCCTGCGTACCGTCGCCCCCCGACCGAACCGCCGGAGGTGGTGTTGCCGTGAAGCCGTCCATCTGCCTGTGCATGATCGTCAAGAACGAGGCCGCTGTCATCGGGCGCTGCCTCGCCTCCGTCCGTGGCCTCGTGGACACCTGGGTCATCTCGGACACGGGGTCCACCGACGGGACCCAGGAGCTGATCAGGACCGCCCTCGCCGGCATCCCCGGCGAGCTGCGCGAGGAGCCGTGGGTGAACTTCGGCCACAACCGCAGCCTGAACATCGCGCACGCCCGCGGCCGCGCCGACTACCTCCTGCTCCTCGACGCCGACCACGTCCTCCGCCAGGAGGGCCCGCTGCCCGCGCTCACCGCCGACGGGTACATGCTCCGGCACGAGGGAGCACTGGAGTACCGCATCAAACGCCTGGTCAGGGGCGGTCTGCCGTGGCGGTACGAGGGCGTCACCCACGAGTACCTGACCGCCGAGGGGGACCGAGTCCAGGAGAACCTCGACGCCCTCGTCATCGAGGACTACGCCGACGGCGGCTCACGCCACGACAAGTTCGAGCGCGACGCCCGCCTCCTGAGTGCCGAGCTGGAGCGCGACCCGGCGAATCCGCGCACCGTGTTCTATCTCGCGCAGACCTTCCGCGACCTCGGCCGCGCCGAGCAGGCCGCCGAGCTCTACGAGCGGCGCGCGGCCATGGGCGGCTGGGGCGAGGAGGTCTACTACTCCCTGCTCCAGTCCGGGGTCCTGCGCGCCGAGTCCGGCGACTGGCCGACCGCGATGGACGCGCTCTCGCGCGCCTGGGAGTCCCGGCCGGACCGTCTCGAGGCCTGTTACGAGCTGGTGGCGCGGCTGCGGAAGATGCGCCGCTACCGGGCGGCCCACGCCGTGGTCTCCGCCGTCCTGGACCGGAAGCAGCCCGACGACCTGCTGTTCATGCAGCCCTGGGTGTACCGGTGGGGGCTGCTCTTCGAGTACTCGATCACCGCGTACTGGGTCGGCGAGTACGCGGCCTCCCTCGCCGCCTGCGACCGGCTGCTCGGCCTGCCGGACCTGCCGGAGACGTACCGCGAACAGACCCGTGCCAACCGGGCGTTCGCCGTCGAGCGCCTGACGGAGACGGCGGACGCCCCCGCGCTGGTCTGAGCACCCGGAGTCGTACGGGGGCGAGGACGGGCGCGGGGACGGCCGCGGGAACGTCGTGGGGACGTCAGCGGACCCGGGAGCGGGACTCCATCGCCTCGCGGGCCGCACGCTCGTCCTCGTACACCTCGCACATGTGGCGTCCGTCCGGAGTCGCCGTGTGCTCGACCTCCCAGAGACTGGCCTCGCTGCCGTCGAGCAGCAGGAACTGGTGCTCGTAGAGGGTGAAGCCGGCGTCCCGGCCCCCCTCCACCGGGCAGTGGCGGCCGAAGGCCTGGGTGATGTGGTGGGCGAAGGCCAGCCGGAGCCGGCGGGCCGTCGCCCGGCCCGGCCGGTCCGCGTTCTCCGCGCGCCGCAGGACGCGGCGCGCGTGGTCGGCGGAGTTGTCCGGCACGTACATCCGGGGCTGGGTGGGTATCGGGCGGGCGAGCAGCGCGCTCAGCAGCTCCAGGTCGTCGTCCTCGTCGAGGGGGCGGCCGTCGGAGCGCTCGGCGGTCCAGCCCGGCAGGGAGCCGGTGGGGAGGCGGGAGGCGGCCAGCCGGGCCTCCGACTCCTCGGTGTACAGCTCGTGCTGCTCGGCGCCGTCCCGGCCGGCGTTGTGCGTGAGCTCCCAGAGGCTGAGGGCGGAGCCGTCGCTCAGCAGATAGGTGTGGCGGTAGGTGGCACGGTGCAGCGACGCGCTGTGGTGCGAGGAGTGGAGCGCGCTGGAGTGCGCGAGCGCCGTGCCGAGGCGCTCGACGGTCGCGTCGGGCAGGTCGAAGGAGTTGAGCGCCCGGCCGAGGAGCCGCTCAAGGTGCGTCTCGGCGGTCTCGTACGGATCGTGAGGATCCTGCGGATCGTTCAAGAGGGTCTCCAGGCCGTCGCCGCATGTCACTTGGTGCTTGCTTAACGTAGCCCCTGGGTCCGACATCGCGTCCGGGGTTCCGGAAAACGAAGGGCGCCGGAGGGAAGTTCCGGCCCCGCGGGGCCGGTCCCGCTCAACTCCCTTGCCGTTACCGGTAGTACGGCTCCGGTCGCGGTCAGTTCTCGTCGTGCGGGCCGCCGTAGAGCTCACTGTACGAGGGGAAGTCCCCGCCCGGTCCGCGCAGGCCTCCGGGGGCCGCGAGCACCGCCCGGACGATCGCCCGCGTCACCAGGTCCGCGCCGGCCGCCAGGATCTCGTTCAGGGCCAGTGGACCGGGACCTTCCGGTAGTTCACGCGTCCCGGTGGCGAGGGTGAAGACGGTGTCGCCGTCGTTCATGAGGTGCACCGGGCGCAGGGCGCGCGCGATGCCGTCGTGCGCCGTGCCCGCGACCTTCTGCGCCTGCGCGCGGGTCAGCACGGCGTCGGTCGCGACGACGGCGAGCGTGGTGTTCAGCGGGGGCGGGGCCGCCGCCTCCCGCGCCTCGGCGAGACGCCGCAGCGCGGCCTGGTGCACCGCCGGATCGGGGAAGGAGGGCAGGCCGCCGTCGAAGGGGCTCCCGTGGCCCCCGTGACTCCCGTGACTTCCGTAACTCCCGTACAGGGCACCCGTGGCCGGGTCGACGGCCGAACCCACCGCGTTCACCACCACGAGCGCGCCGACCGTGATCCCGGACTCCAGGACGGTGCTCGCCGTGCCCACCCCGCCCCGGAGGCCGCCGACCACGGCGCCCGTGCCCGCGCCGACCGCGCCCGTCTCCACGCGCGCGTGGTCCCCGCTCGCGTCGGCCGCCTCCACCGCCGCCCGCCCCGTCGCCGGACCGGGCCTGGCCGTGAAGTCACCGCCCCGGCCGAGGTCGAAGACGCACGCGGCGGGCACGACCGGCACGACGTGGGAGGGATCGGGACCCACCCGCACGCCCCGGTGCCGCTCCTCCAGCCAGGCCATCACCCCGGCGGCGGACTCCAGGCCGTACGCGCTGCCGCCGGTCAGGACGACGGCGTCGATCCGCTGGACGACGTTGCGCGGGTCGAGCGCGTCGGTCTCCCGCGTGCCCGGCCCGCCGCCCCGCACGTCCACGGCGGCGACGGCCCCGCCGACCGGCGCGAGCACCACGGTCGTACCGCTCAGCGCCCCGTCGCCCGCCACGCGCGCGTGCCCCACGCGCAGACCGCGCACATCGGTGATCGAGTCCGTCGTCCCGTGCTGTTCGGGCTGTGTCATGTCCCCTGCCTACCACGTGGACCGGTTCCGTCGGCGGCTGTACCCGTACCCGTACCCGTACCCGTGCCGGGACCCGGCCGTGTCGCCGGGTTCCTCGCCGTCAGGGTCACGCCGACCGCGACCGTCACCGCCGCGACGACGCCCGCGGCCAGGACCGCCCAGCGGCCCGCGAACGAGCACATCAGGATCGCGAGCGCCGAGACGGGCAGGACGAGTTGCTGCGCGATGCCGACCTTGAAGTAGCGGGCGTGGAGGAGCCACACGGACAGCAGGAACACGGCGGACGGGATCGTCACCGCCGACGAGGCCGCGAGCGTGGAGACGTGGGCCTTGCCCACGGCCTCTTCCACGGCGATCTCCAGGCCCGCGCCGACGGCCGCCGCCGCCGCGAAGATCACGTAGTGGCCGTATCCCCATCGGAAGGCCTCACGGCTGGAGGTCAGCCGGTTGTGCGCGGGCACGACGAAGTAGATCCACCAGGCGGCGAAGACGAGCAGCAGCCCGCCCGCGGCGATCGGCAGCACCTCGCCCAGGGCGTCGTTCTCGGCGATGCCGGTCTTCACGGCCACCGTCGCCGCGGCGACGGTCTCGCCGAGCACGATGATGGTGAACAGGCCGTACCGTTCGGCGATGTGGTGCGGGTGCCACGTGCTGGGCGCGTCCCTCTCCGCGACCAGAGGTACGGCCATCTCGGCCAGTGCCATGACGAGGAAGACCCACGGGCGGGCCGACTCCGGCACCAGGAGAAGCGCGATCCAGCCGATCTGTACGGCGACGACCCCGCCCGCGTACCGCCGGCACATCGTCCGCTCGGCGGGATCGGTGGCGTGGTGCGCGGCCCGCAGCCATTGCGAGGCGAGCGCGAGCCGCATGACGGCGTATCCGATGTAGACCACGAGGAAGTCGTGGTCCTCGAAGGCCCGCGAGACGCCTGCCGCGAGGATCAGCACGCCCGCGATCTGGACGAGGGTGACGACGCGGTACGCCACGTCGTCGTTGTCGTAGGCCGAGGCGAACCACGTGAAGTTCATCCACGCCCACCAGATCGCGAAGAAGATCATCGCGTAGTTGATGATCCCCTCACCCCCGTGGCCCTCGGCGACCGCGTGCACGAGCTCCGCGCCCGCCTGTGCGACGGCGACGACGAAACACAGGTCGAAGAACAGCTCCAGGGGCGTGGCCGCCCGGTGTGACTCCTCGCGGGAGCGCGCGGTGAGGGGGAGGAACGGTTGTGTCATGGCCCCAGCACATCAGAACGGAAGGCTCTCCTGCTGCCATGCCACGCGAATCGGGACGGGCCCGGAGCCGGAGGGGCCAGGGGCTCACCGCTCAGCCCGCGCGTGACCGCGCAGTCGAAGCGACGGGCGACGGCCAGGAGGCCGCCTCCTGGTCCTCCCGGCGCCTGCGGCCCGCCCCTGAGGGGACCTTGGCCCGCCCGCGGCGCGACCTTCGCCCGCCGACCGGACGACCATCGGCACTCACCCGCCACCCACCCCGCGGCGCAGCCTGGAAGGCAGGAAAGCCTCGAAGGTCAGCCCCGAACAGGGAAGTCAGGGAAGCGCCATGAGTTCCGTAGTCCAGGACAGCAGAAGGACGGGCGGGCCCTCCGCCGCGTACGACACGGAGCAGTACCGCCCCGGCAGGCCGATCACCGACTGGGAGCCGGAGAACGAGCTCTTCTGGAAGTCGATCGGCAGGAAGGTCGCCGCCCGCAACCTGTGGATCGCCGTGCCGGCGCTGCTCGTGGCGTTCGTCGTCTGGCAGGTCTGGTCGGTCACCGCGACCAACCTGAAGGACGTCGGCTTCGGCTTCTCGACCTCCCAGCTGTTCTGGCTGACGGCCGTCCCCGGTCTGACCGGCGGCACCGCCCGGATCTTCTACACCTTCCTCGGCCCGATGGTCGGCCAGCGCCGCTTCACCGCGCTGTCGACGGTCGTCCTGATCGTGCCGCTGATCTGGCTCGGCATCGCCATCCAGGACCCGACGACCCCGTACGCGGTGATGGTCGCCATCGCCGCCCTCTGCGGCGTCGGCGGCGCGAACTTCGCCTCCTCCCTCGCCAACATCGGCTTCTTCTTCCCCAAGGCGAAGAAGGGCAGCGCGACCGGCATCAACGGCGGTCTCGGCAACCTCGGCGTCTCCGTCGTGCAGCTGCTGACCCCGATCGTCATCACCTGGTCGACCATCGCCGTCGGCTCGGCCCAGCACAAGGCCGACGGCACCCCGGTCCATCTGCAGAACGCCGCGTTCCTCTGGGTTCCGGTCCTGCTGGTCCTGGCGGCCGTCGCCTGGTTCGGACAGAACGACCTGAAGGTCGCCTCGACCCCGTTCGAGCAGCAGAAGATCATCTTCAGGCGCAAGCACAACTGGCTGATGACCTGGCTGTACGTCGGCACCTTCGGCTCCTTCATCGGCTTCGCCGCCGCCCTGCCGATGCTGATCAAGACCACGTTCCCGGACTACTCGATCGCCACCTACGCCTGGATGGGCCCCGCCGTGGGCGCGCTCGCCCGCTGGGGCGGCGGCTGGATCGCCGACAAGTGGGGCGGCGCCCGGGTCACCATCCTGTCCTTCGTGGGCATGGCCGTCTCGATCATCGGCGTGATCGACTTCCTGCCCTCGGGCGGTGACGGCGGTTCGTTCCACGGCTTCTTCTTCTGCTTCCTCGCCGCCTTCCTCTTCTCCGGAATCGGCAACGGCTCCACCTTCCGCCAGATCCCCGTCATCTTCCGCGGCACCCACCTCAAGGGCCTCGCGGAAGGCACCCCGGAATACGCCAGGGCGCTGAAGCAGGCGGAGATGGAGTCCGGCGCCGTCACCGGATTCACCTCGGCCGTCGCGGCCTACGGCTTCTTCTTCATCCCGGCCCTGTTCGGCTCGGTGGCCGTGACCAGCGCGATGTGGGGATTCGTCGCCTTCTACATGAGCTGCATGGTCGTGACCTGGTGGTTCTACGCCCGCAAGAGCGCCGAGGCCCCCAGCTGAGGGACTCCCGCGAGAAAGACCCCGCACGGCGGGGTCTTTCCGCGTTCCCGGGACGGGTCCTAAGGCCGTCCGGAGGTGACCATCGGCGACCTGAATGATCGATCGGAAGGAGTGCAATGGAGGGAGGCAACGACGCGATCGAACGAATCGAAGAAGGCGGTGCGGGCAGTGACTGCGACCCCTGCTGAAGCAACGGTGAACGAGCGGGCCTGGAAGGGCTTCAAGGGCGGACTCTGGCGCGACGCCGTCGACGTCCGCGACTTCATCCAGCAGAACTACACGCCGTACGAGGGCGACGACTCCTTCCTGGCCGGACCCACCGAGCGGACCACCGCCGTGTGGAAGGCCATCACGGACAGGTTCCCCGAAGAGCGCGCCAAGGGCGTCCACGACGTCTCGTACGACGTGCCGTCCACCATCACCGCCCACGCCCCCGGCTACATCGACCGCGACAAGGACCTGATCGTCGGCCTCCAGACCGACGCCCCGCTCAAGCGCGCGATCATGCCGTACGGCGGCTGGCGCATGGTCGCCGGCGCCCTGGAGACCTACGGCTATCCCGTCTCCCCGGACCTCGCGAAGGTCTTCACGGAGTACCGCAAGACCCACAACGCCGGTGTCTTCGACGCGTACACCCCCGAGATCCGCGCCGCCCGCAAGGCCGGCGTCGTCACCGGACTCCCCGACGCCTACGGCCGCGGCCGCATCATCGGCGACTACCGCCGTGTCGCCCTCTACGGCGTCGACCGCCTCGTCGAGGTGAAGAAGGAGGAGAAGGAGGAGCTCAACCCGCTCCCCGCCGGGGACCGTTCGCTGGAGGAGACCATCCGGCTCCGCGAGGAACTCGCCGAGCAGATCCGTGCCCTGGGCGAGCTCAAGGCGATGGCCGCCTCCTACGGCCACGACATCTCCGGCCCCGCCGTCACCGGCCGCGACGCCGTCCAGTGGCTCTACTTCGCCTACCTCGCCGCCGTGAAGGAGCAGAACGGCGCCGCGATGTCCCTCGGCCGCACCTCCACCTTCCTCGACGTCTACCTCCAGCGGGACATCGAGGCCGGTGTCCTCACCGAGGAGCAGGCCCAGGAGCTCGTCGACGACTTCATCATCAAGCTCCGCATCGTCCGCTTCCTGCGCACCCCGGAGTACGACCAGGGCTTCTCCGGCGACCCGACCTGGGTCACCGAGTCGATCGCCGGCATGGGCGAGGACGGGCGTCCGCTGGTCACCCGGACCTCCTTCCGCTACCTCCAGACTCTCTACAACCTCGGCCCGGCGCCCGAGCCGAACATGACCGTCTTCTGGTCGCCGCGACTCCCGCAGGGCTTCAAGGAGTTCTGCGCGAAGGTCTCCATCGACACCTCCTCCGTCCAGTACGAGTCGGACGAGCTGATGCGCCCCCGCTTCGGCGACGACACCGCGATCGCCTGCTGCGTCTCCGCGATGCCGGTCGGCAAGCAGATGCAGTTCTTCGGCGCCCGCGTGAACCTGGCCAAGACCCTCCTGTACGCGATCAACGGCGGCCGCGACGAGAAGTCCGGCGTCCAGGTCGGCCCCGACACCGGGGCGATCACCTCCGACGTCCTCGACCACGACGAGGTCATGGCCAGGTTCGACGAGCAGATGGAGTGGCTCGCGGACGTCTACGTCCACTCGCTGAACGTCATCCACTTCATGCACGACAAGTACGCCTACGAGCGCGTCGAGATGGCGCTCCACGACCTCGACGTGCGCCGCACCATGGCTTTCGGCATCGCCGGCCTGTCGGTGGCCGTCGACTCGCTGGCCGCCGTCAAGTACGCGAAGGTCACCGTGCACCGCGACGAGTCCGGCCTGGCCACCGACTACACGGTCGAGGGCGACTACCCGGCCTACGGCAACAACGACGACCGGGCCGACGAGATCGCGGTCTGGCTGGTCGAGGAGTTCATGAGGAAGGTGCGCAAGCACCCCACCTACCGGAACGCCGAACACACCCAGTCCGTCCTGACCATCACCTCCAACGTCGTCTACGGGAAGAAGACCGGCAACACCCCCGACGGGCGCCGCGCCGGTGAACCCTTCGCCCCGGGAGCCAACCCGATGAACGGCCGCGACACCCACGGCTACGTCGCCTCGGCCCTGTCGGTCGCCAAGCTCCCGTACGAGGACGCCGAGGACGGCATCTCGCTGACCAACACGGTCACCCCCGACGGCCTGGGCCGCACCCCCGAGGAGCGGATCAAGAACCTCGCGGGCGTCCTCGACGGCTACATGGCCGGCGACGGCTTCCACATGAACGTGAACGTCCTCAACCGCGACACCCTCACGGACGCCATGGAGCACCCGGAGAACTACCCGCAGCTGACCATCCGGGTCTCCGGATACGCGGTCAACTTCGTGAGGCTCACCCGCGAGCAGCAGCTCGACGTCCTGAACCGCACCTTCCACGGCTCGCTGTAGGCAGCCCCTCCTCGCACCCGGGGCCGGCGGCCCTGGCCCCCGGCCCCGGGTGCGAGGAGG
>NZ_LIPQ01000339.1:0-3621 GCF_001418135.1 Streptomyces aureus
GGTGCGGACCGCCCCGCCGCCGTGTTTGTGGTGCTTCGCACAGTGACCCGATGCAGGTCAAGGGTGAGTTGACGGCTGTTCTCGGGCCGTGGTGGACTGCCGAGGCCATTACGGCGGCAGTAGAGGAAGTCCGGTGCGAATCCGGCGCGGTCCCGCCACTGTGACCGGATCCGAAGGGTCCGGGAGTCAGGAACTCTCGCCGCCGGTCACGTCGATCCAGGGCGCGGACCCTGAGTGAGGACATGCGCCATGCCCGGCCGCAGCAGTACCACCGGTGTCTTCGTATACGGAGCGGCCGCGGGTCTCGCCGTCGATCTGCTCCTCGGCGATCCCCGCCGCGGACATCCCGTCGCCGCGTTCGGCCGGGCGGCCGCCGCGGTCGAGAACCGCCTCCACCACGACCACCGCGGCTGGGGTGCCCTGCACACCGCCGTCTGCGCCGGCTCCACCGTCGCCCTCGGAGCGCTCGCCGCCCGGGCCGTACGGAACCGGCCTGCCGCCGCCTTCGCCCTGACCGCCGCCTCCGTGTGGGCCGTCGTCGGCGGTACGACCCTGGGGCGGGAGGCCCGCGCGATCGGCGGCGCGCTCGCCGCCGGGGACCTGGACGTCGCCCGGGAGCGGCTGCCGCATCTCTGCGGACGCGACCCGCAGTCCCTGGACGGACCCGCGATGGCCCGCGCGGTCGTCGAATCGGTCGCCGAGAACACCTCCGACGCCGTGGTCGGCGCCCTCTTCTGGGGCGCGGTCGCGGGCGTACCGGGCCTCGTCGGCTTCCGGGCCGTCAACACGCTCGACGCGATGGTCGGCCACAGGTCGCCGCGCCACCGCCGCTTCGGCTGGGCCTCGGCCCGGCTCGACGACGTGGCGGGCTGGCCCGGGGCCCGGCTGACGGCCGTCCTCGCGACGGTGGCCGGCGGAGACCCGCGCGGTGCGCTGAACGCCTGGCGGGCCGACGCGGCGAAGCACCCAAGCCCCAACGCGGGCCCCGTCGAGGCCTCCTTCGCGGGCGCCCTCGGCGTGCGCCTGGGGGGCACCCTGTCGTACGGCGGCCGGGTCGAGCACCGGCCGGTGCTCAACCGGGAGGGGCGGGCCGTCGAGGTGACCGACATCGACCGGGCCGTACGCCTGTCGCGCCGGGTCACCGGACTCACCCTGGCCGCCTGTGCGGGCGGCCGGCTGATCATCGGCGCCCTGGCCGCGTCGACCAGGAAGCGGAGGAACGCATGAGGGGTGGGGGACTGCTCGTCGCCGGGACCACGTCCGACGCCGGCAAGAGCGTCGTGACGGCCGGCATCTGCCGCTGGCTGGTCCGCAAGGGACTGAAGGTGGCGCCGTTCAAGGGGCAGAACATGTCCCTCAACTCCTTCGTCACGAGGGAGGGGGCCGAGATCGGGCGCGCCCAGGCCATGCAGGCGCAGGCGGCGCGGGTGGAACCCACCGCGCTGATGAACCCCGTCCTGCTCAAGCCCGGCAGCGACCGGTCCAGCCAGGTCGTCCTGATGGGCAAGCCGGTCGGTGAACTGAGCGCTCGTGGCTACCACGGGGGGCGGCAGAAGGAGCTCTTCGAGCCGGTGCTCGCGTGCCTGGAGGAGCTGCGGAGCACGTACGACGCCGTGATCTGCGAGGGCGCCGGCAGCCCGGCCGAGATCAACCTGCGGCGCACCGACATCGTGAACATGGGCATCGCGCGGGCCGCGCGGCTGCCCGTCGTCGTGGTCGGCGACATCGACCGGGGTGGGGTCTTCGCCCAGTTCTTCGGCACGACGGCGCTGCTCGCGCCCGAGGACCAGGAGCTGATCGCGGGCTACCTCGTGAACAAGTTCCGCGGTGACGTGACCCTGCTCGAACCGGGCCTGGACATGCTGCACGGGCTCACCGGGCGGCGGACCTTCGGCGTCCTGCCGTACGCCCACGGGCTCGGCATCGACGAGGAGGACGGCCTCCGGGTCTCCCTGCGGGGCGCGGTGCGCGAGTCCGTCGTCGCGCCGCCGGTCGGTGAGGACGTGCTGCGGGTCGCCGTCTGCGCGGTGCCGCTGATGTCCAACTTCACGGACGTGGACGCGCTGGCCGCCGAGCCGGGTGTCGTCGTGCGGTTCGTGGACCGGGCGGAGGAACTCGTCGACGCGGACCTGGTCGTGGTGCCGGGCACCCGCGGGACGGTCAAGGCGCTCGCCTGGCTGCGGGAGCGCGGGCTCGCCGACGCCCTGGCTCGACGGGCCGCCGAGGGCCGCCCGGTGCTCGGCGTCTGCGGCGGCTTCCAGGTGCTCGGCGAACACATCGAGGACGAGGTCGAGTCCCGTGCGGGGTCCGTCGACGGGCTCGGTCTGCTGCCCGTACGGGTGCGGTTCGCGCGGGAGAAGACGCTCGCCCGGCCGGTGGGCTCGGCGCTCGGGGAACCGGTGGAGGGGTACGAGATCCACCACGGCGTCGCGGAGGTACGCGGCGGGGAACCCTTCCTCGACGGGTGTCGGGTGGGGTCCGTGTGGGGTACGCACTGGCACGGCTCCCTGGAGAGCGACGGGTTCCGGCGGGCGTTCCTGCGGGAGGTCGCGACGGCGGCCGGACGGCGGTTCGTGCCCGCGCCGGACACCTCGTTCGGCGCGCTGCGGGAGGAACAGCTGGACCGGCTGGGAGACCTGATCGAGGAGCACGCGGACACGGACGCGCTGCTGCGGTTGATCGAGGAGGGAGCTCCGCCGGGGCTGCCGTTCGTGCCGCCGGGTGCGCCGTGAGCCGCGCTCGGCGTCCGGGTTCCCACCCGCACCACCCGTACGACGTGTCGAAAATCCTGGCGGCCTCGGGTCGTCGTTCGAACATTCGCGATCTGAAGGAGTGACCGGCCGATGAGTACCCGGTATCCGTTCACCGCCGTCGTCGGCATGGACGACCTGCGGCTCGCGCTGCTGCTCAATGCCGTCAGCCCGGCCGTCGGCGGTGTGCTCGTGCGGGGTGAGAAGGGGACCGCCAAGTCCACCGCCGTGCGCGCGCTCGCCGAGCTGCTGCCCGCCGTTCCGGTGGTCGCGGGCTGCCGGTTCAGCTGCGACCCGGCCTCGCCCGACCTCGGCTGCCCCGACGGCCCGCACGGGACGGCGCCCGGCACCGAGCGGCCCGCGCGGATGGTCGAGCTGCCCGTCGGCGCCTCCGAGGACCGGCTCGTCGGCTCCCTCGACATCGAGAAGGCGCTCAGCGAGGGCGTCAAGGCCTTCGAGCCCGGGCTCCTCGCCTCCGCCCATCGCGGGATCCTCTACGTCGACGAGGTCAACCTGCTCAGCGACCACCTCATCGACCACCTCCTCGACGCCGCCGCCATGGGGTCCTCCTACGTCGAGCGTGAGGGTGTCTCCGTACGGCACGCCGCCCGCTTCCTGCTCGTCGGGACCATGAACCCCGAGGAGGGCGAGCTGCGGCCCCAGCTCCTCGACCGGTTCGGGCTGACCGTCGAGGTCGCCGCGTCGCGCGACCCGCAGCAGCGCGTCGAGGTCGTCCGGCGGCGGCTCGCCTTCGAGGACGACCCCGCCGCCTTCGCCGAGCGCTGGGCCGCGGACGAGGCCGCGCTGCGCGAACGGATCGCCACCGCACGGGCGTTGCTGCCCCGGGTGACGCTCGGCGACGCCGTGCTGC
>NZ_LIPQ01000339.1:3643-3826 GCF_001418135.1 Streptomyces aureus
GGCGGCGCCGCTCCCCCTTCGACGCTCCCGGCCTCGACGAGGACAAGCTCGACGAGACCCTGGAGGAGTTCAAGGGGCAGGACCGGGAGCCGGACGAGGACCCCGAGCCCGACGGTCCCGGTGACGGGGGGCCCGGGGACGGCGGTCCCGGCGGGGGTGTTCCGCCGCAGGGCGACGGGCCCG
>NZ_LIPQ01000034.1 GCF_001418135.1 Streptomyces aureus
CCTGCGACGACGGGCCGGGGACGGGCAAGGGGGCCGGGACCGCGGGCCAGGCACAGCCCCGGATGCCGTACCGCCGGATCCTTGCGACGCGCACCTGGATCGGTGTCACGATCGGTTACTTCAGCACCTACTGGGTGATCGCCTTCGCCCTGGTGTGGCTCCCCTCCTACCTCCGTGACGGTCTTGGCTACTCCTCGGCCGTGTCCACACAGCTGCTGATGCTGTTCTGGGGTCTGAGCGGAATCCTGGTGCTCGGGCAGGCGGGCCTGACCGGATGGATGCTGCGCCGCGGAATCGCGAGCCGGTGGGCCCGCGGCTGGGTCGGCGGCGTCCTTCTGCTCATCTCCGGCGCTTCCTGTCTGGCCCTGCCCGTGGTCCCGGCCGGTGCCGTGACGGTCGTGCTGCTGGTCGGCTCGTTCGGCCTCTCCGGAGCGATGGGCGGGATCGCCGCCACCACCATCATGGAGCTGGCTCCTGCCCATCGTCGCGGCGGCGCACTGGGCATGATGAACGCCGTGGTGACCACCGCCGGCCTGATCGCTCCGACCCTGATCGGCAGCCTCGTGGACAGCCATGGAGCGGGGGGCTACGAGTACGCGGTCCTGATCACCGGTGCCTTGCTCCTGGTGGGCGGAACCGCCGCCGTCACGCTGATCAACCCCGACCGCGACGCCCGCCTGCTCTCCGTGTGACGACACGCACGGCCCGCTCCTCGCGCACCGCACGGGGCAGGCCCCTCATGGGCCCGTTCCTCGCGCAACGCACTGGGCAGGCCCCGCCCTTCCCGCCTCCGACCTTCCGCAAGGGACGACGTTGAACACCAGCGCCCTCGACACCTCCTTCCTCGACCGTACAGTGGCCGACGTACTCGGCAACGCCGAGTCCTGGTCCACCACCCCGCTCGCCCAACGCATCGCCCTCCTGGAGCGGTTGCAGCCGCGCGTCATCGCATGTGCGGCCGAGATGGCCGCTGCGGGTTCCCGGGCGAAGGGGTATGAGCCGGACTCCCCCTGGGCGGCGGAGGACTGGACGGGCGGCCCCTGGGCCCTGGTCCAGAACGCCGCGGCGCTTCTGCACGTCCTGCGCCGGATCGCAGCGGGCAGGGATCCGCTGGACGTCAAGGCTGTCCACGAGGAGAACGGCCGCACCCGCGTGGACGTCTTCCCCGCCACCGGCTGGGACACCCTGCTGCTCAACGGATTCTCCGCCCAGGTATGGATGCGCCCCGGCGTCACCGCGGAGCAGGCGCGGGCGTGCGCCGCAGGCGAGTACCGGAGCAAGCAGGGGGCCCCGGCTGTCGCCCTGGTGCTCGGCGCAGGCAACGTCGCCGCCATCACCGCGCTGGACATCCTGCACAAGCTCTACGTCGAGGGCCAGGTCGTCATCGCCAAGATGAACCCGGTCAACGCCTATCTGCGCCCGCACTTCGAGTACGTCTTCGCCGAGTTCGTCGAACGGGGCTGGCTGCGCTTCGTCGACGGCGGCGCGGCCGAAGGCGCCTATCTCACACGTCACGACGGCATCAAAACCATCCACGTCACCGGCAGCGACCGCACCCACGACGCCATCGTCTGGGGCACCGACGAGGACGCGGAGCAACGCCGCCGTGACGACCTCCCGCTGATCGCCAAGCCCTTCAGCAGCGAACTGGGCGGGGTCAGCCCGTGCATCGTGGCACCGGGCCCTTGGAGCGAAGCCGACTTCCGCTTCCAGGCCGAGCACATCGTCACCAGCAAGATGAACAACTCCGGCCACAACTGCATCGCCAGCCAGATCCTGGTCCTGCCGGGCGACTGGGACGGCACCGAACGGCTCCTGGACGAAATCCGGCGAGTGCTGCGTGAACTGCCCCCGCGCACCGACTACTACCCCGGCGCCGCAGGCCGTCTCGCCGCGGTACGGGAGGCACACCCGCAGGCGGAGACGCACGGCGACGACTGCCGGCTGCTCGTCCCCGACATCACCGACCACCACGACGACGTCCTCGTCACCGACGAGGTCTTCGGCAGCGCACTGGGCGTCGTACGCCTGCCCGGCGCGGCCCCGGCGGAATTCCTGCGCCACGCCGTCGACTTCGCCAACGACACCCTGCCCGGCACCCTCGGCGCCACGCTGATCGTCCACCCGAAGACCGAGAAGGCCCACCGGGAGGCGGTGCGCACCGCCATCGCCGATCTGCGCTACGGCACCCTGGGCGTCAACTGCTGGTCGGGCGTCGGCTTCCTCCTCGGCTTCACTCCGTGGGGCGCGTTCCCCGGCCACACCCGCCAGGACATCGGCAGCGGCATCGGCTTCGTGCACAACGCGTTCATGCTCGAGGACATCGAGAAGACCGTGCTGCGCGCCCCGTTCACACCGGCCCCCCGGGGCCTGGTCACGGGCGACCCGTCGCTGTCCCCGCGCCCGCCGTACTTCGTCACCCACCGCACGGCACTGACCACGGTGGAGCGTCTCGTCCGCTTCACGGCGGCGCCGAGCCTGACGAAACTGCCCGCGCTCTTCGCCGCCGCGCTGCGGGGCTGACCCCGACCGCCCTCGGTCCTGCCGGCCCCCGTACCCGCACGCCCATGGCCCCCACCGAAACATCCCCAACGGAGACCTCATGCTCAATCTCGCCGCCCTGCTGGAGAACAGCGCCCGCACCGTGCCCGACCGCACGGCAGTCGTGCTGGGCACCCAGCGGCTCACCTACGCCGAGCTGGACACGGCCGCCCGCCGGGTGGCCGACCTGCTGTGCTCGCGCGGCATCCAGCCCGGTGACAAGGTCGCACTGTCCTGCCCGAATCTCCCTTGGTTCCCGATCGTCTACTACGGCATCCTCAAGGCCGGCGGGGTGGTCGTCCCGCTCAACGTGCTGCTCAAGGGCCGGGAGATCGCGTACCACCTGGCCGACTCCGAGGCGAAGGCCTACTTCTGCTTCGAGGGCACCGCGGACCTCCCGATGGGGCAGGAGGGCTGGGCCGGCTTCGGTGAGACGCCCGGCTGCGAGGACTTCTTCCTGATGACCGCCGCCCCCACCGAGGTCTCCCCGATCGTGGGCGCCGAGACCCTGACCGCGGCGCTGGCCGGAAAGAGCGCGGACTTCGAGACGGTTGTCACCGAGGCCGGTGACACCGCGGTCATCCTGTACACCTCCGGCACCACGGGCCGCCCCAAGGGCGCCGAGCTCACCCACTCCAACGTGATGCTCAACGTCCTCACGTGCCACAAGCTGTTCGGCGAGATCGAGCACGACGTCCACCTGATCTCCCTGCCGCTCTTCCATTCCTTCGGCCAGGTCGTCCAGATGAACGCCGGCATCGCCTCCCGGGCGACGCTCGTGCTCCTGCCACGCTTCGACGCCCGCTCGGCCCTCGCCCTGATGCAGCGTCATGCCGTCACGTTCTTCGCGGGAGTTCCCACGATGTACTGGGCCCTGCTCGAAGAGGATGCGCCCGATGTCGACCTGGCGCTGATCGCCAAGAACCTGCGGATGGCCGGGTCGGGAGCCTCAGCACTGCCGGTCGAGATCCACCGCCGGTTCAGTGAGCGTTTCGGGGTCACCATCATGGAGGGGTACGGTCTCTCGGAGACCAGCCCGGCAGCCACCTTCGTGCCGCCCGGCGAGGAGGTGCGTCCCGGGTCCATCGGGCGCCCCGTCTGGGGTGTCGAGGTGGACCTGGTCGACAAGGACTGGACACCAGTCCAGGGCGCCGAGGCGATCGGCGAGATCGTCGTCCGCGGTCACAACGTCATGAAGGGCTACTACAACCGGCCCGAGGCGACCGCCGAGGTGATGCGCAACGGCTGGTTCCGCACCGGTGACCTCGCCCGCCGCGACGCCGACGGATGGTTCTACATCGTCGACCGCGCCAAGGACATGATCATCCGCGGTGGGTTCAACGTGTACCCGCGCGAGATCGAGGAGGTGCTGCTCATCCATCCCGCCGTGAGCATGGCGGCCGTCATCGGCGTGCCACACGACCGCCACGGCGAGGAGATCAAGGCCTGCGTGGTCCGTACCCCGGGCTCGACACTCACCGAGGAGGAGCTCATCGACTGGTGCAAAGTGGAGATGGCCGGCTACAAGTACCCCCGCCTCGTAGAGTTCCGCGACGTCCTGCCCATGAATGCCACCGGCAAGATCCTCAAGCGCGAGCTGAGGGACGCGGAGGGCCACGCGATCGCGACTCGATAGGAACTCGACTTCGGCCACGCGTGTGGTGTCGCGTGGCCGTCTCGGTCGAGGGTGGCGAGTTCAGCGCGTCACGGGCCTGCTGCGGACAGCCGTGGGTGACCTCGACGACCACCCGCCACCGCAGCCCCTCGTCCTTGCTCTGTGAGGCGACCCCGAACAGCGGACACGTACGACCAGCCCGCTGTCACGCGCAGCCGGGTCAAGGGCATCGGCCTGCATCCTCGCCTCTACCCGCTCCACCGGCGCGCTGTGGAGGGGCGCACGTGACCGTTCAGCGCATCCCCGGGTGGCGCGTCGCCCTGGTCACCGCAGTCGGCGGGGCAGTCGGCACGTGGGGGGCGCAGCGGTAGCCCGCGGCGGCTCCTGACGGGTCGAGCATGACCCTGGGCGGGTCTTGGGGAGTCGTTGTCGGTTCGTGAGGCGGCCAAGCGGGTCAGGTGGCCGCGTCGAGGAGGTGGGCCCCGTTGTTGCGGACGCTGTTGACGGCCGTGGAGACAGGGCGGGCGTCGAGCCGGCCGTCCGCGGGCTGGATGAGCAGGGCGCGAAGGTCGTCGGTGTCGTGGTGGTGGGGGTCGAGCCAGGTGTCGTAGTGGTCCGGGGTGAGGGCGAGTGGCATGCGGGGGTGTACGCGGCCGGCCGCGTCGGTGGCCTCAGTGGTGATGATCGTGCAGGTCGTCAGCCACGCGTCAGGGTGGTCATCGCCCGCAGCATCGGGGTTGCGCCAGTACTCGTACAGCCCCGCCATGGCCATCACCTGACCGTCGGCGGGGTGAATGAAGTACGGCTGCTTCCGCGTCCTGCCCGTTGCCTCGTCCTTCACCGGCTCCCACTCGTAGAAGCCGTCGGCCGGCAGCAGGCAGCGCCGTTTGGCGAAAGCACGCCGATAGGCGGGCTTCTCGTGCACGGTCTCCACCCGGGCGTTGATCATCCGTGAGCCGACCTTCGGGTCCTTCGCCCACGACGGCACCAGACCCCAACGCAGCACCCGCAGCTGACGGCGTACCTCCTCGCCATCATCCCGCCCGGCGCGTTCGAGGACCGCGTAGACCTCGTCGGTCGGCGCGACGTTCCAGCTCGGCGCCAGCGTCTCGGCAGGGCTCCAGTCGGTGACCTGGAAGAGGCGGGTCAGGTCCTCGGGACCACGGGTCGAGGTGTAGCGGCCGCACATGGTTCCACTGTGTCACGGAACCTACCCTCAGGCCGGAATGACGACATGACGGGCCGCGCGCGGCTCACGCTCACGGCTCACGCTCACGGCTCACGGCTCACGGCTCACGGCTCACGGCTCACGGCTCACGGCTCACGGCTCACGGCAGCGAACGCCTCCGGGCAGACGCCTGCAGGGGACGGGTTGGGCCCTCCTTTGGGGGCCGGGCCCGAACAGACCGGTGAAGGGGCCGCTTCATGCCGAGGTGATCCGCCGCGGGTTTGGAACGTATGACGCGGACGCCGGGACCGGAGCTCCCCGCAAGGGGCAAGCACGTCCGGGGGTCAGCTGCAGCGTGTGGCGATGGCGGGACCACCGGCAGGTGATCGACGGGGTTCTGCGCCTGGATGGACCTTGATCGGCCGGACAAGCCCTGGTCGGTTGAGTAGGATCCTTCTCGAAATCGTGCATGGGGGGCAACGATGTCGGACAGGTTCGCCGGGTCACATCTCAATGCGTTGTTCGACCGCAGGATCGACGCATCGCGCGCCGTCACCAGCTTGTACGTATGGGCAACGGCCGATCTGTCCCTGGTAACGGCCCTTCTTACGGCGATCTTCCGGGCGGACACGGAAACCGGAGACATCGTGCTGTGCGTCGGTGCCACACGTGCGGGCGTGGTGGGGCGGGCCCGTTTCGAGGCGATCACCGATGCGTCGAACTCCGTCGACCGCGGAATCGAGATCGGCGCGGGCGACGGCGCGACCCTTCCGGGAGCCCCTACCACCTTCACCCTCATGAGGTTCATGTGCACCGGGTGCACGCAGGTCGCCTACCGGGTCTCGGGTGACGAACCCCCACCCGATTGTCCGGAAGGACATGGCCTCATGGCGGACACGGCATGAACCTCGGCACCGTGGCCGGGTCGGCCACCTCACTGGTGTCCGGTCGGTTCCTTCTGGTCGGCTATCTGCCCACCTGCGCCGGATCCTTCTTCCTGCTCAGCCTCGTATGGGCGGGGGCACCAAACCGCCCGCCGGCCTTTCGCAGCGCCTGGAAGGCAGCCACCACGCTCGGCGTCGGGGAGATCCTGATGCTCTTCCTGCTGCTGCTGGTGGTGGCGGTCCTGTTTCACCCGCTTCAACTGTCCGTCGTCAAGTTCCTCGAGGGCTACTGGCCTTCCCGTATGTCGGCCCTCACGACATACGGTGTCCGGCGGCAGAACCAGCGGCGGTCGCGCCTGTCCGCCGGCACCGCTCTCACGCCAGGGGGCCCTCCGGCACCGAGCGAGGTCCGTCGCGCCGGACTGGCCCTGATCGTCCTGCGCCAGAGCTTTCCCTCCGAGAGCGGCCTCACGCGGCCGACTCGACTGGGTAACACCCTGGCGGCCGCAGAGGACCGGGCGGGCCGTCCGTACGGCTGGGACGCCCCGGTCGCCTGGCCACGGCTGTACCCGCTGCTGGCAGATCCGGTGCGCATCATGGTGGACAACCGCCGAGACATGCTCGACGCGATGGTCCGGCTCTCGGTGACCGGTCTGGTCTGTGGCATCGGCTCGACAGTGCTGCTCGCTCCGACCGGCTGGTGGGTCATGCTGTCTGCCGCGCCCCTGTTTCTCGCCCGGCTCGCGTACGGAGCTGCTGTCGCCGCCGCCCTGTCGTACGGCGAGGCGCTCAGGGTGGCTTTCGATCTGCACCGATTCGATCTGTACAGCGCACTGAGAATCGATCTACCAGCCACCCGGGACGAGGAGCGTCAAGTGAACACCACGCTCTGCGACTTCTGGCGGCAGGGACGCGACCTCGGGCAGGATTACACCCACCCCGTAGCCACAGCCGATGCCACGTCCCTTTCCCTTCCCGCTCCCGCTCCCGGGATGTCGGACCTGGGCGGTTCGGCGAACACCCCCTGACGAGGAAGCGCATGCGCGACGAGGCCGTCCGACGACTGAAGCAACTCATCGCGCGCTACGAGACGGCGGGCGATGCCTCCCTCCTGCACGCGCCGCACGTGCAGGAAGATGTGGACGCTGCACTGGAGGCAATGGCGGCCCCGGGCGGAGCGACGTCCGATGTCGCGTGCACGCTCGGGGTCTTCCTCTGTCACAGGGGCGAGACGAGTCGTCCTCAGAACATGGCCGACCTCATCCTGGTCATCGAGATCTTCAGCCAGATTCCGGAGAGGGCGGACGCACTGCCCCGCCCCGCGCGCAACTCGATCGCCCACTTGTGGAACGACCAAGCCGCGGAACTGTTCCACAAGGCCAACGGGAGCGCCGGGAGCCTCCTGGACCTCGACGAAGCAGTCCGGCTCTTCCGGAACTCGGTGCACATGCTGGGGCAGGGACACCCCATGGCGACGATCGTCACCGCCCGCGCCGGGGCCGTGCTCTTGGCTCGCTTCCGGATCGCGGGCGAGCCGGCCGACCTGGACGAGGCCATCGTCGACCTGCGTTCCCCCCTCGACGATCCTCAGGTGGAGGACGAGGACACGCGCGCCGTGTGCTCGACCAACCTCGGCCGGGCCCTGCGTCTACGCTTCTGTCTGCGGGGCGACCCGGCGGACCTCGGGGAGGCGCTGCTCCTTTTCATCGACGCCCACCGGGCGGGACCGGCCGACGAGCTGATCCATGCCGCCGCACTCCGGCTGCACTGGGCGGGGGCGGACGACCCGGTCCTGGCCCTCGTGCGGGCGCGGATGTTACCGGCGGACTGGAACGCCGTCACCCAGGCACGCCCCCCTGGCTGGCACTGCTCCTGGCCTGCTCAGGAAGCCCTCCGGCATGCGCGGACGACCGAGGATCTCACCGTCCTTGACCACGCCCTGAGCCTCCTTCGCCGGGCCGCCGGCGCCTGCCCGTCGGGCAGCGCCGATCATCTGGCGGCCCTGCGCGAGGTGGAAGCCGCCCTGCTGGCCCGGTTTTCGTTGACGGGCGACGACGCCGACACGGAGGCGCTGGCAGCAGTTGCCCGGCTGAGCGTCGAACTGGTCGTCGCCCGGCCTGATCTCCTGACCGGACAACTGGCGTACCTGACCCAAACGCTTCGCACCTGCTGGCGCAGAAGCGGCAGGGTTACCTACCTCAACGAGGCGATCGAGCGGCTCGGGTGCGGTGGAGACAGGCTGGCCCCCCGCGATCCCGCCCGGTACGTTCTCCACGCCAACCTCGGTGCCGTCTACCAGGACCGGTACGAAGCAACCGGCGATGACTCCGACGCCGCTGCGGCGGAGGCCGCCATGCTCTCGGCCCTCGCCCTGCTTCCGCCCGGTCATCCCGAACGCCCCCTGGTGGAGGAGGGATTCGTTCGGCTCGCGCTGGCCCGGGGCACCCCGGACAGTCTGGATGCGGCGCTCGTCCTGCAGCGTGAAAGAGTCCGCGACTCCACCGGAGCCGACTCGGCAGCCGGCGAACGGATCATGCTGATGGAGCTGCTCAGCGCCCGGGCGCACCTGAGCGGGACACCGGCCCGCTGGGAAGAGAGCATCACCGAGATCGAGCGGCTGATCTCCTCGGACGATGTCGGGGGCGAGGAATTTTCCGTGCTCGCCTCCAGCCTCAGCATCCACGAATGGGATCTCTACCAGCTCACCGGCGACCGGACCCGACTGGACCGCTCCGTCGCACGCGCCGAGGCGGCCCTGGACGCCCTCCCCCACGACGCTCCCGACCGCGCGACCTTGGCCTCCAACCTCTGCAACCTGCTCGCCGAAAGAGCGTATGCGACGGGCTCGGCCCATGACGTGCATGCGGCCGTCGCCCACGGACGTGAAGCGTTCGCCCTCGCAGCCGGGCCGGGCCTCGACATGGTCGCCAATCTCGCCCGGGCCCTCAGCCAACGCTTTAGGCTCCACGGAAATCTGGACGATCTCAACGAGGCCATCTCCCTCGGCCGCCTCACCGACGCCCTCATGCAGATCACCGTCGACGTGGGTGACAGCCCGTACTGGCACGCCGCCCGGGGGAATCTCGCGCTCCACCTCGCATTGCGCCACGCGGAGACGGGTGACGCGGAAGACCTCTCGCAGGCCATCGAGGTGGGCCGGTCGCTCATCGGGGACACTCGTGTCCCGGCGGCTCGCAATGCCGCGTACCACTCGAACCATGTCGCAGCCCTGCTCACTCGCAGCCGCGCGCACCCCGACCTCGCGGATCTCGACGAGGCGGTCACCACGGCCAGGAATGCGCTGGCCCTGGCAGGTCCGCTCGCCCCGGATCGGGCCACATATCTCTCGCACCTGGCCGGCGCCCTCGCCGAGCGCCACTCCTTCCGGCCCTGCGCCGACGATCTGGACGAGGCCGTCGATCACGCGCGGTCGGCGGTCGGTGCCGCTCCGGAACACCACTCCGACCTGCCACGGCTGCTCCACACCCTCGCCATCCTCCTCGTGCGGCGTGACGGACGTTCCGGGGCTTCGCGTGAGGCGACGGCGCTCTGGCGTCGGGCCGCCTCGCTCCCGGCGACACCTGCCATGCGCCTGCGGGTGACGTTGGGCTGGGGCGCCGAGGCGGCGTCCTTCGAAGACTGGGGCCAGGCACTGGAGGCCTATACCCTTGCCATCGGGCTCCTGCCGGAACTCAGCTGGATCGGCATCGGACAGACCGACCGGCAGCGGCTCCTGTCGAAGGCCACCGGTCTCGCCTCCGATGCCGCCGCGTGCGCGCTGTCCGCGGGCCATCCCCCCGAGCGGGCGATCGCGATTCTCGAACAGGCCCGCGCCGTCGTCTTCACCGGCGAATGGCAGTGGTCGGCCGAGGCGACGGCCCTCAGGGCTGTGGACCCGGACCTGGCCGACCGGCTCACCGCCCTTCGCGCGCAGCTCGGCAGGCAACCCGAGGCCCGGGCCCTGGACGCGGCGCTGAACGGCGCCCTGCCCCTGGCGGACGGTACACAACCACACCCGGACGCCATGATGGCGCTCGGACGCCGGTGGGACGAAGCCGTGGCCGAGGCTCGGGCGCTACCCGGCTTCTCCGCCTTCCTGCGCGATCCCCCGACCCCGGTCCTCGAACTTCCACGAGGCAGCGCCGCGGTCGTCGTCAACGTCAGCCGGTACCGGTGCGACGCCCTTCTGATCACTGGTCACGACGTGCACGCGGTGCCGCTACGGATCACGGCCCTGGAAATCGCCGAGATGTCCGTGGGTCACCTCCGCGCGCAGTTCCAGTACGAGCGCCGGACCCCGTCCGGGGCGGACTCCCCAGCCGCAGCCCTCGTGCGCGAGCACGCCATCGGCGAGACGCTCGGCCAGCTCTGGAGAGGCATCGCGGAGCCCGTGCTCAACGCCCTCGGCCACGTCGGCCCACCCGCACCGGACCAGCCCTGGCCACGCGTCTGGTGGTGTCCCACCAACATGCTGACTCACCTTCCTCTCCACGCGGCGGGTGAGCACGATCTGGACGGGGCCGGTCACGACAGCGTCATGGACCGCGTCATCTCCTCGTACGCTCCGACACTCCGTGCACTCTCCACAGCCCTCGCCCCCGTATCCGGTCCGGTGACCGAACCGAGCCTGCTCTCGGTCGCACCGGAGCCGCCAGGGCTCCGCACACTCCCGGGCGCCGTGCGCGATGCGCAGCTCCTGTCCACGTTCGCGCCCCGTACCCGCCTGACGAAGCTCCACGGCGCGCAGGCTACGGTCCGTGCCGTGACCGAAGCGCTGGCACACCACACGTGGGTGCACTTCAGCTGCCACGGCGACCAGAACATCACGGACCCCTCGTCGGGGGGACTGATCCTGCAGGACGGCCGCCTCACCGTGGCGGACGTCGTCCGGGCGCGGCACCCCGCCAACAACCTCGCCTTCCTCGCCGCGTGCAAATCGGCTTCCGGGGGAGTCACCGTGCCGGACGAAGTCCTCACCCCTGCCGCAGCCTTCCACCACGCCGGCTTCCGGCATGTCGTCGGCACCCTCTGGGCGGTCGACGACGCTGCCGCGAGTGACCTGACGGAGCAGGTGTACACGGGACTCCTGGTGGACGGCCGCCCCGACGCCGCGCACGCCGCGACGGCCCTTCACCGGGCGGTGCGCCACATGCGGACCGCGTCGCCGTACCGGCCCGGCGCGTGGGCGGCCTTCGTCCACCTCGGCGCCTGAAGCTGGGCAGGAACCCGGATGCTCAGAACGTCATCACCGACTACCTACTCCACACCGTGCCGTGGCCGCGGAGAAAGCACGTCCGAGGCCGTCACGTCCGGCCCACGGGCGAGGGTCACGGGTATCGGGGCGGTGTGAACGCTGCTGCCCCGGGTAGCCGGGCCCGCATGTTCAGACACCGACGTGTAAGGGTTACGTGCGTCCTGCTGGTCAGCTGGGCGGCGTTCATCGCCATGGGTCGCTGGGCGGAGCACGCCACTTGGCCGAGGGCCATGTTGCACGGACTGCTGCTGGCGTGCGTGGTGGCGGGTACGTGGTGGTTCGCCGAGATGACACAGGGGCGATCGCCACGAAGGAGGGGTCCATGCCCCATTTCCTCGGGGCGGGCCGACACGAAACCGGAGCAGGCGTCAGCACCAGAGGGTTGTACCGAGAAGGGCCTCAGGCGTGCTCGGTGATCCCGTGGGGGCAAGGATGCGGGGGACGGTCGACGCCGAGTACGGAGCGGCAACCCCGTCGTCCTTCGGGCGGCAGTCGCGAATCGCGTCGGGCCCGTGGCCGGACCGGCTTCATCCGGCTCGGAACATGACCGGCCGGGCAAGTCCTAGTCGTCGAGCCACGGGCCCCGGGTAATCTGTTTGTGAAGTCGCTCGTCGAGGCAGCTCAGGTGCGCCCAGACGAACTGCGTGCTCTGTTCCCCGGCCCGCGTGATCTCCAACGTGACGCCATCACCGCAAGGGCCGATGTCCGTGGTTTCCATGCAGAACGCGCAACTCACTCGCTCCTCGATGCTCATCGGGTGAATGTAGCCCGAGGCGGGCAGAGTGAGTTCGGTGGGGGGCTTGGCCTGGAGCCATCGTCGACTCGTCCCCCATCAACCCGAGCCGTCGGGCCGCGGGCACCGCGCCGTGGGCGGCAGGCGCCTTGGCCTGCCTCACGTGCACGGCCTACGCGTGTGCGTCCGCCCAGAGGTCCATCGGCACGCACCCCTGGCTGCGGCCGTCGGGGCCCATCATGCGCCCCATGCGCTTGACCCAGCGCAGGGTGACGGCCCGGTTGAGGACGCGCAAGTCCGGGACGGTCTCGGCGAGGCGGGCCTCGTAGCGAGCGATGTCGTTGGTTCCGTGGGCCCACACCGCGGCGAGCAGATTGGCCTCGGTGGCCGTGGACGCGGACAGTCTGGTGTCGCGCAGGGCCGCCAGTTCCTCTGCGGCTCTGGCGAGTTCGGCGGGAGGAACACTCATCCACACGGTGAAGCTGGTGTGCCAGCCGGTGTGCGGCTGAGCGGCCTCGCAGCGCAACACCGCCTTGCCGCTGCCCAGGACCCCGGCCAGCATGCGCCGCACCGTCGCCTCCGGCCGACCGAGCTCGGCGGCGAGCGAGACGAGGGAGCGGCGCCCGTCGGGAGCCAGCGCGAGGATCAGACGGCGTTCCTCCGGGGTGATGGGGCCGGGGTTGGGTCGAGGCCCGGCCCCGGAGCCGGGCAGGCCACGCTGCTGGTCTCGGGAGAGCGAGTCGAACCGCCACTGACTCGCCTCGCGGTGCAGGTGCTGCACGAGGTGGGTGCGGGTACCCGTCACGCTGGGACTCTTGCCGAGGGCGAGGACGTAGTCGGCCATCGCGGCCCTGTGACGGGTGGCGACGGTCAGCAGCAGGTCGCTGGAGCCGGCCACCATCTCCACGCTGAGCGCCTGTGGCTGCCGCGCGCAATCGGCGGCGAGGGCCTCGCGGTCCTGCGGCAGGCAGCTGACTTCGATCAACGCCAGCGCACCGTAAGCCACTTGGGAGGCGCCGGTGTAGCAGGTGACCCACGCCGTCCCGGAATCCCGGAGTCTGGCCCAGCGTCGCGAGAGGGTGGCCGCGTCCACACCGAGAGGGCCGGCGAGCTGGGACCAGGGAGCGCGGGGCGCCACCTGGAGGGCCGTGATGAGCTCCAGGTCGAGTTCATCCAGTGTTGTACCGAGGGCGGTCGCGGTCGTCGCCCAAGGCGCGCTTGTTGCGCATTCCCGCATCAGGTCCACCTCCAGACTCGGATTCTTGCAATTCCGGGGTGTCGCCGGAAGGGGGCTGATCCTGTAGCCCACCTCACATCGCCTCCTCCTTCCCCGGAGTTACGTCATGCACCGTCCCCGGTTCCTCAGCGGCGCCATCGCGGTCGCCGCCGCCTCGCTCCTGACCTCCGCCTGTACGACCGGATCCAGTCCCTCCGCGGAGGACGGCAGTGCGGGCGGCGCCCAGGGCGGGGCAACCGTCAGGCTCGCTCTCACGTCGGACGTGACGACGTTCGATCCGATCAGGCAGCAGGCGGCGAGCGACTACGTCGTGGGTCGCCTGATGTACGAGACGCTGGTCGGCCAGGACGACGGCGGTGCCATCGTGCCCCGGCTCGCCCGGACGTGGGAGCAGTCCCCGACCGGCGTGACCTTCACCCTGAAGAAGGGTGTGACCTGCTCGGACGGCAAGCCGCTGACCGCGTCGCAGGTCGCGGCCTCGCTCACCCGGTACCGGACGACCTCGGCCGGCGCCGCGATGACCTTCGGTCCGGGCAACACCGGTGAGGGGACCACGATCACCGGCGACGACAAGGCCGGCACCGTCGGCATCGAGCTGGCCGCACCGTGGGGCGAGCTCCTCCCGGGCCTGGCGAACAGCACCACCGGTGTCGTCTGCTCGCCGGGTCTCACCGCCGGGGACCGGCTCGGCACGGGCGCCGTGGCGGGTGCGGGCACCGGTCCGTACGAGCTGGTGGGGGCCGAGCGCGGATCGGCGTACGAGCTGAAGCTGCGAAAGGGTTACGACGCCTGGCCTCAGTACGCGGCGATGCCCGCGGGCAGGCCGGCAGACACCCTGAAGGTGTCGGTCGTGAGGAACGAGGCGACGCTTGCCAACCAGCTCCAGACGGGGGCCGTCGACTTCGGGGCGTTCACCGGACCCGACGCGGCTCGCTTCGGCAAGGACGGCTTCGCGATCGAGGCGGCTCCCCTCATCCGCAACTTCGTCGCTTTCAACCAGCGCGAGGGCCATCCGGGCGCCGATCCGGAGCTCCGCAGGGCGGTGGCGCAGGCAATCGACGCGAACGCGTTCAACAAGGTCTTCGGCGGCACGGGCCAGGTCATGACCTCGTACGTGGACGCCAAGGCGCCCTGTGTCTCCACCGACCCGTCCCTCCTCACGAAGACGGACCCGGCCGCCGCCAAGAAGGCCCTCAGCGGCGTGAGGATCAAGCTGGTCGGCTCCAACGCCGTCGGCCAGGGCGCCGGCAACACCTACGTCCAGGAGGCGCTGCGCGCCGCCGGTGCCGACGTGCAGCTCACGAACGCCGACAACGGCACCTGGGCCACACAGGTCATGGGCAACCAGGGCGACTGGGACCTCACGGTCTTCCCGATGATCTACGGACAGCTGGCACGCGGCGGCGTCCACTTCATCGGCGACGAGCCGGCCGAGGGCCGCAACTTCGGTGCCGTCGACAACAAGGCGTTCCTCGCGGGGTACGGCGAGGCGACCACCACCGTCGACCAGAAGGCCAAGTGCGCCGCATGGCAGAAGGCCCAGAAGGCCATCCTGCTGGCGAACGACGTGGTGCCGCTCGCCACCGTCAATGTCCACTACGTCTTCCGAGAGGGCGTCTCGGCCACCCTCCCGGCAGGCGCCTTCGACCCCGTCACGCTGCGGATCGCCGAGTGACCGCGACACCGGTGCACGCCCCCGTACCCGGGGCCCGGAAGGGCACGGACCCTCGGCGGTCCGCGCCCCGCCACGGCCTCGCCCTCGGCCCGTGGGGCACCTTCCTGCTGCGGAGACTGGCCGGTCTCGTCGCCGTCGCCACCACCCTGGTCGTCGTCACGT
The DNA here is from genome assembly GCF_001418135.1 of Streptomyces aureus. Classification (GTDB taxonomy): domain Bacteria; phylum Actinomycetota; class Actinomycetes; order Streptomycetales; family Streptomycetaceae; genus Streptomyces; species Streptomyces aureus_A. Next base: position 15,270 of record NZ_LIPQ01000034.1, read on the forward strand.
TCCTGATCGTCCAGCTCATCCCCGGCGACCCGGCCCGCGTGCTCGCCGGCGCCGACGCCTCCCCCGCGGACATCGAGCGGCTGCGCGGCCGACTGGGACTCGATCAGACCCTGTCCGCACGGTTCGCGGACTACGCGGGCGGGCTCCTCCACGGTGACCTCGGTCTGTCGTTCCAGACGCGTGAACCGGTCGCCGACATCATCGCCACCCGGCTGCCCTTCACCGCCGAACTCGCCCTCCTCGCCGTGCTGGTGGTGCTTCTCGTCGCCGTACCGCTGGGTCTGGCGATCGCCGTGCGGGGAAGCCGCCGTACGGACACCGCTTTCACCTTCACCACGTCGCTGGTGGGGGCGACCCCCGAGTACGTCATCGGCACCCTCCTGGTGCTCGTACTCGCGGTCGTCCTCGGCGCCTTCCCCGCGGCCGGCGCCGAGACACTGGCGTCCCTGGTCCTGCCCGTGGCGGCGATCGCCCTGCCCGGAAGCTGTGTGATGGCGCGCATCGTGCGCCGCGAGGCCGCCTCCGTACTCGCCCAGGACTACATGCGTACCGCGCGCGGACGCCGCCTGCCGCCGCTCACGCTGTACACCCGGCACGCCCTGCCCAACCTGCTCACCGCCGCACTGACCCTCGGCGGACTCATCCTCGCCTCCCTCCTCGGCGGCACCGTGATCGTCGAGTCCGTCTTCGCCTGGCCGGGCATGGGCCAGCGCGTCGTCGAGGCGATCCTGGCCCGCGACTACCCGGTCATCCAGGGCTGCGTGCTCGTTCTCGGGCTGCTCGCGGCCCTCCTCAACCTCGTGGTCGACGTGGTGCTCGCTCTGCTCGACCCACGCACTCTGGCCGGAAAGGGTGGTCACTGATGCGTACGGCATCCCCGAGCCCCACACCCCCGCGCTCCCCGCGCCCGAACCCGGCCCTGTGGGCCGGGGTGACCGGCCTGGCCCTGATCGCACTGCTGGGGGTGATCGGTCCCCTGGTCTGGACCGACACGGCGACCACGCTGTCCGGTGCCGCCCGTGAGGGCGTCAGCGCCGAGCACTGGCTCGGCACCGACGCCCTCGGCCGCGACGTCCTCGCCCGCACCCTGGTCGCCACCCGGCTCACCCTGCTGATGACCCTGGCCGCCACCGCGATCGCGGGCACCGCAGGCATCCTGCTCGGCACGCTGGTGTGGGTGTCGGGGCCGCGGGTACGCGAGCTCGGGCTGCGTCTCATCGACGTGATGGTGTCCTACCCCGCGCTCATCCTGGCGCTGGTCGTCTCGGCCGTGCTCGGCGCGGGCCCGACGGCGGCCGTCGTCTCGATCGGCCTCGGCGGCTGCCCGGCCTTCGCCCGGCTCACCGCCAACATGGCCGCCTCGGTGGCCCAGCGGGACTTCGTGTCGACGGCGCGGCTGACGGGCGTACCGCCCCACCGGGTACTGGCGCGGCACCTGCTGCCGAACATCGCGGGTCCGCTGATCGTCCTGCTGTCGGTGGCGTTCGCGCAGGTCCTGACCGCCCTGTCCGGTCTGTCGTTCCTGGGGCTCGGCGTGCAGTCACCGGAGTACGACTGGGGAGCGCTGCTGAGTACCGGACTGGAGGCGCTGTACACCAATCCGGCGGAGGCGATCGGTCCCGCCGTCGCGATCACGGTGACGGGCGTCCTCGCCTCCTTCGTGGGCGACGGGCTCGCCGCCGGGTCCGACCCCCGGGGCGGCCCGGTGGCCACGGCGGCCGCGCGGCCCGCCGAGCACCCCGGACCGTCCGGGCGCGCACCGGAGAACGCACTGCTCATCGTGGACGGACTGAGCGTCGAACGTCCCGACGGGACCCGGCTCGTGGACGGAGTCTCCTTCCACGTCATGCCCGGCGAGATCGTCGGCCTTGTCGGCGAGTCCGGCTCGGGCAAGTCCCTCACCGCGATGACGGTGGCCCGGTTGCTGCCGGACGGACTCACCTCCCACGCCGCCCGTCTCACCCTGGACGACCTGGACCTGGACGCGCGCCGCGTCGACGCGGCGCGCCTGGCCACCGAGGTCGGCATCGTCTTCCAGGACCCGTCGGCGTCCTTCAATCCGGCCCTGCGCATCGGCGGCCAGCTCACCGAGGTGCTCCGCACCCACCAGGGGGTGAGCAGGGCGCAGGCGCGTGCCGAGGCGATCGAGGCGCTGGAGAAGGTGCGCATCCTGAACCCGGAGGCCGTGGCACGGCAGTACCCGCACGAACTGTCCGGCGGAATGCGGCAGCGCGCGATGATCGCCTCCGCTGTCCTGCCGGGCCCGAAACTGATCGTGGCCGACGAGCCGACCACGGCACTCGACGTGACGGTCCAGGCCGAAGTCCTGGACCTGCTGCGCGAGACCAACCGACGCCGTGGCACCGGCATGCTGTTCATCTCCCACGACATCGGCGTCGTGAGCACCCTGTGCCACCGGATCGTCGTGATGTACGCCGGCCGGGTGGTGGAGGAGCTCTCGGCACGCGACCTGCGGGCCGGACGGGCCCGACACCCCTACACCAAGGCCTTGTTGGCGGCCGCCCCCCGTCTCGCCGACCACGAGGACGACGCCCTGGACGAAGCGGGCCGACGCCGACCGCTCGCCACCATCGCGGGTCGGCCCCCGGCCGCGGCCGAGCGCCCGGCGGGCTGCGCGTTCGCCGCCCGCTGCCCCCTCGTCCACCAGAGATGCACCCACGAACTCCCGGTCCCGCGCGAGGGCGTGGCCTGCCATGCCGTCGCGTCCAGCACCCTTGCCGCGACCGCGCGGGACGACGCGTGACCGCCGTGCCCCACGCCCCTGGAGGTGACCCCCGCATGACGTACAAGCTCGCGGTCGAGGACCTGACCGTGGTCTTCGGACACGGCTCGCGCGCCCGGACCGTCCTCGACCGGGTGTCGGTGGGCGTCCGGGCCGGGCAGACGCTCGGCCTGGTCGGCGAGTCCGGGTCGGGAAAGTCCACCGTCGCCAAGACGATCGTCGGCATCAACCGACCCCGCACGGGCCGGATCACGCTCGGCGGCCGGGACCTCACGGGCCTGCGGGGCCGGGACCTGACGGCCGTGCGACGCCGGATCCAGCTCGTCCCACAGGACCCGTACGCCTCCCTCAACCCCCGGATGACCGTGGGCCGGGCGATCGCGGAGGCCGTCGACCCGGTGCGCGCCGACGCGAGGAGACACGCGGGCACCGTGGCGCGCTGGCTGGAGACGGTGGCGTTGGACGCCTCCGCCGCGGACCGCTACCCGCACGAGTTCTCCGGCGGCCAGCGGCAGCGCATCGCCGTCGCCCGCGCCCTCGCCGTCGAACCCGAAGTCGTCATCGCGGACGAGATCACCTCCGCGCTCGACTGCTCGGTCCAGGCCGAAGTCCTGAACCTTCTGGCCGAGTTGAGGCAGACCCTCGACCTCACCATGGTGTTCATCTCGCACGACCTGGCCGTCGTCCGACACGTCAGCGACGAAGTGGCCGTGCTGCGGCACGGCGAACTCGTCGAGCAGGGCCCGTGCCGCGAGGTCTACCGCGCCCCGTCCCACCCGTACACACGCCGTCTGCTCGCGAGCGTGCCCCGCCCGGCCGATGCCGATCAGGAGAGTGCCGCATGACCGCAGCCCCCCTCACCCGCGACCTCACCGCCGGCCTCCAGGCGGCCGAACTGGAGGACTTCTACCGCGACCTGCACCGCCACCCCGAACTGTCCATGCGGGAACACCGCACCGCTGAGAGGCTCGCCGCACGCCTGCGCGCCGCGGGCTTCGCGACGACCGAGCGGGTCGGAGGGACGGGCGTCGTCGGCGTCCTGCGCAACGGCGACGGCCCGACCGTCATGCTGCGCGGCGACATGGACGCCCTGCCGGTACGGGAAGCCACCGGGCTGGCGTACGCCTCCGAACACGATGGTGTCATGCACGCCTGCGGACACGATCTGCACGTCGCCTGGCTCGTGGGCGCCGCCGATGCGCTCGCCGCCGGGCGCGACGCCTGGTCGGGAACGCTCGTGATCGTGGGCCAACCCGGCGAGGAGACCGGCGAAGGCGCGCGGGCCATGGTCGCGGACGGACTGCACACCCGCTTCCCACGTCCCGACGCTGTCTTCGGACAGCACGTGGCCCCCGGCCCCGCGGGCCTCTACGCGCACACCCCCGGCCTGACCATGTCCGCCGCCACCGAGGTCGACATCGTCATCCACGGCGCCGGCGGCCACGGCTCACGTCCCGAGGCCACCGTCGACCCGATCGTGACGGCCGCCTACGTGGTCGCCCGGCTCCAGACCGTCGTCGCCCGGGAGATCCCGGCCAAGGAGCCGGCCGTCCTGACGGTCGGCCAGATACACGCGGGCAGCAAGAACAACATCATCCCCGCCGACGCTCGTCTCGGCCTCACCCTGCGCAGCCAGTCGCCGCGGGTGCAGGAGAAGCTGATGGCGGGCATCCGGCGCATCGTGGCGGGCGAGTGCGCGGCGGCCGGCTGCCTGAAACCACCGGAGTTCACCGTCGGCGGCGAGTTCCCGGTCACCGTCAACGACGCGGCCCTCGACCGGGAGGTGGCCGCCGTCCACACCGAACTGTTCGGCTCGGGCAGCGTCCTCGACTTCGGCCCGGCGATGGGCAGCGAGGACTTCTCCCTGCTCGCGCCCGACGGCGTTCCGTACGACTTCTGGCACGTACCGGCGACCCCGGACGGCCTCTGGGCCGACGCACCGGGAGCGGACCTCACGGAGAAGTTCGAGAACGTCCCGGGCAACCACAGCCCGCTCTTCGCCCCCGATCCGGCCGTGCTCGTCCCCGGCGTCCAGGCGATGGTGGCCGCGGCGCTCACCCGCCTCACCCGCTGAACTCCCGACCAAGGCCCGGGTATCGGACTTCCGCCTCCGTCCGTCTCGCCCGTCGAGCCCCACGACCGGGCACCGGCCCGTCATCCCGGTCCTCCGATCGCCTCGGCCGGCCCCCACCGGCGCACCCGCCCCGCGCTTCCCGCCCCGTCAGTCCCTCCGAGAGGCAGCTTCCCGTGAACACCCCCGACACCGATCCGCTCTGGCCGGCATACGACGAGCCCGACGACCTGAAGACGATCGAGTCCGTCCCGCTCCAGGACCGCGGTCTTCCCGGCACCACCTACGACGTCCTGGTCCGCGCCTCCGCCCGGTGGCCGGACCGGCCGGCTCTCACCGCCCTGCCCGACGCGGAACGCTGGTCGCACGGCGAGGCCACCACGTTCGCCCAGCTACGTGATCAGGTGCACCGCGTCGCCAACCTCTTCCACGCGTACGGCGTCCGCCGCACCACCGCGGTGGGCCTTCTCACGCCCCACACCGCTCTGCTGCCCGCCGCACTCCTGGCCGCCCAACTGACTGGTATCGCGGCACCCGTCAACCCGGCTCTCACCACCGGGCACGTCGAACGACTCCTGCGCCTGAGCGGGGCACGGATCCTGGTCGCAGCCGGACCGGAACTCGACCCCTCCGCATGGCGATCGGCCCGGACCGTCGCCGCGTCGCTCCGCTGCACCGCCCTGTTCGCGCTGCGTCCCGTCGGGGCGCCCGACACCGCGCCCGTCCTCGAACCGGTCGAAGGCGTGGAGGTCGGCTATCTGCACCTCGCGGCGGCGGGGCGGCCGACCGGGCTCCATCCCGGCGTGGTGCCTCCCCGGGCCGGAGACCTGGCCGCCTACTTCCACACCGGGGGCACCACGGGCGCCCCCAAGCTGGCCGCGCACACCCACGCGAACGAGGTGGCCGACGCCTGGATGATCGCGGCGAACAGCATGCTGGCCCCCGACTCCGTCGTGTTCGCCGGCCTTCCGCTGTTCCACGTCAACGCGCTGGTCGTCACTCTTCTCGCACCCCTGCTGCGTGGCCGGCACAGTGTCTGGGCCGGGCCGCTCGGATACCGCGAGCCGGCGCTCTTCCGACACTTCTGGAAGATCGTCGAGCACTTCCGCATCGCCACCCTGTCCGCGGTGCCGACCGTCTACGCAGCACTGGCCCGGATACCGGTCGACGCCGACATCAGCTCACTCCGCTTCGCCGTCGTCGGAGCCTCCCCCCTCCCCCCCACCGTGCGCGAGGCGTTCGAGCGCCACACGGGCGTACCCCTGTGCCAGGGGTACGGACTGACCGAGGCCACCTGCGGGGCCACGCGGAGCTTCCTGAACGAACACAGCCGGCCCGAAGCGGCCGGCCAGCGCCTGCCCTACGTGCGGGTCAAGACCGTCCGCATCGACGGCGACGGCCAGTGGCACGACCTGCCGGACGGAGAGCCGGGTGTTCTCGCCGTCAGCGGACCCACCGTCTTCCCCGGCTACGTCGTCGGCCGCGACGCCCGAGGCCCACATCTGGACACCCTTGGCACCGTCCGCCTCGGTTGGCTCGACACCGGCGACCTCGCCCGGGTGGATCCCGACGGATTCGTGTATCTGCTCGGCCGCGCGAAGGACCTGATCATCCGGGGCGGTCACAACATCGACCCCGCCGTCATCGAGGACGCGCTCCTCGGGCACCCGGCCGTCACCGGCGCGAGCGCCGTGGGCCGCCCCGACCCGCACTCCGGCGAAGTGCCCGTCGCCTACGTCACCCTCGCCCCGGGCACCGGCGCCATCGGATCCGCCGAGCTGATCGCATTCGCCGCACAGCACGTACCCGAGCGTGCGGCGACCCCCAAGGACGTCGTCGTCCTGCCCGAACTTCCGCTGACCGACGTCGGCAAACCCTCCAAGGTCCCCCTGCGCCTCGACGCCACCCGCCGCGCCGTGGCCCTCGCCCTGGCCGACCTCGGCACCGGCATCGGTCACGGGCAGATCCACTGCGTCCTCGTGGACGGTCGCACCACGGTCACCCTTCCCCCCGTGACCGGATCATCCGGCCTGCGGGACCGGATCTCCGCCCGACTCGCCCCGTACGGCCTGGACTGGACGTTCGCCGACCCCGGCCACTGACGAATCCGGGCCTCACCCTCGCGTTCCCTCGGGCCGGAGTGTCGCGTGCGTCGACGGATGGCTACGCCTCCTGGGCGCTTCGGATCACCGCGTACCAGGTCAGCACCTCGAAGCACCGGGAGCGGCAAGGCGCCACACCCTTATCGGCGTCAGGGGCGAGATGGACCGGTCGTCCGCGATCGTCGATGCCGCGTCGGTGCGGGCGAAAAAGGGGCACGCTGGCCGGGCCGAATCCGGTCGATCGCGGCAAGAAGGGCAGCAAGCTGCATGTGCTGTCCGATGCCCAGGGCCTGCCGGCCGCCGCGGTGTCCGGCGCGAACGTGCACGACAGTCAGGCGTTCAAGCCGTTGGCCCTCGACATTCCCGCCGTCCGCTCCCGGCTCGGACCACGTCGGAGAAAGCCGGTGAAGGTCCGTGCGGACAAGGCGTACCACTCTGCGGAGCACCTCCGCCGGCTCCGAAGCCGGAACCTCAGCGCACGGATCGCCCTCCCCGGTATCGAGTCCGGCGAGCGGCTCGGCCGACACCGCTGGAAGATCGAGCGATCGATTTCCTGGCTCTTCGGCTACCGCCGCCTCACCGTCCGGTACGAACGAAATGGCAGCCACTTCCTTGCTTTCCTCGGCCTGGCCGCCGCCCTGACCTGCTACAAGCAACTCACCAGACTCACGTGTGAGACCCGTGCCCAGGAAACGATCAAGGCGAAGCTGCCCTAACGGAGGGCGGACCCCGTCAAGGACGTGCCCACTCTCATCTCGCCCGTTCTTGCACCTGGCCCTCAGCGTTCTCGAAGCTCAGCGGTCTTTCGCGGATCGTCCGCCAGAATGCTGGCCGCAAACTGCTGTACCTGCTCCTCCAGGGGCTGATCGCTGGTGATGAACAATTCGTACGCGTAGGAACACGCACGCTCTCCCGGTGCCTGGACGTGGTCGAACTCGACATCGACCCCCGCGGGACCGGTGAGTTCCTCGGGAACGTCGGGCTCCTCGCGTCGTGGCCACACGCCCGTGAGAACGCAGCCCCACCGCTCGAACCAGCCGCTGTCCGCAAGGGCCTGTCCGAGTAGCCGGGCAACGGTGTCCACCGGCTCTTCCCAGCTGCGGTCCGCCGCAGCCCGCGCGAGTTCGGCTTCGTACTGGTTGGCGTCGAAGGTGATATCCGCGGGCAGGGCTGTGATGTCGCTGGTGTTCTCCCAGGCGTCCCAGATCACCCGGTCGCCCTCGCGGCGCATGGTGACATACAGGGCGCCGCAGCAGCCGGCGGTGCAGGTCGGTTCGGTGATCATGATCCTGCGCGGTTCCCGCGTGACCGCCAGCGGCCAGTTTTCGGCCGGGCCTGTCCAGTGCCGGCAGCCGGGTGCCAGCCCTTCCGGGTGGACTTCTCTCAGAACGTCCACGCCGTCGATCAGAGGCCGCACCTCGGCCCAGGGGTCCGCCGCCCAGTCGTCCGGGATCCTGTGCCGCAAAGCCAAGGTGCTGATCGCCAGCTGATCGGTCATGCTCACATGATCGGCTAATGCCGCGCAGCCGCATACTCATTTCCTGGGCGCGATCAGCCTCGGCTGGTCATGCCAGGGCAACCATCGTTCGTGATCGTGACGCTTACGGAGCTCACCACGTGAGACATCCTCTTAGTCGGCGCCTCGGCTAGGGCCTGTCGTTTGGATCATCGGCGGCGGGTGCCCACGTGACAGTGGTCTGCGACTGGTGCGACCGCACCGTCACTCAAGGGGCTGATCCTCTCGATCCTGTCCCGTGCAGTGGGCCTTGGCCTCCCGAGGCCTGTCGTGCGAGTTGTCCCCCCTTCAACCGACTGGGTACGGCAACTGATGACGGACTCACAGCCCGATCTGGGAGACAGGCTCTAGGCGAGTTGTCGCTTCGCGGGCTCCTTCCCGCTCGTATCCGGCGACTACACGGACACGCCCCTCCAACCGCTGCTCACCCTCGACGAGGCCCGGCAGGCGGTCGAACTGCTGCCGCACTTCGCGGCAGTTCAGGTCGGCATACTGCGGTTCAGTGGACAAGCGACTGACACTCGATAGAAGAATCACAAAACGTCTGCCCGTTCAGTACGGGTTTACTGAACCGACTTCACCATCTCACCTGCTCGCAATTAAAGCGTTCTTCACACTTGACATGGATCCGGCCACGGGTGCCTCATGGTGGACACCCCCGACATGCGAACCAGCGGCTCGGTCATAGAATTCTGACAACGTTGTCTGGTTGCCGGAGTTCTGCGTGGACGGGGCTTCTTTCCCCCATTTCTCACGAGGAGAGGCATGACCAAGTCACCGCGCAGGACGTGGCTCACGGCAGCTGGCAGCGCCCTCGCCGGCGTGGCCGGACTGCTGCTGCCCGTCTTCGGCACCGCCGGAGCCGCCCAGGCCGCCGACAGCGGCATCCACGTCAGCAACGGCCGGATCTACGAGGCCAATGGAAACGAGTTCGTGATGCGCGGGGTGAACCACGCGCACGCCTGGTACCCGGGCGAGACCGACGCCATCGCCGACATCGCCGCCAAGGGCGCCAACACCGTCCGTGTCGTCCTCTCCAGCGGCGACCGCTGGACGGAGACCAGCCCGTCCCGGGTGTCATCGATCATCAACGACTGCAAGACCCACAAGGTCATCTGCGTCCTGGAGGTGCACGACACCACCGGGTACGGCGAGGACGGCGCCGCCGCCACGCTCGACCAGGCCGCCGACTACTGGGTGGGCGTCAAGAGCGCTCTCCAGGGCCAGGAGGACTACGTCGTCGTCAACATAGGCAACGAGCCCTTCGGCAACAGCGGTTACACCGCCTGGACCGACGCCACCAAGAACGCCATTGGCAAGCTCCGCAACGCCGGCATCGAGAACGCGCTCATGGTCGACGCCCCCAACTGGGGCCAGGACTGGTCGAACACCATGCGGTCCAACGCGGCCTCGGTCTTCACCGCCGACCCGCGCCGCAACACGATCTTCTCCATCCACATGTACGGCGTGTACGACACCGCCGCCGAGGTCCAGGACTACCTCAACCACTTCGTGAACAACGGACTGCCCATCGTGGTCGGGGAGTTCGGCGACAACCACAGCGATGGCAACCCCGACGAGAACGCCATCATGGCCACCGCCCGCTTGCTCCGCGTCGGCTACATCGGCTGGTCCTGGAGCGGCAACGGCAGCGGTGTCGAGTACCTCGACATGGTCACCGGCTTCGACGCCGGCTCCCTCACCGCTTGGGGCAACCGGTTCTTCAACGGCGCCGACGGCATCGCCACCACCTCGACCCGCGCCACGATCTTCGGAGGCGGGGACGACGGCGGCGGCGACACCGGCGGCACCGCCCCCAACGGCTACCCGTACTGCGTGAACGGCGGTTCCTCCGACCCGGACGGCGACGGCTGGGGCTGGGAGAACAGCCGCTCCTGCGTCGTCCGCGGCAGCGCCGCCGACACCGGATCCGGCGGTGGCAGCCCCGGCGGAACCGCCCCGAACGGCTACCCGTACTGCGTGAACGGCGGTTCCTCCGACCCGGACGGCGACGGCTGGGGCTGGGAGAACAGCCGCTCCTGCGTCGTCCGCGGCAGCGCCGCCGACCACTGAGTGCCAGGGGTGCCCTCCCGTCCTCGGCGATGGGAGGGCACCCGCGTCGTACCGCGGCTCAGGCCGGCCGGATGGCTTGCGGACGGGCGTAGGTCGCGTCGCGGGCGAGCAGTTCCAGGTGGCTTCCGGACTCCACCACCCCGCCCCGCTCCAGCACCACGATCCGGTCCGCCCGTCTGATCGTGGAGAGGCCGTGGGCCACGACGAAGACCGTCCGACCGGCTACCAGACGGGCGAGGGCTTGCTGGACCTGCGCCTCGGAGCGGGCGTCCAGCGCCGACGTGGCCGCGTCGCGCACCAGGACCCAGGGGTCCCGGATGAGGACCCGCGCGATCGCGAGCCTCTGGCGTCGGCCGCCCGGGAGCCGGGTACCACGCTCCCCCACGACGGTGTCGAGGCCGTCCGGCAGCGCGTCGACGAACTCGGCAGCGTTGGCGTCGCGCAGCGCGCGCCGCAGCGTTGCGTCGTCGACGCGCTCCCTGCTGTAGGTGACGTTCCCCCGGATGCTCCCCTCGAAGGGGGCGGTCTCCTGGGGGGAGGCACCAGGTTGAGCAGGGTGGACTCCCCCGCGCCCGAGCCGCCGACGATCGCGAGGGTGGTGCCGACCGGCACGTCGAGGTCCACGTCGCTCAGGGCGGGCTCGTCGCCCGCCGCCGTGCGTAAGGCCAGCGCCCTCGATCCGGAACCTCCGCTCGTCCTGCCCATGGAAGGCCGTGGGGAGCCGTACTCATGGGGTCCCTCTCGTCCGGAGGGAGTGGAGGAGGAGGAACCGGTTGGTCTGCGGGGACTCACCCGGGAATTGGTTAACCGAGCAGCTTCGAGGGCCCGTAGATGCCGCCGGGGCATGTCAGTGGTCTTAACCAAGGGCTGGCACGTAAAGATCTTGGAGTCGCCTCCGGCACACGGGATGCCCGGCGCCCGTGCAGTCGTTGCCACTCACCGTCCCGCCGGTCACTCCACGGCTCTCGCCGGTTTTGGTTGACTCCCGGCCGACGCCGTGCAATGCAATGCATCGACGAGCGATTTGACAGGCTGTATAAATCTGGATGATTCGCCTAACGTGGAGAGGGCGGGGTGCCCTTCGGGGTGCGAGACCCAGTCACACGAGAGCACGTCGAGCGAGTAGAAGCCGGAGCCGCCCATGACCAACGAACAGCACTCAGCCGTTACCGCCCCCGACCTCTACGACCGGTCCGGAAAGCGCTACTCCCTGGATGATCCTCGCTGGCGGGGCGAGGACGGCAGCCCCCTTGCCGTCAGTGCACTGCCGGGCCTGCGTCGCGAGCAGATCGACATCGCCGAACGGTCCCTGTGGCGCTACCACGCGGCCCTGCCCGTCCCGGCCGCCCGGCGGGTGAGCCTTGGTGAAGGGTGTACGCCGATGGTTCCGGTCGACTGGGGCGGCCGACGTATCCACTTCAAGCTGGAGTGGTTCAACCCGACCTCCAGCTTCAAGGACCGGGGCGTATCGGTGATGATGTCCCACCTCGCGGCGCACGGCGTCGACCGCGTACTCGAGGACAGTTCGGGCAACGGCGGCTCGTCGGTGGCCGCCTACGCCGCCGCCGCCGGTATCCGCGCCAAGATCATCGTTCCCGCCGCCACCTCAGCGGCGAAGATTGTCCAGGCCCGCGCCTACGGCGCCGAGATCGAACTCGTGGGCGGCACCCGCGAGGAGGTCTCCGACGAGGCGATCCGGCAGTCCGAGCAGATCCCCTACGCCAGCCACAACTGGCACCCCATGTTCATCCAGGGCACCAAGACCATCGCCTATGAGATGTGGGAATCCCTCGGCTTCACCGCGCCCGACAACGTGGTCCTCGTGGCCGGAGCCGGCAGCAACATCATCGGGTGCGACCTGGCGTTCGGCGAACTGCTCGACGCCGGCCAGATCGACAGGCGCCCGCGCCTTTTCGTCGGGCAGCCCGAGCACTGGGCGACCATCGCCGACACGTTCAACGGCGTCGACCCGGCCGGCCGCGGCGAGCGGACCCCGACGATCGCCGAGGGCGCGTCCATCGCCCACCCGGTCCGGCTGCCCGAGGCGGTGGAGGCCATCCGCCGCTCCGACGGGGCCGCCTACGCTGTCCCCGAGGCGGAGATCCACACAGCGGTCCGTGCACTGAGCGCGCGAGGCCTGTACGCCGAACCGACCAGCAGCGTCGCCGCGGCGACCCTCGATCACTTCATCGCGACCGGAGAGATCGCTCCGGACGAGACGACCGTGGTCGTGCTCACCGGTGCGGGGCTGAAGTCCACCGAGAGGATGGCCGAGGTATTCGCCGGGCACCGTGACGGCGCTCAGGAATCGAGCAGCGCTCGATGACACACCCCACCGGCCGCCGAGATGACGAACGCGCCGTCCAGCCCGCCGCAGCGGAAGACGGGCGCCACCTGTCGGATGACGAGCACCTCGTACGGGAAGCCGAGCGCATCGCTGTCGCCGTCGGGCGCATGTTCCCAGGTCTGTGCGAGGTGGTCCTGCACGACCTGCGCCGACCCGACAACGCCATCCGCGCCATCGAGAACAACCTGTCCGGACGGCAGGTCGGCGACCCCGCCACCGAACTGGGCCTGCGCCGCATCGCGGACCCCGACTACCCCGGCGTCATCCAGAACTACAGCAACCAGTTCCCCGACGGACGCCCGGCCAAGAGCACCTCGATCGGCATCAAGAACGCCGAGGGACGTTACGTCGCGGCCTTGTGTCTGAACCTGGACGTCAGCACGCTGTCCCCGCTGGCCCTGACCCTCGCCAACCTCGTGGCCACCGATGTCGAACACCAAGGTGAGGCCCTGGAGACGCTGCGCGACCGCACGGGACGCGAACTCCGCTCGGCCATCGACTCCTTCGCGGCGCAGCGCTCCAGCACCCCGCGAGGCCTCAACCGTGACCAGAAGCGCGAACTGGTGCGGAGGCTGCATGCCGAGGGCTTCTTCGAGACCCGGAGCTCCGCACAACACATCGCCGACCAGCTCGGCATCTCCCGGGCGACCGTCTACAACTACACCAAGTAGCCACGCCGATGAACGCCCTCAGAACCGGCCGCGAAATGCCCAGGAAGGGCGTCCATGGCCAAGTCCACGGCCACCGGACGGACCGCCGTCGCCAACATCCGCCTGGCCCGCGGCGCCGCCACGATCGCCCCATTCGGCCCCTACTCGCACGTCGCGGTCCACAACGGCGTCGCCCACGTATCCGGCCGGCTCCCGCTCCACGCGGCCGGGAGCCCCGCAGCGGACGAGCCGTCCCGCCCTGGAACTCCGGGGGCGTGGATCCCCGCATACTGACGACCACGACGTCAACGATCCCGCCCGAGCCGAAGCGCGCGGCCTTGACGTTGGCCGGGCGTCGCCTGTGGCGCGAGCGCTTGGCGATGCCCGCCACCTACAGCATCGTTGCGTTGCTGGACGGCCGAACCGTAGGTATGGCCGCCGGCCTTCCCGGGGGATGGCGGCGCATGCGAGCTGAGGTCGGTGTGGGTCAGCCCCCAGGCACGGGGCCGCAGCGTCGGAGACCAGTTGGTGGCGGCAGTCGAGGAGTGGGCCCGGCAGAGGGGTGCTACGACTCTGAAGCTCGCGGTTCCTACCGGGCGACGAACCCGCTGCAGCGCTGTATCAGCGCAACGGTTTCGTCGATACGGGAGAACTCGGAGACCTGTTGTCCGACGGGGTGACCAGGGAACGTCTGATGGTGAAGGTGCTTCGCTGAGAGGACGGCGTACGAGCAGGACGGATCATCCACCGCGGGAGCGGTTGCCGTCGATTCGAAGGCCACCGGCACTGCCCACTTCGGCGCGGCGGTGGGACGGTCACGGTCGACGGCGGCGGCTTCCCGGGCACCGGACTCGTCATCCCGCACCGTCGGCAGCGCGGTCAGGCCGAACTCCCGGACTGGAAAGTGGAGCACAACCGGTCCCACAAGCAGGTCCGTCCCCGGGTCGAGCAGGTCTTCGCCCGCATGAAGACCTGGAAGATGCTCCACGACTGCCGCCTCAAGGGCGATGGTGTCCACCACGCCATGCTCGGCATCGCCCGGATGCACAACCTCGCCCTCACCGGATAGACGCGCGGCACACGCTACGGCTGACCGTGCCCGAGTCAGATCGAAGATCACTTACGGGACACCCCTTAGCCCACATGAAGAGCCTGTTGGGGCGCATACCTCGCCATCGAAGCCCAACCCGGGGGTGGGGTGCCCGCCCCTTGCCCCCACTGAGACCTGCCACCGCGCACATGGCCTGGCGGTAGGGTCGGGGGCATCGAGGGTTCAGGATGGAGCTGGGGTGGCAGTGAAGCGGCCGACGATGGCGGACATCGCGCGTCGGGCGGGTGTGTCGAAGGTGGCGGTCTCATACGCGCTCAACGGCCAGCCCGGAGTCTCGGAGGGCACCCGTGCCTTGATCAAGAGCATCGCCGAAGAGCTGGGCTGGCGGCCGAACAGTGCCGCTCGGGCACTGACCGGCGGGCTTGCGCAGGCGGTCGGGCTGGTCGTGCGGCGGCCGGCGCGGACCCTCGGGGTGGAGCCGTTCTTCATGGAGTTCATCAGCGGCGTGGAGACGGTCCTCGCCGAGCACGCGTTCGCCCTGATGCTCCAGATGGCAGCCGACCAGGAGCAGGAGATCGAGGTCTGCCGGCGCTGGTGGGGCGAACGGCGGGTCGACGGCGTCTTCCTCATGGACCTGCAGACCGATGACGCAAGGGTCGACGCCGTCCGCGACATCGGTCTGCCCACGGTGGCGATCGGCCCGCCGGAGGTGGCCGGGGGGCTGCCGGCGATCTGGTCCGACGACGGCGAGAGCGTGCACGAGATCGTGCGGTACCTGGCGACGCTGGGACACCAGCGGATCGCGCGGGTGGCGGGCCCCGCCGGGCTCGCGCACACGGTGGTCCGCGACACGGCGCTCGCGGAGGCCTGCCGGGAGGCGGGGATCCCGGAGGCGACCGTGGTGCACACCGACTACACCGGTGACGAGGGGGCGCGTGCCACCCGGGCGCTGCTGATCGCGCCCCGGCGGCCGACGGCGATCGTCTTCGACAACGACATCATGGCGGTGGCCGCGCTGTCGGTGGCGCAAGAGCTGGGCCTCTCGATCCCCGCCGACGTGTCGATCGTCGCCTGGGACGAGTCGCCGCTGACGCAGGTGGTGCGCCCGATGCTGTCGGCGGTCACCCGCGACATCCCGGCGTACGGGGCTCGCTCCGCGACCGCGCTGCTCGCCCTGATCGGCGGGGAGGACGTCGGCAGCATCCGCGAGGGATACGCGCGCTTCGTGCCCCGCGGCAGCACGTCTGCCCCGCCTCCGGAGCCGGGCCCGCGCTGACCTCCCGTCCACGGGGGACCGTGCGGGGCCGGGCCGGCCCTCATACGGCCCGGCCCCGTCCTTCCGTTCCCGGGGCTACTTCGTGGCTCCCTGGGAGAAGCCGTTGTAGATCCAGCGCTGCAGCAGCAGGAAGATGACCAGCGTCGGCAGGATGACCAGGATCGCCCCGGCCGAGATGGCCTCCCAGTGTGCCCCGAAGGGGCCCTTGAAGCGGAAGAGCGCGGTGGAGATCGTCCCCAGGTCCTCGGAGTGCATGTAGAGGAAGGGGATGTAGAAGTCGTTGTAGGTCGTGATCCCCTTGATGATGACGACGGTGGCGATCGCCGGCTTGAGCAGGGGGAAGATGATCTTCCGGTAGATCGTGAAGGCGTTGGCGCCGTCAAGGCGGGCGGCCTCGTCGAGCGAGACGGGGATGCCCCGGATGAACTGCAGGAAGATGTAGACCGAGACGATGTCGGTGCCCATGTAGAGCAGGATCGGCGCCCAGCGGGTGTCGATCAGGCCGAAGCCGTTGATCACCTGGAAGGTCGCGACCTGGGTGGTGACACTCGGGACGAGGGTGGCGATCAGGAAGCCGGCCATGACGACCTTCTTGCCCCGGAAGTCGAAGCGGTCAACGGCGTACGCGGTCATGGAACCGATGACTACCGTCCCGCCGATCGAGAAGACCAGGATGAACGCGGTGTTCCCGAAGGCCATCAGCATCTTGCCGTCGTTGAACGCCGTGACGTAGTTGTCGAGGTTGAACCAGTTGCCCGGCAGCGACAGCGCACTGCCTTCACCGACCTCTTCGGAGGTCTTGAGCGAGGTCAGGAAGACGACGGCCAGCGGCAGGAGCACGACCATCGAAGCCGCGATCAGCGACAGGTAGGTCAGCACGCTCCCGATGGGCAAGCGGCGGGTGCCGGTGCGTTGGGGAGCGGCGGTGAGGTCGCGGGAGGTCATACGAGGTCCACCTTGTCGTCGGGCACGAGCCGGCGCTGGATCCAGGTGATCAGCAGGATGATCAGCAGCAGCACCACGGCCGCGGCCGAGGCCAGGCCGGTCTTGTTGAACTGGAAGGCGAGTTTGATCGTCTGGATGACGAAGGTCTGGGTGCCGGTCGCGCCGCCGGTCATGATGTAAGGGATCTCAAAGACCGACAACGAGCCGGAAATCGCCAGGATCGCGCTCAGGCTGATCACGGGCTTGATGCTCGGGGCGATGATGTGCCGGAACTGCTGCCACTTCCCCGCCCCGTCCAGCTCCGCCGCCTCGTACAGCTCGCCCGGGATGGACTGGATCGCGCCGAGGAAGAGGACGAAGTTGAGCCCGGTGAAGCGCCAGACGGAGACACCCGCGAGGGAGATGTTCGCCGAAGTGGGATCGCCGAGCCAGGGGTGATCGGCTGTCACGCCGAACCAGTCGAGCACGGAGTCGAGCGTGCCGCCGTCCTGGAAGAAGTACAGGAACACGAAGCCGATCGCGACGCCGTTGATCAGGTAAGGGAAGAACAGGATCCCCTTGAAGAAGTTCCTGAACCGCAGGTTGAAGCTGAGGATCACCGCGAAGTACAGCGCGACCACGATCTGGACCACGGACGCCGCGAGGTAGTAGCCGCTGACGAAGAACACCCGGAGGAGTTCGGGGCGGGTGAAGATCTGAACGTAGTTGTCGAACCCCACGTTCTCCCGGTCCGGGCTCACCCCGTCCCAGTCGGTGAAGCTGTACGAGATCATGCTCGCGACGGGGACGTACGTGAACGTGATCAGCAGTGCGAGCGGGACCGCCAGGAAGAGCCACGGCGTGATCCGCCGCAGCGGCGAGTCGCGCCACGACCTCGTCCGCCCGGCGGCGGGGCCGCGCCGGCGTTTCACCAAGTGGCGCCGACTGCCCCCCGTGTCGGCCTTGGCTTTGTCCTTGCTGGATCGCCCTGTCATGGCGGCGCCCTCTGGTGCGGTGTCGGTGGTCTGGGTCATGTCGGCCTTTCATGTCCGCTGCCGCGGAAGGTCCAGGGGCCCCGGCCGGTGTCGTCCGGCCGGGGCCCACTCCGCCGGTATCAGCTACCGACGGTCTTCGCCGCCTCGTCCCACCTCTTGTTCAGGCTGGCGAAGAAGTCTTCCAAGCTGCCCTTTTCGGCGCCGCGGGCCGTGTCGATCAGCTTCTGGCGGTAGTCCTGCTTGTTGAGCCCGATCTCTGCGGCATCGTCGATGTCGTTGACCGCGGCCGTCTTGGCCTCCGAGCGGTCAAAGAAGATGACATCGTTGTCAACGAACTCCTTGAGCGTGGCGGGCATGGGAGCGGTCTTCACCGCGGAGACGACGCCCTCCTTCTCCGCGAAGCCCGACTTCTCGGTGAACCAGTCCACCCAGGCACGCGCCGCGGGCTTGTTGTCCGAGTGCACGTTGACGGCCTGCTGGTAGTCGGAGACCAGTGCCGCACAGAACTTCCCGTCCTTCTGGACGGGGAAGGGCATGAACCCGATGTCCTCCGGGTTCAGGCCGGAGTCCTTCGCCACGGCCTGCATCTGCGTGATCGACCAGGAGCCCAGCATCATCGCGCCGATCTTGCCGTCGGCCAGCAGCGACTTGGAGTTCTCCCAGTTGGTGGTGGTCGGGTCCTTCTCCGACAAACCCTGCTTGACGATGTCATGGAGCAGGCCGTCGATCGTGCGGAGTTCGCCGCCCTCCTTCCACGGCGAGACCGGCCCGGCCAGCTTGTTGCTCGCCTGCGCATCGCAACCGACCGAGCCGTTGTTGGCGGTCCACTGAACCAGCGGCCAGCCGTCCTTGAAGTTGGTGTAGTACGGGGTCGCGCCGGTCTTGTCCTTGACCGCCTTCAGCCCGGTGATGAACTCCTGCGGCGTCTTCGGCCAGGCGGTGACACCGGCCTTCTTCCACAGGGCCTTGTTGTACACGAAGCCGTTGGCGGTTCCGAACTGGGCGATGCCGTAGACCTTGCCGTCCACCTCGGTCTTGTCGCTGAAGCGGTACTTCGACAGCTCCTCGGCCGTCCCCAGGGGAGCGAAGAACTTCGGGTAGTCGTTCTTGGCCACCGCACCGGGGATGAAGAGGACGTCACCGTAGGACTTGGTATTCATACGGATCTTCACCTCCCCCTCGTAGTCGGTGATCCCGTCGAAGGTGACCTTCACCTTGGGATAGATCTTGTTGAACTCGGCCGCGTACTTCTCCAGCGTTCCGTTCTGTGCGAGATCGGTCCGCTGGGTGAGGACCTTGATCTCGCCGGAGACGTCCTTCGGATCCGACGGAGGAGCGGCCACTTCACCAGTGGCACCGCCGCCCCCGCCGCCGCACGCCGACAGGGCGAGCGTCACTGCGGCCAGCACAGCGCCCGAGAGCGCGGTCGTCTTCTTGTTCCCCATGGCCCAACTCCTTCAAAGTCACGGCTCAGGTCATCGGTGGGATGACGGCACTATGTCAGCCCGTCGTGAACCGGTAAAGTACTGATTTCCAGCGTGATGCCTAATCGTTACCGGGGTCCCCTGACCGCCAAGGGCGAGGGGCCCCTGTGACCGATGCACTACGTTCCGGCCCAGGCCGAGCTTGACCGGTTCATGGACAGTTGAGTAGCCGTACGGCTAACTTGTCGGCCCGTACACGCATCCCGCCCACTGCCAGGCGATTGGAGCCGCACACCATGAAGGACGTCATCCAGCTGCACGAGGGGTGGAGACTGCGCCACGAGGACGCACTGCTCCCCGCGCAGGTGCCCGGTTGTGTCCACGCTGACCTGCTCGCCACCGGGGTGATACCGGACCCGTTCCTCGGGCTGAACGAGACGGAGATCGCCTGGGTCGGGCGCCGGACGTGGTCGTACCTGACGGACCTCGCCGCCCACGACGGCGGGCACGAGCGCAGCGAGCTGGTCTTCGAGGGCGTGGACACCGCCGCCGAGGTCCTGCTCGACGGCGTGTCCCTCGGCTCGACCCGGAACATGCACCGCGTCCATCGCTTCGACGTCACGGGACGGGCCGGAGCGCTGGAGGTGCGCTTCGACTCCGCCTACGACGAGGCCGAGCGGGTCCGCGCCCTCACCGGCGACCGGCCCAACGTCTACCCCGAGCCGTTCCAGTACATCCGCAAGATGGCCTGCTCCTTCGGCTGGGACTGGGGCCCGACCGTCGTGACCGCGGGCATGTGGCGGCCGGTGCGGATCGAGCACTGGTCGACCGCCCGACTCGCCGAGGTCCGCCCGCTCGTGACCGTGGACGGCACGACCGGCCGCGTCGAGCTGCGGGTCGTGACCGCGCGCACCGAGAACGGGGCGGGCCGCCCGCTCACGCTGCGGGCCACGGTCGCGGGGGTGGTCGCCGAGACCTCCTTCGAGGGGACGGAGGCGGTGCTCCGCCTGGACGTGTCCGAGCCGGAGCTGTGGTGGCCGCGGGGATACGGTTCCCAGCCGCTGTACGGGCTCGCCGTCGAGCTCCTGGACGAGGACGGGTCGCCGCTCGACTCCTGGTCGCGGCGGATCGGCTTCCGTACCGTCACCGTCGACCGCTCCGCCGACGAGCACGGCACCGGCTTCACCTTCGTCGTCAACGGCGTACGGATCTTCGCACGCGGGGTCAACTGGATCCCGGACGACGTACTGCCGTCCCGGGTCACGCCCGAGCGCTACCGCACCCGACTCACCCAGGCCGCCGAGGCCAACATCGACCTCGTCCGCATCTGGGGCGGGGGGATCTACGAGGACAACGCCTTCTACGACGTCTGCGACGAACTGGGCCTGATGGTCTGGCAGGACTTCCTCTTCGCCTGCGCCGCCTACCCCGAGGAGCAGCCGCTGCGCGGAGAAGTGGAGGCGGAGGCGCGCGACAACGTTGTCAGGCTGATGTCGCACGCCAGCCTCGTCCTGTGGAACGGCAACAACGAGAACCTCTGGGGCTTCCGCGACTGGGACTGGGAGGCCCCACTCGCCGGCGACTCCTGGGGCGAGGGCTACTACCTCGGGATCCTGCCGCGGATCGTCGCCGAGCTCGACCCCACCCGCCCCTACACCGCCGGCAGCCCCTGGTCCGGCTCCTGGGACCACCACCCCAACGACCCCCGGCACGGCACCCACCACTCGTGGGAGGTGTGGAACCGGCAAGACTACGCCGAGTACCGGACCGACGTCCCCCGCTTCTGCGCCGAGTTCGGCTGGCAAGCACCGCCCGCGATCAGCACCCTTCGGCGCGCCCTCCCGGGCGAGGCCCTCACCCCCGACTCCCCCGGCATGCTGCATCACCAGAAGGCCGAGGACGGCAACGGCAAGCTGAACCGCGGCATCGAGCGCCACTTCGGCCTGCCCGAGGGCGACTTCGACCGCTGGCACTACCTCGCCCAGGTCGTCCAGGCCCGCGCGGTCGCCGCCGGCATCGAGCACTGGCGCTCTCACTGGCCCCGCTGCGCCGGCACGGTGGTGTGGCAGCTGAACGACTGCTGGCCGGTGAGCTCCTGGGCCGCGATCGACGGCGACGGGCACCTCAAGCCGCTCTACCACGAGCTGCGCCGCGTCTACGCCGACCGGCTCCTCAGCCTCGTGCCCACCGAGGAGGGCCCGGTCCTTGCCCTCGACAACCAGTCCGGCACCACCTGGCGCACCACCGTCACCCTGCGCCGCCTCGGCGCGGACGGCATGGTGCTGCGTGAGGCCGTGTTCGACCTGGAGGCCGCCGCACGGACCGTGGTACGGCTGGTCGTCCCGGGCTCGCTGCTGCCGGACGCGGGCTCGGCGAAAGAGCTCCTGGTCGCCGACGCGGACGGCTTGCGATCGGTCCACCTCCCGGTGCCCGACAAGGAGTTCGCCTATCCGGCTCCGCGCTACGACCTCCGGGTCGAGCCGACCGGCGACGGGGGATCGGTCGTGGTGGTCGCCGCCCGGACCCTCATCCGGGATCTCCTGCTCCAAGCGGACCGGCTGGCCCCGGAGGCGAGCGCCGACCACGGGCTTGTCACCCTGCTGCCGGGCGAGGAGGTCCGGATCGCGGTCCGCGGCTGGGCGGGCGACGACCCGGAGAGCGTACGGGGGGCACTGTTCAGCGTGGGAGCGGTGTGAGCGCCCCAGCCTCTCCCATCCCCGGCCGGCGTGTCACGATCAACGACGTCGCCGCGCTGGCCGGGGTGTCCAAAGGCGCCGTCTCCATCGCCTTCAACAACCGGCCCGGGGTGTCCCCGACGACCCGGGAGCGCATCTTCACGGCGGCCCGGGAGCTCGGCTGGAGCCCGAACCAGACCGCGCGCAACCTCTCCGGCCGGCGGGCGGGCATAGTCGGGCTGGCGCTCTGCCGACCGGCCCGGCTCCTCGGCCTCGAACCCTTCTACATGGAGTTCATTTCCGGCATCGAGGACGTCCTGGCCGAGCGCTCCTGCTCTCTCCTCCTCCGGCTCGTCCGCGACCTCGACGAGGAGGCCGCCCTCTACCAGGAGTGGTGGCGCAGTAGGACCGTCGGCGGGGCGATCCTCGTCGACTTCCACCAGGACGACCCGCGGGTCCCGCCCCTGCGGGCCCTCGGCATGCCCGTGGTGGCCGTCGGTCACCCGTCGCTGACCGGCGGGTTCCCTTCGGTCTGGACGGACGACGCCTCCGCGGCCGCCGAGGCGGTGCGGTACCTGGCCGCGCTCGGGCACCGGCGGATCGCCCGCGTCGGCGGCCCTGCCGGCCTCGGTCACAGCGGCATCCGCGCCACTGCTTTCGAGGCGACCATGGCCGAGCTTGGCCTGGACGGAGGGCAACAGGTGGCGACCGGCTTCGTGGGAGAGGAAGGGGCTCGGGCCACCCGCAGTCTTCTCATGTCCTCGGACCGGCCCACGGCAATCGTGTACGACAACGACATCATGGCCGTCGCCGGGGCGGCGGTCGCCTCGGAGATGGGCCTCTCGGTTCCCGACGACGTCTCTCTCCTGGCCTGGGACGACTCGCAGTTGTGCCGGCTGACGCATCCGCCGTTGTCCGCGATGAGCCACGACGTGCACCACTTCGGGGAGGAGGTCGCCCGGACCTTGTTCGAGATCATCGAAGGCACCCACAAGGGCGCCCGCCAGGTACCCACGCCATCCCTGACTCCGAGAGGGTCGACAGGCCCGCCTCACCGCACGTAGGCGGCCAGGCATGACGTTGAGGGGCTGCCCGTCCGGGCAGCCCCTCAACGTCGTGCGTCCCCTCAGGGGGCGACGGAAGCAGACGAGGAGCCTTTCCAGAGCAGAGCGGTGCGACGGAACACGCTCCTCTCGCACCCGGCGTGGCGGGTGCGAGACGCGGGTCGGCCCTTGGCGCAGGGGACGCCATCGAGGCTGAGGGAGGCGGGCACGGCACCGGGCCCGCGACGTTGAAGCCGCAGCTCACGGCGTCTGGCGGATGCCGTCGGGACCGTGGAAGCGGCGCTCGCCCGAGCCACCGAGCCGGTCGGCATCGAAGCCGGCGGCGAGGTCGAGGTACTCGACGCCGCCGCCGATACCGCTCCAGGACCAGCCCTGACAGGCGAGGCCCAGCTGGCGTGCGGTGGCCATGACGGCGTCCTCGTCCGGGTTGCCGTCGGAGTGGTCGTAGCCGAACTCGCCCACGACGATGGGCAGTCCGCGGTCGACAGAGCTGCCGAGGTGGTCCTCGACTTCGGTGACGGTGTCGTACACGTCGTACATGTGGATGGAGAAGACGGCGTTGCGGTCGGGGTCGGAGGCGAAGACGGCGGGGGCGTTCTCGCGCGTGGTGCCCGACCCGTCCTGTCCCCGATTGGGCGCGTCGACCATCAGGTGTGGTCGAAGCCGGCCGCGCGCAGGCGGCTGATCGCGTCCGGGGCGTCCTGCGTCCAGGCGGTGTAGCCGGCTTTGCCGTGAGGCTCGTTGCCCAGGTTGACGATGACGTACTTCTCCGGGCCCTTGAGGGCGTTCGCCCCCTCCAGCCAGTGGTCGACGGCCGGTTGGCCTCGCACTGGGAGACGACGGGCGGCATCCCCGGGCGGGCCCACGAGTGGTGGGCGGACCGCCGCCGGGCCCCACTGCCCGGAGATTGCTGCGGCTCGATTCCAGGCAGTGGGGATTAACCGCAGATACGGTCCAGGTCGTCGCCTTCGTACATCAGCGAATTCTCCTGCCGGCTTCCGGCGGCCGAGTTGAGACTAGAGGCCGTGATGGCCGATCTCAATAGCTAGAACATAACCGGTTAAGTTCAGCGACGGTTTTGCTGGCCACCCGCTCACCCGAGGCGTTCCGCAGTGCCCGTCGTGGCGCGGAAGGCCATGCCGGCACCTTCCAGAAATGCCTCGGCCCCGGCTGGTACGTACACGGCCTGTCCGGGACCGATGTCGAGAGTCTCCTCGTATGAGGAGATGGTCATGGCCCCATTGGTGCAGAGGAGGATCTGCGGGGCGTCCAGCGCCACGCGCCGCCTCGGTCCACCGGCGCGGAGGAGGTACCGCGACAAGCCGAAGTCGTCCACCGGCGCCGGATACACCTCTTCGCCCCTCTCCTCCCGAGGGGTCAGGACGCGAGCCGGGGGTGCGTCGAAGCGAACGACCCGGATGAGTTCCTCCGTGTCGACGTGCTTGGAGGTCAGTCCGCACCGCAGCACGTTGTCGGAGCTCGCCATGATCTCCACCCCGAGCCCGGAGAGATACGCGTGCGGGACTCCGGCGCCGAGGAACAACGCCTCGCCGGGGCTCAGCTCGACGTACCGGAGCATCAGCGCCGACAACAGCCCGGAGTCGCCCGGGTAGGTCTGTGCGATTCGGCCGTAGGCGGCCATGCAAGGCTCTTCCGAGCCCGCGACCGCCAGCGCCCGGGCGACGGCATCGAGCAGGCCCGCCGGCGGGCGGACGAAGGCCCGGAACACCTCCGCGAGTGCCTGGGGCCCGCGAACGACACGCAGCGTCTCGACGTACGGCCGCAGCGCGGGCACCTTCAGGGAGTCGAGCACGTCGGCGGTGTCCGCCGGGTTCCGGAAGCCGCAAAGGCCCCGGAACGGAGTGAGGGCGACGATCATCTCGGGCTTGTGCTGGTCGTCGCGGTAGTTGCGGTGCGGCGCGTCCAGGGGGACGCCCAGCGCGTTCTCCCGGGCGAATCCGGCCTGGGCCTGGGCGAGGTCCGGGTGCACTTGCAGGGAGAGCGGCACATCAGCGGCCAGGAGCTTGACCAGGAAGGGGAGGCGGGGCCCGAACCGGCGCACGGTGACCGCTCCGAGTTCGCCCTCCGGATCCTCGGCGACGACCCGGTCCAGCGGTATCTGGACTTCACCCCTGAACACTCGGGAGGGCGCCGCTGGATGGGCGCCCATCCAGAGTTCGGCCTGGGGTGCTCCCGTGGGCGGCACGCCCATGAGTTCCGGCAGCAGGGTGCGGGAGCCCCAGTCGTAGGGCTGGACGGTGTTGCGGAGGAGGTCCATGGTCATTTCCTGGAGTGCGCACGGTGGGTGGAAGGACGGGGACGCCATGGCGCCCCGATGGGCGCTCGGTGCCGGTGTACGCGGGTAGGGGCGTTCGGTGCCGGTGCACGCGGGTAGGGGCGTTCGGTGCCGGTGCACGCGGGTAGGGGCGTTCGGTGCCGGTGCACGCGGGCACAGAGGAGGAGGCCCCGCCCGCATCAGGTGGGGGACAGACATCCGGTGGCCGCCTGCCCCCTCGCGCCCGCTCCGGCGCGGGACCGGCCGGAGGCGGCCACGCCGGCGGCGGCCGCGCCGATCAGTCCGGCGTCGAGAGCCAGCCCGGCGGGCGCGACCAGAACGTCACGGGTGAAGTCGAGGACGGCATACGACTTCAGGTGGTGCCGCAGCGGCGCGAACAGCACCTCGCCCGCTTGGGAGACACCGCCTCCGACGACGACCAGGTCAAGTTCGACGAGCGCGGCCGTCGCCGCGACGGCGGCAGCCAGGGCCCGGCCGGCCCGGTCGAACGCGGCGAGCGCCTTCCGGTCACCGGCACGGGCCGAGACCTCGACCTCACGGGCCGTGGCGGGAAGACCGACCGGGGGCGTCCAGCCCGATTCGAGCGCGTAGGCCGCGATCGCCGTACCGCTGGCGTAGCGCTCGACACATCCCCGGGCGCCGCAGGGGCACTCAGGGCCGTTCTGGTCGACGGTGATGTGTCCGATGTGACCGGCGTTCCCGGTCGTACCCGCATGTACTGAACCTCCCAGGATCAGGCCACCGCCGACGCCGGTGGAGACGACCATGCAGAGGGCGTTCGCCGCATCCTTCGCCGCACCGATCCAATGTTCTGCCGCCGTCATGGCGACCGCGTCGCCGACGAGCACCGGTTGGATGCCCGCCGGGACGGCAGGATGGCTCCGCACCCGCTCCACCAGGGGGAAGGAGCGCCAGGCCGGGATGTTGACCGGACTCACCGTGCCCGCGGCGGTGTCGACCGGTCCGGCGCTCCCGATCCCCAGGCAGAACAGCGAATCCCACTCGGGACGGGTGGCCAGCTCGTCCACCACCGAGGTCACCGCGGCCATCATCGCCTCGGCGGACTCACGCGCGGGCGTCGGCCGCTGCGCCCGCACCATCACACGTCCCTCGGCATCGACCAGCGCCCCGGCGATCTTCGTACCACCGATGTCCAGCGCTCCGTACACCATCCGCGCAACCTCTCCAGAACCGTCCGAACTGTGCAGGGCCCTACTCTGCCGAGTCGATGACAACGTTGTCTAGAGATAAACGGATCCGGTTAAGTCATATGGCGACGCAATCGGTGAAGGGGGGCCTCCCGCCGAACCGTCGTCCAGGCCGCGCACCACCCCCGTCGGCTTCACGCGGACGGAGGGCGGAGCCCAGGCAGTGGGGCACCGTCCGGCAGCCGGCCGCCGCGGTTCGGATCGCCACCGTCCGGCAGGGGCCGGGCAACCCCCATCCAGGCCCACACCGTCTTCCCGACCTCGAAGCGAGGCAGCCCCACGGCCTCAACCACTGCACGAACGTTTTCGAGTCCGGCCCTCGTTCGGCATCGGCGCACACCTCGAACGCCGACGCAGACACCTGAGGCCGTGGTACGCGCCCCGCACGGCAACGTCCGCGCGTCAACGCGCATCAGCAGGTGCAGATCCCGACGCCCCCTTCGGTGTGCTGGTCGGCGCAGGCCGCCACACGCGGAACCGACCAGGACGCCACGGCCTCCCTCGTCGCGGTGACCGCCGAGCCGAAGAGGCGACGCCGACCAGAACCTGCGGGCGCGGATGCCACCGCTCCCCGACGTGCGCTGCCGATACGTTTCCGGGCGGTCGCCCCAAGCTCCGCTGCGGCCTGACGGCCGACCAGACGCAAGCCGCCGCGCTGATGGCTGGCGAAGCGACCCGGCAATCGAGATCGTCTGCCGGACCGCGCCCCGTTCTGCGCGGAAGGCGCCACAGCCTGGGCACCCCAGGCGACGCAGGTCGCCGACCGTTGCAGTACGAGGTCCGGTGCTGCCCTGAGGTCCTCGCCGCGTTCTGACCGCGCGCCAGGAGTCCGACAGCGTCGGCACTGTCGGTCCCCGGTGTTAGCGTCGCCACCATGGCGAACCGTTCGTACCTCTACTCCGCGGACTCAATGCCCAACGAGGCAGAGATCCCCAAGCAAGTCCGATGCATATCCGAACACAACTGGGACATCCCACTCGCGCACAAACTCATGGTGGGACGCCGAACGACGATCGTCCCGTCCATGATCTGGAACCCTCCCATCGGCATCGCCGCGGACTACGCCGCCGGGACGGCCCTGCTCCGCGACCTCCTGCACGCGGTCGGCAAGGGCCTGGAAGACGACGTCGAGTTCGCCGAATGCGTTGCCAGGACCACGGCCCACCTCGAGAAGCAGCAGGCGAAGTACTTCATCCTCGAAACCGGGGAGATCGTCTCGTTGTCGGATGACGATCCAGCAGCGAGCGTGCAGCGCCTGGCAACCCAGGACATCCCCGACGCCGTCGCCAACGCCGAAGCGGCGATCGCCAGCCAGAACGACGCCTGGCTGGCCTCGCTCCGAACCGACTGGCAGAAACACTTCGCGTCCTTCTACAGCGAAGCGCTCTACTTCTCCTTCCCCACCTGACGAGACCCTCGGCCCGGTGCCGGGCGACAGCGGACCGACGCGAAGGACGCGACCTGGTGGTCCCGCTCGTCGTCGTCCGAGGCCCTGTGGTGAGCAGCTCTCCAGCTACTCCCCCACCCCCGCTGGAGCAGCCCGGCCGCTCCAGCGCGGGGGGGAGGGCTGCCGGGGCAAGGGGGCTGGGACGGCGACTCAGCCGGCTCAGCCGCTGGACACGTTCCAGCTGACAACCGCAGGCTGAGCCCGCCACCCCGGCCGCCGGCTCTCGCCGACCAACAAGCAAGAACGCCCATGACCGGGACGGGGCCTGAGCAGGGCCGGGCCCGACCGTGGGGACGGCCCGGTCCGCCGCCTTCCTCCGATCGGCCGGGGCCGATCGGAGCGCCGTGTCGTATCTCCGTGGTAACCATGTCCCATGCGCCAGTTCCGTGACTTCAACCTCAAGCTACTCGTCATCGAGGAGCTCATGTACTGCCCCAGCCCCCTGCTCCCCGTCTACGACCTGCCCGCGCGGCTGGCCGAGCGGGGGATCGCCGACCCCGCTTCCTACGTCCTGGAGAACGGCCTCCACTCAGAGGTGCTGCCGCAGTCCCGGGCTCATTTCGAGGCCCTGGAAATCCCGGCCGAACTGCTCGCCCGCGTCGAGGAGCTGTGCTTCGACGCCGGGGCGGACGTCTTCCGGCACTGCGCCCCCGCCTGGGACGGCGAGGACGACCTGTTCGACGTCCGCTCGCTCGAGGACCTCGCCCTGCTGCCCAACCTTCGGGAGGTCACCTTCGTGGAGGACGGCGTCCTGGCCGTGCCGGACGCGGCTGAGATCTTCGCCGCGCGCGGCATCGACACCGACTGAGCCCCCGCATCCGTTTCGCCGCCCGCCGCCGCGGCCGGGGCTTGCGGAGGCGGGCATGGCTGGAATCGCCAACAGGCAGGCCCCTCCAGGGCAGTCCGGTGCGGAACTTGGGGTGCAGTCGCTGCGGTTCCCGTGGCGCGGCATCGCCACCCGCTACGGCAAACGACCCGACCGCTACCTCGCCGCCATCACCCTCGCCGGCACCTCATCCGGCTCGACACATGAGCGACAAGACACCCCCTGGTGATCACGCTCGTCAGAGGCCCTGTCGGGAACAGCCATCGACCGGGCCCACCCAGGGCGTTTGCAGTGCGGACTCGCCTCGGTCCTGCCGAGGCCGGAACTTAGCTGTCGTACCCGCAGAGCACCGCGGGACTATAAATGTCGCGGCGGTCCTGGTTCAGGTCGGTGTGGCTGTCGCGGCCCTCACCAGGGTGGACACGGGCGGTGAAACGGCCGGCGGGCGGGGCGGCGCAGGGCCCGTTGACGTTACGGTTCGAGGTCGACGACCCCCTTGCCGCTCAGGATGTCCAGCGGCACGGAGACCTGGTCGTGCGTGATCAGCCATTCGCCGCCGATCTTCCGGAAGCAGAAGGTGACCCGGACCCACATCCCGCCCGCCGCCGTCCCGTCGGGCAGCGTGCCGCTGAGGCGGCCGAAGCCGTGGGTGAAGGCCACGTCTTCGCCCACCGTGGGCATCAGGTCGCGCACCTCGTAGGTCACCTCCTGGAAGAACGTGAACACGTTCGCCCAGTTCTTGAGTTTCTCGTCAATCCCCACGTGCTGGAGCGGCGGATCGATGTCGAAGGAGACGACGTCCGTCGAGTAGAGCCGCCTCAGCCCCTCGAGGTCCTTCGCCTGGATCGCGTCGATGATCCCGTCGATGTGGCGGCCGATCGCGGCTTCGTCCGTCTCGCGCTGTGTGGGGGTGGATGGCCGTCCTTGCGTGCTCTGGGCGACGACGTGATCCAGCAGTGTGTCGAGGGCGCTGACGTGGTGGGCGCCCGGCTTGAGTGTCGCGTGGTCCTCGAAGTCGGTGTGCAGGGACAGCGAGACCTGCGGGGTCACCGTCCCCATCTGGAGCAGCTCACACAGCGATCGCAGCTGCCGGGCAGCGCGGGCGCCGCCGCCGGCGCCGTAGGAGACGAACGCAACGGCCTTGTGGGTCCACTCCGCGTACAGGTAGTCGATCGCGTTCTTGAGCACGCCGGGGATGGAGGCGTTGTACTCGGGGGTGACCATGACGAATCCGTCGAAGCGGGCGATGGTGTCAGCCCATGTCCGGGTGTGCCCGTGCTGGTACCGCCCAGCGAGCGCGGGCAGCGGCTCGTCCAGATGCGGCAGCGGGTGGTCGAGCAGGTCGATCACCTCGAATGCGGCGTCGCCGCGGCGGGCCGCCCGCTCGTGGACCCACCGGGCGACCTGGTCGCCCTTGCGGCCGGGGCGGGTGCTGCCGACGAGTATTCCGATCCTGATCATGGCCGTCTCCTGAGGTGTCCACCCGGGTTCTCCGGGCCGGTGGCGTCTCTGGGCGGTACGACGAAACGACCCCGTGGAACGTCAGGAAACGTCGAAGACCTGACAATCGGACGTGCTGTCTCGTCGGACCGCCGAGGGACGATCCGAGATCAGGGAGCCACCGGAACCATGACCGAACGCGCGAAGTCACGGCACGACGAGTCCGACGCGGGCTTGGACGAGATCATCAGCGAGCGGCGGCGGCTGATCGGTCTCGCCTACCGGCTCCTCGGTTCCCTGGCCGAGGCCGAGGACGCGGTCCAGGAGACCTACACCCGCTGGTACGCCATGTCCCAACACCAGCAGGACGCCATCGAGTCCCCGGGCGCCTGGCTGACGACGGTCGCCACCCGCGTGTGCCTGGACCTCCTCGGTTCGGCGCGAGTCCGGCGCGAGCGGTACATGGGCGAATGGATCCCAGAGCCGTTGCCCGAGCGGACGGACTGGATCAGCGGGCGCCCAGGCACCGCCGCGACCGATCCTGCGGACCCGGCCGACCGGGTCACACTCGACGAGTCGGTGAGCATGGCGTTTCTCGTCGCCCTCGAATCCATGACCCCGGCTCAGCGCGTCGCGCTCATCCTGCACGATGTCTTCGGCTACCCGTTCGCCGAGATCGCCGGGATGACCGGCCGCACCCCGGCGGCATGCCGCGAACTGGCCTCCTCCGCCCGGCGCCGCGTCCGCGGCTCCCTGCCCTCTGCGGCCCCGGCGGCCCATCAGGCCGGCCTCGTCAGGGACTTCAAGCAGGCGTGGGCCGCTCAGGACATCAACGCCCTCGTCCGACTCCTCGCCCCCGGCGCGACGTTCACGGCGGACGGCGGCGGCGTGGTCGCCGCCGCGCTCCACCCGATTGAGGGCGGCGAAGCGATCGCACACCACCTTACCGACCTCGCCGTCCGGGCGTCCGGCGGCCTGACGGTCCTGGAGCGCACGGTCAATGGCGGGGCCGGTCTGGTGATTGAGCACGGAGGCGTCACTGTGGCCGTGTACGCGTTCGGCGTCGCGGACGACCGGATCGCGCACATCTGGGCAGTGCGCAACCCCGACAAACTCCGCCCGTGGACGGCGGGCTGACCGGCTGGACTTTCAGTTCAGGCAGATCAGTCCGCCGTCTCTCGGACGTCCTTTCCCTGCTCGGCGAACGCCTTGAAGTCCTGCATGTGCAGTTGTGACTGCTTGCGGAAGGTGCCGGGCATCAGAAGTGCCACCAGCTTCATCAGGAAGCCGCTGAACCGGTATTCGTTCTCGCTCTCCCAGAGCGTCGTTTCCGGGGTGGCTTCGGTCAGCCGGTCCCGCACAGCACTCCACATGCCCTCGCCGACGATCTCGCGGTCGAATTGAACGACGCTCGTTTTCGGGATCTCGCGCAGATCTGACGGTTCCCGACGCGTGATGGTCTCGGTGCACTCGAGCTGCCGCTGGCCCATCTGCATCACGACCCGCGACCTGGTTCCGAGCTGCCCGTGCTCCCCACTCAGCGGCTCGTGCAGCACCAGGCCCCGCAGCCATTTCGGCAGGTGTGCCGGATCGGCGAGCAGACGGGCCACCTTCTCCCGCGGCAGGGCGATTTCGGTGGAGACGGTGTATTTCATGGTGCGCATCATTTCCTTCGGGACCACGTGCTTTTGTACTGCTCGTCGTGCTCGTCGGCTGAGGGCACTGCATTCCGTGTCCGTAAAGTAAAGGGTAGCGAGGTATTGGGCGAGTATCTCCAGTGCCTCTGCCTGTCGGCCCTGTTCGCCGAGCAGCCGCGCCCTCGCCCGCGCGCAAAACCACTCCCCATGGCTGGCCCAGTACTCCACTGCCTTGCCGCGCCTGCGGACGTGGACACGCTCTTCCGGCGCATCCGGTGGGACAGGAGCGTGCTCGTCGCCCACGGGGCCGACATCCGTCTCCTTGAACGCGGTCAGGTGTGCGCGGCACTGCGCGCGGCGACGGAGACGTCAAAGGGGAAGCGGTCCACTCGACGCCGCGATACTGAGGTACACGGGCCAGTATCTGCACGGCGCGACGGTTCCGGGGCGGATGCCCGATGCCGTCGACCCCGCGCTGCTGCCCGAGGTCATGCGGGTGATCGCCACTGCGGAGTAGGCGTGCGCCGGGATGCGGATCTGCCGCGATCCGCGACGGGGAAACCGCGCCACGGACAGGCGCGACTGGGAGCGGATGGAGACGACGGTCGCAGCCGCCGTACACCGTGTACATCCTGAGATCGTCGATGACGCGGTGCGTACCGTGAGCTTGCTGATGTGCTCGGAGGCCGCGGGCCGCTCCAGGAACACACCCTTGGAGGATGACGAGGAGGCAGCCGGCCACCGCGCCGACTTCGGCGGTAGCGCGAGGAAGACGGTCCTGTCGTTCACCGACGACAAGGGCGTCGAGAAGAAGTGGCTACGGGACGGTCCCCGCACTGCCACCGCGGAGTTCTGGGAGTTCGTCGGCGATCGCTCTGCCGCGGACAACGAGGTGTTCACCATCGAGGACGAGGAGATGGGCGAAGGGATTCAGCTCCACTTCTACGCGGACTCCATCGCCCGGATCACGACGCTGCGCGAGGGTGAAGGCAGCTCGGATCCGGAGTACCGGGTCGAGTACAGCCTGGTCGACGGGATCGGCAGGTACCGGGAACTGGTGAGCGCCTTCGTCCGCGGCGGCTACGCCGCACTCGACCAGCACGGTCCCTGGATGTCGGATGTCGCCGAGTTCGAGCGCGCGCGTCGGCGACGCGACGCCCGGTAGTCCCAGCGGGAACCCGCGCACGCGTCGTCGGGAGAACCCGGGAAGAGCGGCAACGGGAGCCCGCGCACACCTGCACGAGCCCGCCCGGGATGACCGTGTGCGGCAGCGTTGGACCTCCCTGACGTTCGTCGTGCGGATCACCTCCGCCTCGTTCGGTCGACCGCCGCGACACCGGGGTGGACTCTTCGGGCGAGATCTGCGGCGAGCTGGTACGGCCCCGCCCCCGACGGCGCTCGTCAAGGCCGGAGCCGGTCAGGTCCCGTGGCGACCCCTCGCCGAGGGCCGTCCGACGGCGTCCGCCCGTACAGGGAGGTCGCCGTCGGTCCCGGTCAGAAGTCGTTCGGCCCGGGGACGGTCAGCACACGGCGCCTCCGCACACCGTCGCCGCCGTCCACGAGGCCGAAGCGGCTCAGCCCGGCTCCCCCGGTGTGCCGGGTCAGCGGCGGATGCCCGCGTACGCCGACGGGGAGATGCCGCCCTCCGCGCCCTGGGCGCCGCCGACCGTCCAGACCCGGCCCGCCGCGTCGGTCGCGGCGCCGTAGAGGTACCCGGCTCCGCGCGGGTTCTCCGTGCGCTTGAGCAGGCCGTCGGGTCCGAGCGTCAGGACGTAGTTCCCCGCCGGGTTGACGTCGGAGTTCAGGGTCTCCCCCACGATCACCGGGCGGCCGGAGCCGTCGAAGGCGATGTCGAACAGCTGGCCCGTCTCGGCGGGCGCGCGAACGGTGGACCAGGCACGGCCGTCGAAACGCACGACGACGGGACGGCGCCACAGGTTCTCGTCCCGCATGTGCCCGACGGCCCAGATGTCGTTCGCCGACCGCCGCTCGACGCCGTCGAACATGGCACCGTCGAGCCCGCTCGGCAGCTTCTGCTTCGTCCACGACGTGCCGTCGAACCGCGAGACGCCGTCGCCGATGGCGAGGACGACCCCGCCGGGGCCCACCTCCAGCTGGGAGACCCAGGTGAGCCCGGTGTCGGCCGGCAGCCTGGTCCAGCCTCCGCTGCCGTCCGCCCTGCCGCGGAACAGGGCCGGCAGGTACTCGCCGGTCGCGTCGGTGTATCCGCCGTGCACCCAGACCGCACCACGCGCGTCCACGTCGACGGCCGACAGCGACGTGCCGTCCGCCCCCTCCGGGAAGGGCAGCTCGACCGCGCTCCAGGCCTTGCCGTTCCAGTGCTGGAGCAGTGCACGCCCGCGGTCCCAATCGTCTTCGCCGACGGCTTCGTGGCGGGTGCCCACGGCCCACACCTGGTCGGGGGCGCCGACGGCGAGGTCCTCCAGGCGGCCGTGCTCGGCGGGCTGCGGGGGCGCCTGCCAGCGGGTGCCGGTCCAGCGCAGCGCGACCGGAGCGAAGGGCCTGGTGGTCGCGTCGTCGTGCTTGCCGACGGCCCAGGTCGCGCCGCCAGCGGTCTCGACGTCGAACAGCACGCTGCCGTTGCTGCCCGGCGGGCTGACGTTCCGCCAGTTCTGGGTATCCGCGGCGGCGGGTGCCGCGGCGACGGCGACGAAGGAGGCCAGGCCGACGGCGACGGCGGTGGCCGCACGGGGCAGGGAAAGGTTCATGACGGGATTCCTCGCAGGGAGTCGGATGTCGTACGTGCTCTCAACCCCTTTGACGCGCCGACCCACGGCAGATGTTTCACGATTCTTCGAAACAGCCGAGGGCCCAGCACGGCGCGAACACGGACCGCAAGTCCGTGCACCATCGCTCACAAGATCGTGCACGGCGGCGAAAGACGTCCTGTAGCAAGTCGAGGGGGCTCGCATGAACTTGATTCGGGAGCCGCGCTGCCGTCGCACAGCCCCGCGCCATTGCAGAGACGCCGGGGAGAGTGTCTGCCCCAACGGACGGAAATGCGGCGTATCACCTCTGCACACCGCTCAGGAAGACGTACCCTGCACAACAAACAGTCCGTGCCCGTTCCGCACGGTCCCCCTTCAGGCAAGGAGCCTTTCGTGCCTTCCTCACGTACTGCCGTTCACAGCATCGATGCCACAACTGCGGCGCTCCAGAAAGAACTTCCTGTGCTCGAGCGGCTCCAGCAGGATCTCGAGAAGGAGCTGGCCTCGGTTTCCGAGCGCGTGCTCTCGGTTCGTACGGCACTGGCGGCTTTGCTGGCCTTGGCCGAGACGCCCGCCCCGCGCGCTGTGCAGGAGGCATCGGAGCCGACCGTGGCGGAGAGCGAAGTCGCAGTTGAGACTGCCGAGATGGTGACCCCACAGGATTCGAGTCCGGTCCCCGCACCCCGCAAGGCCGTCAAGTCGCGCTCCACCGGTGGGCGTAAGGCCGCCGCGTCCAGCGATGGCGGGGCCGAGGAGCGTCCCTCGACGAAGAAGCCCCGCGCCACAACTTCGGCGCGGGAAGCGGCATCTGCACCGAAGGAATCCGGCGGCCTCACCGAGCAGGTGGCAGCCGTCCTGACGCAATCGCCGGACAGCCCCATGCGTGCGCGCGACGTCGCGAAGGCACTCGGCCGAGATTCCTCCACGGGCGCCATCAACACCGTCCGCAGCACCCTCGACCGGCTCGTAGCCACTTCTCGGGCCTCCCGCGCCGGCCGAGGCCTCTACCAGGCACCCGTCAGCTGACTCCGGGACGCCTGGACGCGTGGGCCTGCCGAGCGGGCGACCGACTCGCCGACCCTTTCCGTCCGCAGCGCGAAACGGTCACGCCGTTTCGGCGCAGGCGACGCTCGTGGAGCGACGGCTGCGTTCCAAGGCCACGCCGGGCGATTCGTCGACATGGCCGACGCGAACTGTGGGGCCTCAAAGCCCGGGTGGTGCAAGTCCACAACTGGACTGTCCTGTGCCGTCGTGACGACCTGTATGTCCCCGCACTGTCTCATTCGGCTGGCCCGTGGGCGGCTGCCCGCAGCTCGTTCAGCGGCTCATCGGGCCCGAGATCAGGAATGAGCCCACGGCTTCCCACAAAGGGGAGCCACGAGCAGACGCCCATGACAGCTGCCGACGCAGCTGGCCGAGTCGGCTGCGATGAACCTCCAACGTCCATACGACGGGTGCGCGTCGTCAGGCGCCCGCGTGGACGTGTGCGGCCCACACCGACGGCAGGTTCGGATACTTCGTCCTGAGCTGCCTGACGGTGCGATGGAGCGCCGCCGAGGCACACAACGCGCCGGATCGATCCGCGAGCAACTCGCCGTAGATCTGCTGGCTGAAGGCTGGTGCCACGACGTCGTCGACGCGCCAGAGCGTGCCGACCACCTGGGAGAACCCGGCTATCTGAAATGCCGCCAACGGGTGGAGCGCCTCGTCGGACAGGCGCGCGGTGGTGCGGGCCGTGTCGCAGGCCGACAGAAACGCGAACTCCGCGTTCCGCAGGCGCAGCCGGGAAAGGTCGAGCACCCGAAACGGCGCGCGGTCGTGGTCGTGCAGCGCGAGATGGCTGTCCGAAGGGTTGTCCGGGTCGCTGTAGCCGTGGCAGGCGAAGTGCGCCCAACCGCTGGCCGGCAAGGCGTCGAGGACGGCGTCACGCGTCGCGTCCGCGCCGACCAGGACCGTGGCGGCGGGTACGAGAGCGGCCAGGTGGTCGGCTTCGGCCTGTGCGCCCGGCAGGTCCGGGGCGTCCGGAGTGTGTGGCATCGCGACCACCAGCAGCCGCGGCTCGTTGCGGTCGCCGCGGCGGCCCGCGCGGGCGTGGCCCAGAGCGCGGATCGTCGGCGTCGTCGAGGAGACGACGCGGTCGAGGAGCACAGGTCCGCCGTCGCGGTGGTGGCCCGCCGCGTGCAGGGGGAGCAGGCTGAGCGGCCCGACCGGGGCCCACCAGATCCTCGGCCACGGACCATCCGCCGCCGGTTCCGCCGTCAGTCCCAGTTCGCCGAGCACAGGGCCCACGACGGTGTCCCACAGCCACTCGAGCGTGTCATGGATCGCCTGCTCTGCGGCCAGCCGCCCCTCCGTGAACGCGGTGTGCAGAGCGCGTACGCGGTGGCTCACGGTCTCTTCGCTCAGCCGGTCCAGCGCGCGTGACCGGACCCCGTCCGGAGTGATGATCAGCGCGTCACACCGGTGCCGGCTGACGTTGACGTACACGATCGGGCCCTCGTGCGCCTGCGCGGTGAGGTCGGTGAGCAGCGGGGGCCGTAGGAACCGCTCCATCCCGGGCAACGCGCGGATCCGGTCGGTCACCGCGTCGAGCTCGTCGGCGAGGGCCACGCGGTCGCTCGTGGTGTCGGTTTCGAACTCGGCGGTGAGCGTCCGGAAGCGTTCGGCCAGCTCGGGCGCCCGCTCGCGCAGGTCGGAGAGATCGCCGCGGCTGTCGAGTGCCTGGGCGGCGAGAACACAGCGTCCGGATTCGAGCAGGGTCACCGCGCTGACCTCGTCACCGACGGCCAGCGCGCACGCGGCCGCGTCGGCGGCGACCCCGGCGAACCGGCCGAGCCAGTACTGGGCGTCCTCGCGGTCCAGGCGGCGCCCGGCGAGCCGGGGCAGCAGCCGGACCGCGGCGCCGTACCCCTCGGCAGCAACGTCGAACTGCCCAATCTCGGCGGCCAGATCGCCCCACCGGTCCGCCGCTTCCGCCCGGCTCTCCGCCGGCGATCCGGCAGACGCCGCGGCCTCCCGGTAGCAGTCGAGCGCCTCGGTCAGCGCGTCGCCGTCGCCGAGGTGCCGGTAGCCGAGCGCCAGGACGTTGGCGACGCTGCTCAGCAGACCCGCCCGGGAATACGCGTCCCGCTCGGGCCTCCGCGCCGCACTCCGGGCCAGGTCGACCGCCTCGGCGAGGAGTTGTGGATCCAGCGGCTCCTGTCGCGCGTCGGCGGCTGCGGCGGGGTTCGTGCACCAGTCGCCGAGCGCGGCGGCCAGGCTGGCGGTGTACCTGGGCCAGTGGGGGCTGTCCTGCGGAGTCGCGGCCACGGAGGCGCGACGCGCGGCGATCGCCTCCCGCAACGCGTTCCGGTCGCCGAACCTCTCGTACGCCATCCCCAGAATTCCGCCGAGATTGGCGAGCCGCACGGCCCGGCCCGGGTCGTCGTCCGCCGTCACGTCCGCGGCGGCGCGGTGCGCGGCGATCGCCTCGTCGAGCACGCTCGCCTCGCCCGTCCTGGTGAACCAGTCGGACAGCATGGCGCCAAGGTTGGAAAGCCGCTGGGCCTGCGCGGCGACCAGGCTCGCGCCGAGGCGGACGGACTCCCGCGCGCGGTCCACCGCCTCCGACAGCACCTGCAGCTCGCCGGTCACCCGGAACCGGTTGTGCAGCACGACGGCGAGGATCCCGAGCGAACGCGGGTGGTCGCCCTGCCCGGCCGTGGCTTCAGCGGCACGGCGGGCGACGTCGATCGCGTCCATGAGGTGGGCCAGGTCTCCGGTCGCGTAGAACAACGAGTTCAGGTTGACGACGAGGTTGCCCATGAACTGGACCCGCAGCGGATCGCCCGCCGGCGTGCACGCGACCGCTTCCCACTCGATGCTGACGGCCTCCGCGAGCGCGGCGTGGTCCCCGAACTCCTCACCCCGGGTGGCCAGCGCCGTGGCGAAATGGTCCAGCCGCACGCCCCGTCGGGGGTGACCGACGGGGGTCGCCGCCGCCGCCGAACGCCCGCGCTCGATCGCCCGGGCGAGCAGCGCCGGGTCCCGGGTCTGCTTGAACTCGGCGGCGTACCGGCCGCACATTTCGGCTTCGGTGTCGGCGCGTTCCCAGCCACGGTTCGGTTTCGGGCGCTCGCCGGTAAGCGCGGCCCAGTCTCGTTCCGTGGCCGTCAGCTCGGTGAGGTTCTGCGAGTGCCGTGGATCGGTGACCGGCGTGTGGGCCATGAGCGTCTGCCGGACCCGAAGCAGTTCGGCCAGATCGTCCCGCGCTCCGCGAGCCCGGTAGCGGTCGTCGAGAAGGTACGCGAGGTTCTTCAACCGGTCGAGCACGTCGGACGACCCGGCCGGCGTGAGCTCCACAGCTCGCCGGGCGGCGTCGACGGCTTCCTCCACGACACCGGTCTCCCCGGTCTCCTGGAACCAGTCGCGCAGGACGACGGCGAGGAAGTGCAGACTCCTGGCGGTGGACACGTCGTCGGGGGAGCATGCGACGGCGGCCCGCGCGTGTTCGACGGCTTCCGCCAGGGGGGCGGGGTCTTCCGTCACGGTGAACGCTGTCCGCAGCGCGACAACGAGGTTACCCAGGTAGAAGGCCTTCGAGGTGGACGGTTCCTCGTCGACGGCCGTCCGGCTCCAGTCCAGCGCGTCGGCCAGGGTTCCCTGGTCCTGGTTCTGCTGGAACGCGGTGTGCAGCAGCATGCCGAGGTTGTTGGCGTAGCTCGCCGAGTCCTCCGGGCTTCCGTACGCCAGGAGGTAGGCCTCCGTGACTGCCCGGACGGCTTCCTGCAGGAACGCGAAGTCGCCGGTCTGGTGGTGGCGGGTCTGCAGCAGGCCTCCGAGATTCGACAGGACCGAGTGGCGCTCGGCCACGTCCTCGGCTGCCAGCAGGGCACGGCCGAGGTCGATCGCCTTCTCGACCGACGCGGGGTCCGCGCTGTGCCGGGCCACGTGGAACGCCTCCCAGAACCGCTCGGCCAGGTCGTCGGCGGGCCCGCCACCCACGCGTCAGTCCTCGTTGCCGTTCGAGGTGCCGGCCGGGCCGCCGGGTGCCTCGTCGGGTTCGGTGACCGTGCGTTTCGGGGTGTAGCCGCGTTCCGTGGCCTCCTGAAGCAGCGCCGCCTCCTCGGGCGAGAGCTCGGGTTCGTGCGCCATCATCGCTCCTCCCCCGGCACGGCCGCCGGTTCTCCGGGTTCGACGAACTCCAGCACGTCGAAGTCTTCTGCCCGCAGTCGCAGACCCGCCGTCCCGTGCACGCGCGCGCCGAACGACCCGTCGGCACCCATCAGGCGCGCCGATTCCAGGTACAGCTCGGCCGGGTGGGGGTACGAGGAGGCGTACGACCGGTCGCCGTACCAGCCGCCCGCCCAGTTGCCGTCCTTGAGCCGCACGCGCACGAAGCACGGTTCGCGGTCGCGGAACGCGTGGTCCCAGGCGCTGGGCGTGCGCAGGAACAAAGCCTTGCGCCGCTGCCGATCCACGTGGGAAACCGTGGCCGCCGCCACGGCCGGCACGACGAGGAACAGCACCACGGCGACGAAGCCGACCACTCGGGGCCGCTCCACGAAGCCGTCCCAGGCGCCGCCGGTGCCTCGAGCGAGGCGAACCAGCGCCGGCCCCGCCACCACGGCGTACAGGGCGTCCAGCGCGATCGAGGCGACGATCGCCCGCAGCACCCGCTCGCCCAGATCACGCTCACCGGGCACCGGCCCACGGCGGCGTTCCCGGACGAACTGATAGGTGATCCCGGGCAGCACCAGAAGGACGAGCAGAGCGAGCTGCACGACCGTCGCAGGCGCCTGCACTCGCCACCCCCATGTCTCACGGACTCGTTCACTCAGGCTACTGGCTCGCGTCTTCGAGCGCGAACGACAAGACGAATAGCAGCAGTTGGGGTCCTTGCTCGATGACCGGTGATCATCTCCCCTCGGCGCCGCGCTGAAGATCGCCGAGCAGACCAGCAAGCGGGCGAGCCGGACAGGACCTGCCACCCGAAGCCGGTGAGGCGCATCCGGTGCGCCCCTACGGCCCGCGGATCAGAAGCTGCCCCCTGCGGGCCACGCTCCGGGTGCCGCACGGTCATCGTGGACGGTGGCGTACCCACGGTGCGGCAGTACGCCGCGAGAGTAGTGGACGACTCCTTGGTTCTCGTCAGCCCTCGCCACATTTCAGGTGGATACTCGGGCTGTTCTGCCAGCGGCAGAACACCGGCCGGACCGGGCTCGACGATCACTACAGTCCAGACTCATGACAGGGATTACGACGCGTACGGTCGAGTATCCGGCCGACGGTTTGACGATGATCGGGCACCTCGCGCTCCCGGCGGGTGCCGAGCGCCGGCCCGCGGTGCTGCTCGGACCAGAGGGCATGGGCCTCAGCGACGTCGAGCGCCGCAGGGCCGATGCTCTCGCCGAGCTGGGAT
Source organism: Streptomyces aureus (assembly GCF_001418135.1). Classification (GTDB taxonomy): domain Bacteria; phylum Actinomycetota; class Actinomycetes; order Streptomycetales; family Streptomycetaceae; genus Streptomyces; species Streptomyces aureus_A. The sequence goes on from NZ_LIPQ01000034.1 coordinate 56,164, forward strand.
ACGTAACGCTGGCCTTCGACCTTCACGGCGGGCGCTACTTGGGCGAGCCCGAGGAGATGCTGGCCCGTTGCATGCCGCTGCTCGCCGACCCCGAACGGATGCGAGGCATCGGCCACGCGGCGCTCGACGTGTTGCGCGCCGAACCGCGGACCGACCCCGACCGGATCGCCGCCATCGGCTACGGCACCGGGGGCGCCATCGCGCTGGAACTCGGTCGCGATGGCGTCAACCTGCGCGCGATCGGGACAGTCAACGCAACGACCACGGGCCGACCGGGCGAATCGGCGCGCATTCGCTGCCCGGTGTGGGCCGGGGTCGGGTCGGAAGACCCGATCATGCCGCCCGCGCAACGGAACGCGTTCACCGCTGAGATGCAGGCCGCGGGTGTCGACTGGCGCCTCGCGGTCTACGGCGGCGCCTTGCACGCCTTCCACCACCCGCCGGTCGCCCACCCCGTGGTCCCCGGCGTCGGCTACCACCCACAGCACGCACGGCGAGCCTGGCGCGACGTCGTCGACCTGCTCGCCGAGTGCCTGCCCGTGACGGAGGATCTGGGGCATGACTCAGGTAGTCATGCTGGCGCCGGGCACTGACAATCCTCTCCTCTCAAGTCCACACAGCAAAACCGCATTCGGGCGGATGCTCGATCGCGGAAACGCGTTCGCAACTACGGCAGCAAATGCCGGATTTACCGCGATGGAGCCCCCGTCGTGATCACCGCGACCTGCGACGGCTGGACCCTGCACCTACTCGGCACATCGCTCTGACACACGACGCCTAGGACGGCACCTCGATCCCGATCGCTGCTCGTCCGCTCCCGCCGCACCTCCATCCGCCCCCTGGAGAGATCCGCTCGCCTCGGCGTCGACTCGGCCAGGCGCCGGACAGCTGGCCGCTGCCGGCCGATTGGTTTCTTTACAGGAGCGAAAGACCACAACAGGCTAATTTGGGGCATCCCCAAGCAGAAGGAGAGCCCTGTGGGCAAGGTGGTCATGTACAGCTCGGTGTCGGTGGACGGCTTCGTCGCGGACGAGAATGACCAGCCCGGACCGCTGTTCGACTGGTTGTCCAGCGGTGACGTCCCGTTGGACGAGAGCGGCGAGCTGAAGGTGTCGCAGGCCTCCTACGACTACACCCGGCCGTACTGGGACCGGATCGGAGTCACGATCGTCGGCCGCCACGTCTTCGACCTGACGGACGGCTGGGACGGGAAGCCGCCGGGCGGGATCGACCACGTGGTCGTCGTGACGCACCGGCCGGAGCCCGCGGGCTGGGACCCCGGGGCACCCTTCCACTTCGTCAACGGCGTCGAGGCAGCCATGGCCACGGCGCAGGAGCTTGCGGGTGACCGCACGGTCGAGGTCGCCGCCGGCGACGTCGGTGGCCAGATGCTTGCCGCGGGCCTGGTCGACGAGGTGCGCATGGACGTCGTACCCGTCGTGTTCGGGTCCGGCAAGCGCTACTTCGGGTCGGTCCACGCGCAGCACCTGTTGGAGGATCCGGACGGGGTGATTCAGGGCGACCGGGTGCTTCACCTGCGCTATCGGGTGCGCCGTTGACCGATCTGAGCAGATACGCGAAGAAGACGTGCGCTGCGAACCACGCCGCTGTGATCGCTTCCTGCCCGAAATCCGACGATCTTCAGCGTCTCCCCCGCAGTAGCGGGAGTGATCGGTGCGCCTGCTGGAAGCGCCGTCGGCGACGGCTGCCGATGGCGGGGCCGGTCATGTCAGCGGCCACCCGTAGCCTGGCGCCATGCAGACCACTCTGATGATCTACGACGGCGCCGCGCCGGCTGACTCCGACGTCGCGCGTACCGGGGGCGTGCCGCTGGCTCCGGCGGGATTCACCTGGCCCATGTGCGGCTCTTGCTGTGGAGGACCGCTGCAGTTCTTCGCCCATCTCCCCGTCGAGGACGGCGTCCTGTCGGTGTTCGTGTGCCAGAACGACCCCGGTGCGTGTGAATTCTGGGACGCGACTTCCGGGGCGAACCGGGTCTGCCTGTTCCCCCGGGCGGATCTGCAGCCGGTGGCTGTGCCGGAGACGGGAGTGACGCTGCTGCCCGCCACCTCGGCGATCCGCGCCGAGGTCGTGACGCTCGATCCCGAAATGGACGATGCACAAGACGAACTCGCCCCTGACGCGTACGACCTTGCCCGCTCGGGATGGAAGCGGGAGCCCGAAGAACGATTCGGGAAGCAGCGCGAAGTGCTCGGGTCGCTCGGAGGCAGCCCCTCCTATCTTGAGGACGACCGACTGCCCACATGCCCCTCCTGTGCCGGCACGATGGAATTCGCGGCGCATCTGGAGGAAGGGATCTCCGCGCAGGTCGCGATGAACCTCGGCGGCCAGCTGGGCTACGTCTTCATCTGCCGCGCCTGCCGCGAAGGTGCCTTCCTCACGGATTGAGCACGCCGCATCACAGACAACGCTCCGTCAGCCGCCCTCCAGTGAGGGGCGTAATGAGCTCTCGCTCATCGACCGCGTGATGTGCAAATCCCTGGAAGCCCCCCGTCGGCCGACCGGTAAACGGCCTCACCGTACAGCAGCCGTGTTCGCGCCGGGGGGGCTTGTCGGGGGTACTGGGCCGTCCAGGTCAGCGCGTCAATGCTGCGCGCAGACGTTCCTTCTCCACGCTGCCTGCCCGGCCGTCCTCACACATGAGCCTCACACTGCCGTCGCCGTTCAAGGGCAGCACGTCATCGGGTCTGAACTCGAAGAGACGCTCACCGTCTTTCGCGGGCCCTCCCAACTCTGCGAGCAGCAGCACGTAGCGGCCCGGTGGAGGTAGCTGCGCCTCAGAGGCCGGATACCAGGTGAGGGCAGGACCGGAGGAGGGGACGCCCCCGCCGGCCGTGAGGGCGCCGTCGATGTCGAAGCGGAAGGCCGAACCCTGGGTCGTGCCGTCGTCCACGTCTACGGCACCTTCTCTCAATTGTCCGTACACGACCTGGAAGCCCGCCCGTTGGCCGTCCTGGAGGTTCTCCACGGTGGTTCGCAGGCAGTGCGCCGAGGCCGCAGGAATACGTTCCTCCTGGTCTGCGTCTGGCGCATCCATGAACGTGGAGAGGGCACCTGCCGCTGTCGCCAGGACCACAGAGGCGGCTCCCAGGGCTCCGAGCCTCCGGCGCGCATGGGCTCGGCGAGCGCGGGCGGTGAATTCAGCACCGGGCAACATCGGCACGCTGCCCGGTAGTTCCGCGGCGGCACTGAGCAGTCGGTGCACCTGTTCTTCCTCTCGGTGACGCTGGTCAGTCACGGTCGGAGACCCCTTCGTAGTCGTATGAGACGGCTTCGAGCACGCCCCCCTCCCGTAGGGCAGCCAGCGCACGGGCCGCCCTGCTCTTCACCGTGCCGCGTGAGCAGCTCAGTACCCTGGCGATCTCTTCCTCGCTGAGCTGATGGAAGTAGCGCAGCACGAGCACCGCGCGTTGAGTCGGCGGAAGTGTCTGTAACACCTTGCGTACCGCCATGCCGGTCGCCGTCGCGTCCTCGTGGCCCGGATGAGCAACATCCGGCAGCTGCTCGGCCGGGACCTCGGCATGCCACTTCCGTCGGCGATCCTTGATGAGCAGCCGGACCATCGTGGTGCGGGCGTATGCCTCTGCGGCTTCCGTCCGCCCGATGCGATGCCATGCACGATAGGTCCGCATCAGGGTCTCCTGGGCGAGGTCCTCGGCCTGTGGCCCCGCGCCCGTCAGCAGCCTGGCTGTCCGCAGTACCGAGCGGTAGCGCGCCTCCATGAACGCCGTGAACTCCTCGTCTCTGCCATTGCGCATCCGTTCCGCTCCTCGCCGGCCCTCCGCCCGGGCCTGTCACTCCGACAGAGGACCCAGCTGTCGAAAAGGGTTCCACGGACGAGAGAGGGAGACCTTCCACGGATTCTCAAGGCATCGCCGCGCGCGTGGGCGCGGAGCCGGCCGACTGACGGCATCCGGGTGCGCAAGGTCGCCGTGCGCAAGGCCGGTGAAGAGGCCCCGCACGCCGCTCAGGGTTTTGATCGCGCGGTCTCCAGAGCGGGCATCGTCGCGAGCCGTTCGACGTCCTCCAGGTAGGAACAGCCCCGCACAAGCAAGGATGTACTTGCCGCCGAGGCTGGGACCCTCCCGGCGCTAGTGACCTGAGTCAGAGGT
>NZ_LIPQ01000340.1 GCF_001418135.1 Streptomyces aureus
GGGGGGGGGGAGGCAGGAACGGTGACCGTGCTGGTCGGGCAGCAAAACATCTCCAGGGCGACGGCTCGTTTGAATCGGTGCCGAGGACTTGCCGTAGGGCCAGGAACTCGCCTGCGCCACACGGTTACCCCGGTGCGGCTGTCGCAGTGAAACCTCCGCGGCTGCCGTGGGCCCCTGAGCACACGGGGAACTCACTCCTTCGACCAGACGCACGGGATGGTCCCGTGACCGTCGCGCAGAAGGAGAAGTCCATGGCACAGCAGACCTTCGATCCCAACAGGCTCACGTTCGAGCAGGGAGTGGAGCGGATCAAGAACGCTGTCCGCGAGAGCGGACTCGACGTCGAGGGCCGCATCATCACGTCACGGGACGAGGGGGTCGAGAAGGCGATCAAGCTTCTTGAGGTCGACAATGTCCCTCCGGGATTCCGCAAGTGGCAGCTGCCGGTGTACATGGCCTGTGAGTCCCAGCTCTACATCACGGTTGCCGAGCCGGGCGCGCAGGCGTCCCCGCACGCGCACAACGGCGGTGCCGGCATCCGGTTCATCGCGGGCGGTTCTATCGTCTACAACGGCTATGAGCTCACGGCCGGGGACTGGATGTACATCCCGGCGGGCACGGAGTACTCCTTCGAGGTCGGCCGTTACGGCGCGCTGATGTGTTACTGCTACTGCTGCTCCTGCGCCTGAGCAGGGGCCGCCGGGCCCATCCGGAACGCAGACGCTCGCCCCCTCCGAAGGTGTGTCGGGAAAGTTCAAGACCGACGCGTGCCAGGTCCCTAGCGTGGGCGGCATGAACGAGATCCACGCACACCTCGCAAGCTGCGCCGTCGAAGTCGCCCGGGTCACCCGTGGCATCAGCCCGGCGCAGCTCGCCGGACCGTCCGGCTGCACCGGCTGGACCGTCCGAGAGCTCGCCAACCACCTCGTCCTCTACACCTCACACGGCCTCGAACACCGAGCCTTGCGCACCGAGCTCCCCGACGACCTGGTCACGCGCGACTTCACCGCCGACGCCGACTGGCCCGAGCGGTACTCCGCCCAGCTCGACCGGGCGCTCGCCGCCTGGGCGAAGCCCGACGCATGGGACGGCGACGTCGACTTCGCCGGCGGGCAC
>NZ_LIPQ01000341.1 GCF_001418135.1 Streptomyces aureus
GAGCAGGAGGGTGTCGCCGGGGCCGAGGGTGGTGGTGGCGGGGGTGAAGGGTGCGGTGGGCAGGATTCCGATGAGGAGGCCGCCGGGGGTGGGGAGGAAGTCGGCTGTGCCGTCGGAACGCAGGACCAGGGCGGGCGGGTGGCCGCCGGAGGCGAGGTGGACGGTGAACTGTCCGGTGTGCGGGTCGGGTTCGAGGGTGCCGAAGATGGCGGTGCAGTAGCGGGGGTCGCCACCGTTGTAGCGCTCGTGAAGAACCCTGTTCAAGGTGGTGAGAGCGGAGACGGGGTCGGCGTCGTGGAGCGCTGCGGTGCGCAGGGCATATCGAGTGAGCGAGGTGACGGCAGCGGCCTGCGGGCCTTTGCCGCATACGTCGCCGAGGAAGAAGGCGAAGCGTGTGCTGTCGATTGGGAAGACGTCGTAGAAGTCGCCGCCGAGCCGGTCGGGCGAGGCGGTCCGGTAGTGCGCGACACTCTCCATGCCGGGTATGGGCGGCAGGGCGTCGGGCAGCAGCGACGCCTGGAGTGCGGCAAGGGCGTCCTGGAGGCGTGCCCGGTCGGCTTCGGCCTGTCGGTGTGCTTCCTCGGCGGCTTTACGGGCCCGCAGGAGTTCCTCTTCGTAGGCGCGGCGGTCGCGGGCGTCGAAGAGGGTGGTGCGGATGAGCAGCGGCTCGCCCGAGGCACCGTGCTTGACCGTGGAGGAGACCAGCACCGGCATACGGACGCCGTCGGCCGTTTTGATCTCCAGGGCGACGCCGCCGATCTCGCCCTGCATGCGCAACAGCGGCGCGAAGTGCGTCTCGTGGTACAGCTTGCCGCCCACGGTCAGCAGGTCGGTGAACCTCAGACGGCCCACCACCACCTCCCGGTTCAGGCCCAGCCAGTCCAGGAGCGTCGTGTTGATCTTCGCGATGGTCCCGTCCATCAGCGTGGACAGGTAACCGCACGGCGCGCACTCGTACAGTTCCTCAGCGCTGTCCTCCAGCAGCGCGGCGAACGCCGCGCCCGAGGTCTTCTCGTCGTCGGCGTCGTGCGGGTCGCGGTGCTGACTGGTGCGGCACATCAACGCAGGCCTGCCAGAAACCCGGTGATCGCCTCGTTGGTGGCTTCGGGCGCGGACATGTGCGGGCAGTGCCCGGTCGCGTCCAGGGTGAGCAGTGTCGAGCCGGGGATCGTCCGATGCACGAAGGCGCCGACCTCGCGCGGGGCGATGGCATCCTGGGTGCAGTCCAGCACGAGCGTCGGCACGCTCACCTTCTTGAGGTCCTCCCGCGAGTCGGACAGGAAGGTGGTGCGGGCAAAGACGTGTGCCATCTCCGGGTCGGTGGCACAGAAGCTGTTGGTCAGCTCCTCACCGAGCTCGGGCCGCTCCCCGTTCCCCATGATCACCGGCGCCATCGCCGCCGACCAGCCGAGATAGTTCGACTCCAGCGCGTCGAGCAGCTCCTCGATGTCCTGCGCGCTGAACCCGCCCCGGTAGTCCTCGTCGTCGATGTACCGGGGAGAGGGAGCCACCATCACCAGCGCCCCGATCCGCTCCGGGGCCATCTGGGCGGCCAGCACACCGATCATCGCGGACACCGAATGCCCCACGAACACCGCGCTTTGAAGGTCGAGCACGTCACATACGTCCACCACGTCCTGTGCGTAGCCGCTGAGGGACGCGTAGCGGGACTCGGAGAACGCGGAGAGATCCGAGCGGCCCGAGCCCACGTAGTCGAACAGCACCACCCGGTAGTCCTTGACCAGGGCAGGGACGGTAAGGCGCCACATGTTCTGGTCGCAGCCGAACCCGTGCGCCAGAACCACTGTCGGGCCATGAGGATTGCCGGTGACCGTGACATTGTTCCTGCGCTGGATATCCATACCCACCAGTCTCTCAGGCCCCACCCACCGCTCCAGCACGCTGCCGGATCACCCCACGGTCTCCACCCCTCGCCTTCACACGTCCCTCGGCCAGCCCCGAGGGCGCGACCCGACCGTTGCCGACGCCGCCGGCCCGCTGGGCGGGGGTGTCCCGCACGATGCCAGGTACTCGTGATCGACCTGCGGGGCGTAGTGACCAAGAACTCCTCCCTCCCTCTGTTCCGGGCCAGGCGTGTCCCAGTACGGGCGGGCCCGACGGACGGGCGGTGTCTGCAGGCACGGCCGTGGGCCCACCACCTTTCGTCAGGTGGTGGGCCCACGGTCATGCGGTGCGGGGATGCGTGGTGCGCTACCAGCGGTACCAGCGGCCGCTACCTCCCTTCGGCCGGGCGACGAACCCGATCAGCCACAGGACCAGCACCACGACGGCAACCCACCACAGTGCTTCGAGTGCGAAGCCGGCGCCGAACAGGATGAGCACGAGCAGTAGAACGAGAAGAAGGGGAACCATGGATATCAACCTCCGAGGCGCCGTATGCCCCACCAACCTTCGGCCATGCGTGCGATGTTCACGGGATTCTCTGGGTGGCGCATCGTCGACCCGGCCCATAGCGGCACAGAAGGCGATCCGCGCCGCCCGATTGCCGACGACACGACGTGAGGTTTGAGTGCGGTGATCGGGAGCAGGCGCCGGTCAAGACCAATCCGGTTCTCGCAGGAGGAGGTCCCGATGTCGGGTACGGAGAAGAGCAAGGCACACGTCGAGCAGGCCACGGGCAGGGCCAAGGAGGCCGCGGGCCGCGCGGTCGGCAACGAGCGGCTGACCGCCGAAGGCCACGCGGACCGGGCCAAGGGCAAGGCCCGTGAGGCCAAGGAAGACGTCAAGGACAACTTCCGGCACTGACGGACCGCCATGGCGCCCCTGGGCCCCGGCCTATCCACTCAGGCCGGGGCCCAGGCACGTGCGGCAGCGCCTGATACTCCAGCTGTAGACCGTGAACTTGCAGGTGGAGACGGTGCGGAACGGGTGCGGCCCGCCTGGCTCCGTTGATCTCCAGGAACAGCGTTTGTCGACCGGTTTCGGAGGCAGGTGGTGATCGCCTGGCTGATGGCTGTCGATGAGAGATGACGGCACGTTCGTGTCCGGGACGTGTGACGGCCAGGCCCTCGCCCGAGGCGGGGCGGGGCGGGGCGGTGGAGGGTGGACGTCCTCGCCATAGCCACGAGGGGCGAATCTCTATGGCGTCATGTCGCGCAGGTCAGGGCGGTTCCTGGGCAGTCCGAAGCCCGCCATCTGCTTCTCCTCATAGGACAGGAAGCCGAGGCTCCGGTAGAACGCGTGGTTGCGCTTGCCTTCCGGTGACGACTCCTGGTCCGTGGAGAGGAGGAAGAACCGGCAGTGCGAGTAGCGTCGCGTGAGGTGTTCGACCAGGGCCCGGCCGACGCCCTGCCGGTGATGCGCTGGATTGACCACGACGTCTTGGACGTAGCAGATGTGCTCGTCGTCGGAGACGGTCCGCGCCAGGCCGAGGAGCGTTCCCGAACCGTCTCGTGCGGTGATGACGAGATGGGAGTTCCGCAGGCCGCGGCAGAGCTTGTCGACGTCGGCGGTGTAGCCCTCCCAGCCGACGGAGTCGTAGAGGCTCAGCATTTCATCAGGATCGAAAACGTCCTCTTCCGTGATGAACACGCCAAACCCCCTGCGGTAGTGCCGCTTCTCGATGCCGACTTCTGACCGCATCTGACTTCACGCTCGTCAGTCACGTCAAGATCGTCAATAGTCGGTCTCAGCCAGCCTGGGCAGGTTGTTCGGTTCGTGCTCGGGTGCTGGCGAGGCGGTAGGAGTCGGTGCCTGTCTCGTTGGGGCGCCCACCGCGGTGCAGGTCGCAGACCGGTTCCACCTCTGGAGCAACCTGGGCGAAGCGGCCGAGCGGTGCGTCTCCCGCCACCGCTCGTGCCTCCGCGCGACCTTCGCCGAGTCGGTACTGCAGCGGGCACCGGCACCGGTCGAGAGCGGGTCGCCATGGCCTACCGGGCACCGATTCGCCGACCGCACCCGCGCCAAGCCCACCGTCCACGCGCTGCTGGCCGCCGGCCACGGCCGACGCTCGATCCAGCGACAGCTCGGCATGACCTACCGCACCGTCCAACGACTGGCCGACGCCGCAAGGCCGGAAGACCTACCAGCTCCCACAATGGATCAAGGCGGTCCGCGCCGACGGCCTGCCCAACCTCCACACCTTCGTCAACGGCCTCGAACGCGACCTCGCCGCCGTCATTGCCGGCCTCACCCTGCCGTGGAGCTCCGGCGTCGTCGAAGGTCACGTCAACCGGATCAAAATGATCAAGCGCCAGATGTACGGTCGGGCCGGCTTCAGCCTCCTACGGAAACGAGTCCTGCTGGCATCCTGACCGCACCGTCACGAGCTCTGCTGGAGTCGCTCCGCAGCCTGAGCAGGGGTGTCGTAGTAGCCAGGCCGGGCCAGCAGGACCGAACTGAAGTAGTAGCCCTGCTCTTCCTCCGGCTCATCGTCGGCTGCGAACGGACGCCAGAAACTCAGCAGCAAGTCCGGGGCGATGAATGAAGCATCGTCGTCAGGATCTTCGTCGATCGAGGTGAACTCGCCCATGCGCTGGACAACCTCGCGGGCCGGAAGCGCGAACACGTCCACGCCCTGAAACAACACGCGGTCCCTCTGGGACGACGGCCTTCCCAGCTCGATTGCTTCAAGCATGTCTCGCATGCAGTGGATGCTGATCATCAGCCCGCTGGGACGGAAGACCTGCTGCCCCGGCCGATCAGAATCTGAGACCGCAGAGAGATCACGGAGTGAGTCCAGCGCCATGTTGGCCGCGTCCCGAGTCATACCGATCCGCAACGGGCCGACGCCGGTCGGCGGGGCGAGGTCGAGGTCCATGTGGGCATGATCCCCAATAGTTCTGTCAACGAGTCACGAAGCTCCATCCAGCCCCGACAGGCTACAGAGCGTGAGAGCACAGAAGTTGGACCAGAACCCAAACTCGTCGACATCACCCATCCGTGGAATAGGGCGCCTCCCAAACCCATCGACAAGCGACGTCGCTACTGCTCGATAAGGCCACCCGCCAATAGGGCCTGTATCGAGAGTGGTTGAGGAAGCAATCCCGTTCAGCCCCATCGCTACGCTGGGGGGTGACCGCGATGCAGGGGGAATGGGAGGCAGGGGGAACGGTGGGAAGAAAAGTGCGTCGGGCCGCGGGAACGCTGACCTTCACGGATCTGCTCCGGCATCCGGGGCGGCTCATCGGGCAATTCACTGGGGTTGCTCGGCCTCACGCCGAGGCGGACGTCGCAGCGTTGAACGCGGGAGAGGCACGCGAGGTCTCTGCGTTCGCCCGTGACGGCCATCGTTTCCGGCAGGGGTCGTTGATTCTGGATCCTGCCGCAGCATCGCCGGTGGTGTGGCGGCCGTTTCGAGTGCTCGGCGGAACCGGCGAAGGCATTGCCTTGATTGCTCCGTTCCACGTTCATGGGGCGGGCCCGGTCGCCGGCCCGGGAAGCGCGGCCGTCGACAAGGGACTGTTCCGTCTGCTGTCCCTGCAAGCGGCGGATCGCTACTGGGAACTCGCTGTTCCCACTGCGGATGTCGCTTTGGTCCGTGCCGCGCTGCGCGGGGACGGCAGCGGACGGTAGTCAGAGCGTCGCTGCCTATGAGTACGGGCAGCAGCCCGGCGAAGCATCGTCACAGCCGGATTCTGCGAACCGGCGACGCCCGTCGGCATGCAGGAGTCGAGAACCAACGGTTCCGGCGCCACGAGTCGGCTTCTGGCGGCGACCGCCTGGTCCTGAGCAGGCCGTCGCGTCCGCCGGACCGCGACCCGTGTACGCGGCGGCCCAGTGAACCGGCCCCCAGAGCAGGTTGCGGGGGCTCCCCCGCACCCCCACCGGGGAGGAGCGGCGCGAGCGGCCGGCTCGGGCGGCTTCGCTCGCCCAGCCCGAACTTCGCCCGGCGCAGACATCATCCGGCCGCGACGGGCAAAGCGGTCTCTCATGACGACGCAGACGGACGCGGCCGCGAGACGTTCCCGGCTTCTGGTGCTGGTGCCGGCGCAGGTGAGCCTGATGGTCGGGCTGGGTCTGCTGTTGACCAGGGGTCCACTGGCCAACCTGCTCACCCCCGTGGAGGACCGGGTCAACCGCGCGGTCGCCGCCGGCCGCGGCCCCGTGGCAGACGCCGTCTCGGGCGCGCTGTCGGTACTGGCCGGGACCGAGTCGATCATCGCGGTGACGCTGCTCTGCGTCGCCGCACTGCTCCTCCTGCCGGGTTCCCCCAGGTGGTCCGAGGCCGTGTTCCTCGGCGCGTCGGTCGCCGTACAGTCGGCGGTGTTCCTGGTCGTGACCGTCTGCGTGCAGCGGCCCCGGCCCGCCGTGCCACACCTCGACGCGGCGCCGCCGACGTCGAGCTTCCCGTCCGGCCATGTCGGTGCCTCCGTCGCTCTGTTCGGAGGGCTGGCCCTGCTGGCGCTGACACGTCTGAAAGGCCCCCGGCGGTACGTCGCCGTGGTCGCTCTGCTGCTCGTCCCCCAGCTGGTGGGGCTGTCGCGGCTGTACCGGGGCATGCACCACCCCACCGACGTCGTGGGCGGCCTCGTCAACGGTGCGCTGACGCTTCTGGTCGTCGGCTCGGTGTTCCTCGCCGGACGCACGCCGGACGGCGCCGACGACGACCGCAGCCGCCGCCGGTCCTCCCCCGGCGCGGTCCCCGCGGGGCCCCCGGGCAGACGGGCGGCCGGCCGGGTCGTCGTCGTCCGTCATCCGCACGCCTGCGACGACCGGCTCGCCGACCGTGTGCGCGCCGTCCTGGAGGCCCACGGCCATCGGGATCAACGGTGGACAGGGACCACGGCCGAGCGGCCGAGCGGGGAGCTCGCCGAGATCTGTTCCGCTCCGGCGCCGGGCTGTTCCGCCCCGGCGCCGGGCTGGGCCGCACCGGTCCCCGTCGACCTGGTCGTGGTCTGCGGAGGGGACGGGACCGTACGAGCCTGCGCCGACGTGGTGGCCGGGACCGGGATCGCGCTCGCCGTCGTGCCCTGCGGCACCGGGAACCTCCTCGCCCGCAATCTGGGGCTCCCCCTCGACCCTGCGACGGCCCTGGAAGAGGCCTTGGGCGGGGACTGCTTCGGCATCGACGTGGGGCGGGTGTGGGGCGACCGCCTCCGGCCCACACGGTTCACCGTCATGGCGGGGGCGGGGTTCGACGCGGCCATGGTCCGCGACGCGTCGCCGCGGCTCAAGGCGCGACTGGGCTGGGCCGCCTACGTCCTCGCGGCGGCCCGGCACCTCCGTGATCCCCGCACCCGGGTGTCGCTCCGGGTGGACGGGGGGCGGCGCCGCCGCCACCGGGCCCGCATGGTCGTCGTCGGCAACGTCGGCACACTGCAGGGCGGAGTCGAGCTCCTGCCGGGTGCGCGCGCCGACAGCGGGCGGCTTGACGTCGTGCTGTTCGACCCGGAGGGCGCGGCCGGGTGGCTCGCCGCGACCGGCCACCTGATATCCCGGGCCGTGCGCCCGCGCTCCATGGAGCCGCGGCAGAACGCGCGAACCGCGGCCGACCCGGCGCAAGCCGGCCCGCGGTCCGTCGCCGGCGGCGCTCTGACGTACTACCGCGGCCGACGCATCGACATCCGGTTCGCCGGGGCGCAGCCTCGCGAGATAGACGGGGACCCCCTCACCGACGGCCGCCGGCTGACCGTGGAGACGGAGCCCGGCGCGCTGCGCGTACGACTGCCTCGTGCTCCGGGGCCCACCGCGCTACGGCCCGACGCCGCCACCCCCCGCCGTACGACGAGGAGCGACGGGGTGCCCCGCGGCGCCGGGGCCCCGGACTGTCCCGTCCCGCCCGACGTCGTCTCGCCGCTCGCGCCGCGGCACACACAGTCAGGATCATGATGGGCACCGCCACTCGTGTACCGCAGAGACGTGACGTCCAGGGCGAGGAACTGTCCGGCGACGAGGCGTGGGCCGCGCTGCGCCGCTACGGAGGCTGGAGGCTGGCCAGGGACTCCTTCGTGCGGTTCCGCTACGCGGACGGCTTCAGCCACTCCCGCGCTCTGGCCCTGCAGACCGTGCTGTCCATCGTGCCGCTGGCCATCGCCGCCATCGGCCTGTCGAGCGTGCTGCACACCGAGGACATGGGCCGTGTCGCGGAGCTGACGATCCATCGGATCACCAGTGGGCCGAGCCGACAGCTGGTCGACGACGCCCTGCACGAGAGCCGGCGCCACGCCGACGACGGCGGCCAGGCGGCCCTCTGGCTGGGTCTGCTCTTCTCGCTGGTGAACGTGACGACCAGCCTGTGCCAGGTGGAGCGCGGCGCCAATCGCATCTACGGCAACGAGCGCGACCGGCCGTTCCTCCACAAGTACGCCCGGGGCCTGGTGATGGCCGCCCTCGCCGGGTTCCCGCTGGGGCTCAGCTTCGTCGTCACGGTCCTCGGCAGTGATCTCACGCACGCGTTCGCGGAGGTCTACCGCCTCGGGGCCGGCACCGTCCGGGCCTGGGAGGTCCTGCGCTGGCCGATCGGGATCCTGCTGGCCGTCCTGGCGACCAGCGCGATCTTCCGCCTTTCGCCGCGCCGCGCCCAACCGGGCTACACCTGGCTCGCCTTCGGTGCCGTCGTGTATCTGTTCCTGTGGATCACGGCAACCTGGGCTCTGAGTCTGTACGTCGGCGCGAGCGGCTCGTTCACCACCGTCTACGGACCCCTGAGCGCGCTCATCTCCCTGATGCTGTGGTCCTACCTGACCTCGTTGGCCCTTTTCCTCGGCCTCGCGTTCGCCGCACAGCTGGAGGCCACGCGCGCGGGCGTGAAAGAACCGGTGGGCAGGGACCCCGGCGTCTGACCACATTTCCCACGAGCCGGCCGCGGCTCACCGACGCGACACGTAAGGAAGTCTGCTTACTCATGGCACAGCGCACCACGCGAGTCCGAAGGCCCGGCGTCCGGGCCCTGCTCCCCCGGCACCGCAGTGCCGACGCGACCTTCGGGACACGGCTCGTCCTGGCGGCGATCGCCACCGCCGTGGTGGCCGTCCCCTTCGCGCTCGCGCTGGTCCTGGTCGAGTCCCGTTGGCCGCCGCTGTACCGGCTCGACCGGACCACGGCGGAGCGGCTGCACCAGACCGCCCTCGAACACCCGGGCTGGGTAGGCTTCCTGGAGTTCCTCACCAGTTACGTGTGGGACCCGGTGGTCATGCGCCTGCTGGTCGCCGCCGTGGTGGTGTGGCTGCTGACGCGCCGCGCGTGGCGGCTGGCCGCCTGGGCCTCCGTCACGGCGGTGACCAGCGGTCTGATCGGCCTGCTGACGAAGCACGTGGTCGAACGCGCCCGCCCGCACCTGCCGGATCCGGTGTCCCACGCTCCCGGCTTCTCGTTCCCCTCCGGTCACGCGATGACCGCGACCACCTCCTGCGCCGTCCTCCTGCTGGTCCTGCTTCCCCTGGTGCCCCGGGCCTGGCGCCCGCTGCCCTGGGCACTCGCCGTCACGGCCGTTCTGGGAGTCGGGTACACCAGGGTCGCGCTGGGGGTGCACTGGGTGAGCGACGTCGTCGGCGGGTGGCTGCTCGGCCTCACCGTCGTCACGGCGACGACCCTGGTCTTCGAAGCCTGGCGGCTCGACACCGGGCGCCGACGCACGACACCCGCACAGGGCCTGGAACCCGAGATCTCCTCGACCGCACCGGAACCGCCCCTCGCCTTGCGCCACGCGCCGGTTCCCTCGGACGAGCCGAGCGATCCGCCCGGCACGGACCGCTCCGGGTGACCGGAGGGGGCCACGCTCACGCCGAGGTCAGTCGGGGAGCGGAGCAGCCGGGCAGGCACCGGCGAGCCGCGAAGGCCCTGCGTAGACCGGCTTCTCGTGTGCCGTCTCGCCGTGGCCGTTCACCACGCGCGAACCGACCCCGGGGTCCTTCGCCCACAACGGCACCAGCCCCCAATCGCAACGGGCGCGGCCCGCGTTGCAGCCCGCCGGTGACGGGGCAGGCCGTTCCCGGACGGCCCACACCGGGTCGGTCCGGGCACTGTTCCAGCTCAGGCCATGCTCTCCGCCGGGGTTCCAGCCGCCCTCGAACATGCACGACAGTCAAGCCCTTCCCCCCTGGCGAGGGGCAAGGGCATACCTTCGAATTACTCCCGCCGGGGGACGGACGGCTCAGTCCCACCATTGCTTGCTGGGGACGGACTGCTCAGTCCCACCATTCGTTGCCGGTGTGCCAGTGCCGCACCCACGCCTCGAAGCCCCATGCCTGGTCGCCCGGCGCCGGGACGGCCCCAACGTCGGCGATCATCCATACCTCGCCGCGGCGCGGGCCGGTGGTCAGCAGGAGCCAGAACGACTGCCCGTCTTCGGACCCGAGAACGATGGACCCCTTGTTGAATGCGGCGTCGATCCGGGGGTCCTCGTCGTCGGCGGTCTCGTCGTCCTCCCAGGGCCAAGCCGCCTCCAGAGGGAACGGTTCTCCTGGCTGTCGCGGGCCGAGGTCGGGCCACGTGCCGGGCAGCCGGCCGAGCGGCTGGAGGCCGCCGTCGCCGGCGGGTCCCAGGCTGGACCCGTTGCTGATCTCCGCGATGAAGGTCCTGTACGGCTCCGGGAGGACCAGCCCGTTGTCCTGCTCCCACTCCACTACAGCCTTCTGTCCGAGGGCCGGCTCGCGGCACTCCGGCGGGAACGCGGAGCGCAGGAAGTCGAGAGTGGATTCGGCGGGACGCTGGTCAGGTGTGTCGGTCACGGCAGCATGCTGCCAGAAGGAACGGACAGCCCGTCGCGGCAGCCTCGCCTGCACCCCCAGGTCCTGGACATCTGACAGAGCCGGAGTCAGGTGGGTTCCGCAATGGTGAACGTGTGCTGTCCGTTCTCAGATTCCGGCCCCACTCTTGTGGAGGGGCGACGCTCAGTGTTGTTGAACGGCTCTGCGAGGGCGATGTGCCACCACGGCCGACGGGATGTCGGTGGGGCCGTCGATAATGCTGGGCATGGCAGATCGCAGTCCCGTGCTCCGGATCATCACCTCGGCGGCGAGGGAGTCCCTGAAGCCGCTCGGCCTGGCCCGGCGCGGGCGGTCACGGCTGTGGATTGATGATCACGGGTGGTGGCTCGGGGTCGTGGAGTTCACCCCGCCACGGATTGCCGGCAGTGGTCTGTGTGTCGGTGCGATGTGGCTGTGGCACGACGTGGACCATCTGGCCTTCCACGTGGACGCAGTCCGGGTCGGCTCCGAGCTGTTTCGCACCGAGGACCAGTTCACGCGGCTGGCTGCCGAACTGAGTCGGCAGGCTGCTGCGAACGTGACCGCGCTGAGGGAGAGGTTCCCGGGCCTGGCGGATGTCGCCCGGTACCTGACGTCCAGGCCGGTGCGACGGGGATTCCTCTGGGACAGTTTCGACGCCGGGGTCGCCGCCGCCCTGGTTGGGGACGCGGACACGGCCCGCGACCACTTCGAACGAGTCCTTCGTGAGGACGCACTGGTCCCGTGGATGGTCGATGCCCAGGAGAAAGCGCGCGAGCTTCACGCGATCGCAGCAGATCGCGACGCCGTGACCGCCTGGGTCACGCGGGCCGTCGACTCATGCCGGAACAAGCTGGGCTTGGATCCTGTGCCGTTTGCGATCAGTTGAAGGCCATGGCGAGGCCGACCCCGGCCAGCGCCGGCCACATTCGGTGTGCTCCGGCGTAATGCGTCAGCCTTGTCCGTCCGGGTGGGGCGGACGGTGATCCAGGCAGCAGCGGACGAAGTCCTGGACGGCGGGGTCGGTGTCGGCGGCGGGCGGCCAGGCGACGCCGACGCTGGTCGGGGCGACGCCGGTGACGGGCCGGTAGACGATGCCGGGGCGCGGGTAGAAGCGGGCGGCGGACGCGGGGGCGAGTGCGATGCCGTAGCCGTTGGCGATGGCGGTGAGCCAGTCGTCCGGGTTCTCGGTGACGGCACCGATGCGGACGGGCCGGCCCTCACGGGCGTCGACGGCCAGCCAGTACTCGTGCCAGGGGCCGGTCTCGGGCGGGGCGGCGACGAACGGTTCGTCCCACAGCTCGGGGAAGGGAATTTCGGCGCGGCCGGCCAGGGGATGGTCGGCGGGCATGACGGCCCACCGGTCCTCGGTCAGCAGCGTTTCGGTCCGCAGGCCGTCCTGGCCGGGGAAGGGCAGCCGGAGCAGCGCGGCGTCGACGTCCCCGGCGGCGAGTCCGGCGGTGGGGTCCGACCACGGTGCCTGGCGCATGTCCACGCGCCAGCCGGGCCGGCGGGCGGCGAAC
>NZ_LIPQ01000342.1 GCF_001418135.1 Streptomyces aureus
CATGAAGGCCACCGCCCTTGAGCTCGCGATCCTCACCGGGCATCTCGTCCTCTACCCGTCCGGCATCGTGGCCGAGCGCCTCGCGCCCGCCCCTCCCCCGTCGGTCACCCCCGGCCGGCGCCCGGTCGTCCTGCTGCACGGGTTCGTCGACAACCGCTCTGTCTTCGTGGTCCTGCGCCGCTCCCTCACCCGGAACGGCCGTGACTGCGTCGAGTCCCTCAATTACTCACCGCTCACCTGCGACCTGCGGACCGCCGCCGAGCTGCTCGGCCGCCGGGTGGACGAGATCCGCGCCCGGACGGGACACGCCGAGGTCGACATCGTCGGGCACAGCCTGGGCGGGCTCATCGCCCGTTATTACGTACAGCGGCTCGGCGGTGACAGCCGGGTACGCACCCTGGTCACGCTGGGCACCCCGCACTCCGGCACGAGCGTGGCCCCGCTCGCCGACGCCCATCCGCTGGTGCGGCAGATGCGGCCCGGTTCGGAGGTGCTGCGGGAGCTCGCCGGGCCGTCGCCCGGCTGCCGGACCCGGTTCGTGAGTTTCTGGAGCGATCTGGACCAGATCATGGTGCCGGTGGAGACGGCGCGGCTCGACCACCCCGACCTTCTCGTGCACAACGTGCGGGTCAGCGGGGTCGGTCATCTCGCGCTGACGGTGCACCCCACGGTGGCCACCGGGGTCCGGGACGCCCTCGACGCGGAGGGTCCGGAGGCCCCGGGAGCGCGTGAGGAGGAGCCGGGCGCCACGTCCGTGGCGTGACACTCCGACACCGTTCTTCGAACGTTTCTCGAACACAAGGCCAAAGCTCTCTCCGTGAGCTGGCGAAACACGGCCGATTGCCCGTTTCCTGCGGCCTCGGACACCGCCGAAGATTGTCGGCTGCGCATACCGCCGGGTACAGTCGCGCCACTGCTTACCCCCGGGACACCCCTCGTCGGGCCCGCCCCGGACTGGTCCTGCTGCCGAGGCGAGAGAGACGTTGGTGAACGACCAGCACCCCCACGCCGGGTACGTCGGAGACGGCGCCCACCCCACCGGCAGTTTCGCCACCGACCCTCTCTTCGGCGCCTACGGCGACGGCGGGGCGGACCAGAGCGGACAGTGGAACCTCGGCGGATACGACGTCACCGGCACGTACGGGACGGCGGAGCAGTACGGAACGACGACCGGGCAGTACGACGCCACGCAGTACGCCACGACCGGTCAGTACGACATGACGGGGCAGTACGCCACCCCCACCGGGCAGTACGAGGCCACCGGCCAGTACGACACGACCGGTCAGTGGGACACCACCGGGCAGTGGAACACCACCGGCGCCTACGACACCACCGGCACGTACGGGACCTCCACCGGTCAGTACGACACGGCGACCGGGCAGTACGACACGACGGCCGCGCAGCACGGCACCGCCCCCGCGTACGACACCACCGGCCAGTGGGACGCCTCCGCCTGGACCGAGGCCCAGCACACCGGCCAGTACGAGACCCTCCACGCGGGCGCCTATGCCGCCCAGGGGGCGTACGGCCATGAGTCCTACGACGCGACCGGCCAGTGGGCCGCCCCCGCCTTCGCGACCGACACCGGCGCCTACGACGCGACCGCGTGGAACCAGGCGGCGGAGGCCGAGCCGGTCGTCCCCCAGCAGTACACGCCGGGTCCCGAGCACACCACGGAGTTCGCGTTCGAGTACGTCGCCGAGGCCGAGGCGGGCACCGTCGACGACCGCGCGGACCTCGACGACATCGAGCCCGCCCACGACCGCGCCGAACCCGACGACCACGCGGACGACGGCGACCGACCCGAGGCCCGAGAGACCCACGACGCCGACCCCGCCGACTTCGACGACCAGCCCGCCGTCGAGGTCCGTACGGACTCCCCCCTCGCCGGCCGCCCCGTGCGCCGCTCCTCCAACGGCGGCCGCGGCCGACGCCGCACGCCCGCCAAGCGCTCCGCGCTGCTGACCGTCGCCGTTCCCTCCGCCTGCGTCATGGGAGTCGCCGGCATCGCCGCCGCCTCCGTCGGCGGGCTCACCGGAGCCGGCGCCGACGGCGCGAAGAAGGAGGACACGACCGCGCTCGCCGCCGCCGACCCGGCGTCCGTGAAGCAGGTCGCCGCCAACAGCGCCCTCGACACGCAGCTCGCCGCGCTCAGCGCCGACGCCCGCGACTTCGGCGACCGTGCCAGCCGCACCCAGGAACGCATCGACCTCAAGGCGCGCCAGGCGGCCGACAAGAAGAAGCGCGAGGAGGAGGCCGCCCGCAAGGAGGCGCTGCGTCCCAAGTTCATGCTGCCGGTGGAACTCCACCGGCTCAGCGCGCGCTTCGGCCAGTCCGGCGTCAACTGGATGTCCGTGCACACCGGCATCGACTTCCCCGTGCAGACCGGCACGCCCGTGATGGCCGCGACGGACGGCACCGTCCGCACCCAGATCAACAGCGCCTACGGCAACATGGTGATCGTGACCGCGCCCGACGGCACCGAGACCTGGTACTGCCACCTCAGCAGCGCCAAGATCCGCTACGGCCAGGTGAAGGCCGGCGACGTCATCGCCTACTCCGGCGACACCGGCAACTCCACCGGCCCGCACCTGCACTTCGAGGTCCGGCCGGGCGGCGGCTACGCGATCGACCCGCTGGCCTGGCTGCGCAAGCACGGTCTCGACCCGACCAGCTGACCCACCCCGCACGCCTCACGTACGAGAGCGGGCCCCGGCTTCTCCGGCCGGGGCCCGCTCTCGTACGCCGTCTCCGCCGCTACAGCTTCTCGACCGGCGCGTACCGCAGCAGCAGCCGCTTCGGCTTCTCGTCGCCGAAGTCGATCGTCGCCTGGGCGTCCGACCCCCCGCCGGTCACCGTCATGACCGTGCCGAGGCCGAACTGGTCGTGCGTGACCCGGTCGCCGACCTGGAGGGAGATCACCGGCTTGTCCCCCGCCCGCCGGGTCGCGAAGCCCGAGGGGCCGGAGCGCGAGCGGGAGGAGGAGAGCGAGGAGGTGATCCCCGAGGTCGGCCCGGCGGGCTTCACCATCGGACCGGTCCGCTTCCACTCCAGGTACGCGGGCGGGATCTCCTCCAGGAAGCGCGAGGCGGGGTTGTAGGAGGGCTGGCCCCAGGCGCTGCGCATCGACGAGCGCGTCAGGTAGAGCCGCTCCCGTGCGCGCGTGATGCCCACGTACGCGAGGCGCCGCTCCTCCTCCAGTTCCTTCGCCTGGCCGAGGGCGCGCATGTGCGGGAAGACGCCGTCCTCCATGCCGGTCAGGAACACCACGGGGAATTCGAGGCCCTTGGCGGTGTGCAGCGTCATCAGCGTGATGACGCCCCGGCCCTCCTCGTCCTCGTCCGGGATCTGGTCGGAGTCGGCGACGAGCGCGACCTTCTCCAGGAACTCGGCGAGGGTGGCGGGCTCCTCGCCGCGCTCCTGCTCGAACTCCAGCGCAACGGCCGCGAGTTCCTGGAGGTTCTCGATCCGGGTCTCGTCCTGCGGGTCGGTCGAGGCCTGCAGCTCGGCGAGGTAGCCCGTGCGCTCCAGGACCGCCTCCAGGACGACGGCGGGGCCGGCGCCGGACTCGACGACGGTCCGCAGCTCGTCCATCAGCGCGTTGAACCGCTTGACGGCGTTCGCCGAGCGGGCCGCCATGCCGTACGCCTCGTCGACCCGCTTGAGGGCCTGCGGGAAGGTGATCCTCTCGCGCAGCGAGAGGGCGTCGATCATCGCCTCGGCGCGCTCGCCGATGCCCCGCTTGGGGACGTTGAGGATGCGGCGCAGCGGGACGTTGTCCTCGGGGTTGGCGAGGACGCGCAGGTAGGCGAGGACGTCCCTGACCTCCTTGCGCTCGTAGAAGCGCACGCCGCCGACGACCTTGTAGGGCAGTCCGACGCGGATGAAGATCTCTTCGAAGACACGGGACTGGGCGTTGGTCCGGTAGAAGACGGCGACGTCCCCGGCCTTGGCCTCGCCCGCGTCGGTGAGCCGGTCGATCTCGTCGGCGACGAACTGGGCCTCGTCGTGCTCGGTGTCGGCGACGTAACCCGTGATCTGCGAGCCCGCCCCGGCGTTCGTCCAGAGGTTCTTGGGGCGGCGGGACTCGTTGCGCTCGATGACGGCGTTCGCGGCGGAGAGGATCGTCTGCGTGGAGCGGTAGTTCTGCTCCAGGAGGATCGTCGTCGCGTCCGGGTAGTCCTCCTCGAACTGGAGGATGTTGCGGATGGTGGCGCCGCGGAAGGCGTAGATCGACTGGTCGGCGTCACCGACGACGCACAGCTCGGCGGGGCCGAGGTCCTCGTAGCCCGTGCCGACGAGCTCCCGCACGAGGGTGTACTGGGCGTGGTTGGTGTCCTGGTACTCGTCGACGAGGACGTGCCGGAAGCGGCGGCGGTAGTGCTCGGCGACGTCCGGGAACGCCTGGAGCAGGTGGACCGTCGTCATGATGATGTCGTCGAAGTCCAGGGCGTTGGCCTCGCGCAGCCGCGCCTGGTACATCCGATAGGCCTCGGCGAGGGTCTTCTCGAAGCCGTCGACGGCCTGGTCGGCGAAGGCCTCCTCGTCGATCAGCTCGTTCTTGAGGTTCGAGATCTTGGCGCTGAAGGACTTCGGCGGGAACTTCTTCGGGTCGAGGTCCAGGTCGCGGCAGACCAGGGACATCAGGCGCTTGGAGTCGGCGGCGTCGTAGATCGAGAAGGAGGACGTGAAGCCGAGCTTCTTCGACTCGCGGCGCAGGATGCGGACGCAGGCGCTGTGGAAGGTCATCACCCACATCGCGTTGGCGCGCGGTCCGACGAGCTGCTCGACGCGCTCCTTCATCTCGCCGGCGGCCTTGTTCGTGAAGGTGATCGCCAGTATCTGGCCGGGGTGCACGTGCCGCGTGCCCAGCAGGTGGGCGATGCGGTGGGTGAGCACCCGGGTCTTGCCGGAGCCGGCTCCGGCGACGATGAGCAGCGGGGTGTCGGTGTGGACGACGGCGGCGCGCTGCTGCTCGTTCAGCCCGTCCAGGAGCGCGGCGGTGTCCACGACGGGGCGGGGGGCGCCGTCGCGGTAGTGGGTGTCCCGGGCGGGCGGTGGCACGTCGAAGTGCTCCCCGAAGAGGTCGTGCGGGACGTCCTCCCCGGCCGGGGAGCCGTGCTCGTGGTCCTCGGGGTGGGGCGGGGGCTCCTCCGAGGAGTGGTTCTGGAGGCCGGCCAGGAAGCTGTCGTCAAAGAGGCTGCTCATCGCCTCACGAGTCTAGGACGCCCCACCGACATCCGGGCCCGCCTTCGGGACCCGCCTTCCTCACCGGCCTGCGGTACGTGTCACACCCGTGCGGTCGGCCGCTCCCCGGAGGGATCCCGGGTCACGTCCCGGGGGTCACGTCCAGAGGGTCGCGATGAAGATGTTCGCCATGGTCAGACCGCCGACGGCGGCGAAGAGACCCTTGTCCACCCGCTCCTCGTCGCGCTTGACGTAGACGAGGGCGAGGATCACGACGAGGATCCCGAGCTTGATGCCGATCTTGAGGTTGTTGACGCTCTGGTCGTCCGCCTGGTTCAGGCCGACCAGCGCGACGCCGGTGACGAGCATGGTCAGCGCGCCGTGCAGCATGGCGGGGCTGAAGCGGGCCGTACCGGCCCCCATCGCCTTCATCTGGGTGAGGAATCCGCCCAGCAGGGAGGCGATACCGATGATGTGCAGGGCGACGAAGACATTGATGAGTACGTCCATGGGCCGGAGCCTAACCGGGGCCCTAGCACCGCCTTCCGGCCGGGTCCACCCACTCCGTCGCTTCGGTCGGACGGCCGCCGGAATGCCCCTCGGCCCGGCGCCCCGGGCGAAAGACATCGGTCGCCGACCGCCAAGTGTCGCCAATAGCGGTCATCCCGCCGCCCGGGCGTGACCCCAGGTTTAGCGTCCTTCACCAGGTGGCCGGCTCCCCACCACCGTCGGCGATCCGGCGGTTGTCGGTCACCCCCGCCGAGAAAACCCGGCGGCGGTCCGTCTCCCCTGTGCGGCCCGCCGTCGGCCCGGCGGGCCCGTCCCCCCAGGCAGAGGATGTGACCCGCCCTCGTGGCAGCACACCGAAAACCCAAGCAGTCGCCCCTCGGTGGTCAGGCGGGCCGCACCGCCGCCACACTCGCCCTCGCCTCCGCCGCGACCGCGACGCTCTTCGAGGGGTCGGGGCACGCCGAACCCCGTCCCACCACCGCCCAGGTCAAGGAGAAGGTCGACCGGCTGTACGAGGAGGCCGAGGTCGCCACCGAGCGGTACAACGGGGCGAAGGAGAAGGCGGACGAGGCCCGGGCCGCGTTCGAGCGGCTGCGCGACGAGGCCGCCCGCAGGACCCAGCGGCTCAACACCGCGCGGGACGGAATCGGGGCCATGGCCGCGGCCCAGTACCGGTCCGGGGGCCTCGACCCCGCCGTCCAGCTCGCCCTCACCTCGAACCCGGACCAGTACCTGGAGCGGGCCGCGCTCGCCGAGCGGGCCGGGGACCGGCAGGCGGCCGCCGTCAGCGCCGTCCGCCGCGAGCTCGCCGCCGTCCGGCAGCTGCGCGCCGAGTCGACCGGACACCTGGACGCGCTGCGCGAGCACGAGACGGAGCTGCGGCGGCAGAAGGCGGCCGTCCTCGGCAAGCTCCGGGCGGCACGCACCCTGCTCGCCCGGCTGACCGCGGAGGAGCGCGCCCGGTACGAGGCCGCCGAGGCGGGCCGCGACGGCTCCGGCACCTCGGCCGGGACCGGCGGCACCGGAGGTACGGACACGTCGACCACCGCCCCCGCCGTGCGCGCCGACCGCTCCTCGGGCGGCGACCGCGGGCCGGTGACCGCCCCGGACGGCCGGGCCGCCGCAGCCGTCTCCTTCGCCCGCGCCCAGCTCGGCAAGCCGTACGTGTGGGGGGCGACGGGCCCCTCGGCCTACGACTGCTCGGGCCTCACCCAGGCGGCCTGGCGCGCGGCCGGCGTCTCGCTGCCGCGCACCACGTACACCCAGATCAACGCGGGCCGGCGCGTCTCGCGCTCCCAGCTCGCGCCGGCCCGCGTTGATCTGGGTGTACGTGGTGCGCGGCAGCGAGACGCCGGCCGCGC
>NZ_LIPQ01000343.1 GCF_001418135.1 Streptomyces aureus
TCGACCGCTCGATCGCCCTGTAGTCCTCCGACGACAGGGCGATCGAGCGGTCGAGCCGCGCGGCGTTGAAGTAGAACTCCTGGTGCGTCAACAGGTCCGGGTCCACGAGGAGTTCGAGCCGCTCGTCGAAGGCGAACGGCAGGATCGTGCCACTCGGCGAGCCCGCGAGCTCCTCCGCGATCTCCGGGGACGCGAAGGAGACGTACGTGCCGCCGTACAGCGCCTTCACCGCGTTCAGGTCGATCCGCCGGTCACCGGGGACGACGACCAGCGCGAAGCGCTTCTCCTTCTTGCCGATCTTCACCATGGCGATGATGCACTTGGCCGCCTCGGCGAGCGTGTGCCCCCGCAGCGCGCTGACCGCCTCGGTGCCGCCCTCGGGGGCGTGCTCGATCACCCGGTGGGCGGCTCCGCGCTCGTCCAGCAGGGCGAGCAGCTTCTCGTACGTCCCGTGGTCGGGCGTCACGTCGGTCACGGCATCGGTCACGGCGTCGGCGGTCATGGGGTTCCTCCTTGTTGCGGCATGTTTCAAGTGGTTTCGTACGACGGCGCGTTGACCCTACGCCGGTTGTCCAGGTGCCTGAGCAGAGCGACACCCGAGGAGTCCAGTTCGTACAGCACCCGTACGCCCGCCCGGCGGCGGCGCACCACGCCCGCGGCCACCAGGGACGTGAGGTGTTCGGAGACGGTGCTCGGCGCCAGTCCGAGCGTCGCCGCCAGGTCCGAGGTCGTGGTCGGCGCGACGAGGCCGCGGACCACCCCGGCCCGGCTGCGGCCGAGCAGGATCTCGAGCCGGTCGCCGCGCGCGGGTTCGTCGGCCCCCTCGTCGGCCCGTCCGCCCGCCCGCCGCCCCGGCCGGATCTCGCAGGCCAGGACGGCGGCCCCCTCGGCCTGGTACGACACGGCCGTCACCCCGTTCGGCGCGAAGCCCAGGAGCGACGCCCCCCGGCCGAACACCAGGGGCACCAGGACGATGCGGGAGACGTCCGTCCTCGCCGCGATCCTGCCCGGCGGCCCGGCGTGCAGCCGCAGGACGTCGCCGCGCCGCGAGACGGCCCCGTTCAGGGTGCCGAGGAGGCGGTCCGGGCCCTGGGTGGCGAGCACGCGGGCGCGGAGCAGGATGTCGTCGTCCGTGACGGTCCTCAGGGGCGCCTCGTACGGGGCGAGGGCGGCGCGCACGTAGCGCGGGAGGAAGGCGCACAGGTCGGCGATCCGCCCGCCGGGATCCGCGTACAGCGGACGCACTTCGACGGGGACGCCCTGCGGGAACCACCGCTCCAGCTCCTCGCGCACCCGGGCCGGGGACACCTCGCGGAGCGAGGCGATCTCGCCCGCCAGGTCCGGCTGCCGGCCGGGGGACGGGACGGGGAGGAGGAACGACGGCAGGGTGCCGCCGCCGGCCCGGAAGAGGTGGACGAGCCACCCCGGCAGGGTCACGTCGGCCCGCATCAGCGAACGACGGGCCGCCCGACCCCAGTTGGTGTACGGCCAGGGCACGAGCCCCCGGTAGGCGGCCAGCAGCCCGATGCTGCCGAGCGTCTCCCACAGCCGGCTGTCGGCGATCCGAAGGGATCCGGCGTGGGTCCCGTGTTCGGACGTCGTCAACGAAATCTCGATCACATGCGCCCCCGTGCGCCTGGTCCACCGAACGGTGGAGCGGGCACACGCTAGCGCCCGGACGATCACCGATCCGCGCCTCGGAAGCGCAGAATGTCAGGTCGCGCCCGGAGGAATGTCAGGTCGGGGAGATCACGAACGGCGTTGTGGCCGGGAGCGGTTCACACCGCCCCCCGCACCACCGACCCGACCGCCTTCACCAGCGCCTGCGCCCGCGGATCCGCCGTCACCGTCCTGCGCATGCCGTTCGTCACGTACCCGAAGGCGATGCCGGCGTCGGGGTCGGCGAAGCCGAGCGAGCCGCCGCGGCCCGGGTGGCCGTACGAGGACGGGCCGAGGAGCGGGGACGCCGGGCCGTGCAGCATGTGGCCGAGGCCGAAGCGGGTGCCGACCAGCAGCACCTTGTCCGCGCCCGCCGACTCCTCGGTCCGGGCGAGCGTGAGGGTGTCGGGGGTGAAGAGGCGCGCGGCGCCGTCCACGGGGCCGAGGGTGGCCGCGTAGAAGCGGGAGAGGGCGCGGGCCGTCGCCACCCCGGCGGAGCCGGGCAGTTCGGCGGCCCGGTAGACCGGGTCGTTCTCGTCGGGCTTGGGGTCGATGACCCCGAAGGCGCGCCGTGTCAGCGAGTCCGGGTCCTTGTACGCCTCGGTGACGGAGCGCTTGGGGCGGAGCCTGAGGGCGCCGCTGCCGGGCGGTTCGATCTCCTCCACGGGGCCGAGGCGGCCGACCCGGTGGGCCTCCGTGCCGGGGAGCCCGATCCACAGGTCGAGGCCGAGAGGGCCGGTGATCTCCTCGCCGACCCAGTGGCCGATCGTGCGGCCGGTGACCCGGTGGACCAGGCCGGAGAGCAGCCAGCTGAAGGTGTGGGCGTGGTAGCCGTGGGCCGTGCCGGGCTCCCAGACGGGGGCCTGGGCGGCTATGGCGCGGGTCGCGGTCTCCAGGTCGACGGCCTCGGCGAGGGTGAGCGGCCGGTCCAGGACGGGGACGCCGGCGCGGTGCGCGAGCAGCTGCCGTACGGTCACGCCGTCCTTGCCCGCCGCCTTGAACTCGGGCCAGTACGCGGCGACCGGGGCGTCCAGGTCGAGCAGCCCGCGCTGGTGCAGGAGCAGGGGTACGGCGGCGGCGACGCCCTTGGTGGCCGAGCGGACGACCTGCGCGGTGTCCTCGGCCCAGGGGGTCTCGCCGTCCACGTCACGGGTGCCCGCCCACAGGTCGACGACCCTGACGCCGTCGTGGTGGACCGCGACGGCGGCCCCGCGCTCACCGCGCTGCTCGAAGTTGCGCAGGAACGCGTCCCTGACCGGCTCCCAGCCCGCCGCCACCGTGCCCTGGACGTCCACGTCCCACTCCTCCATCGCCGATCCGACCCCCCATGGTGCAACGCGGGGGGAGGAGGGCCGATTCCGGGGTCTCAGGCCACGGAGCTCGGCACGAATCCGAACGGCAGTTCGAGGCGATGTCTGGCCATCAGCTCCTCGTCGGCGAGGATGTCGCTGGTCCGCCCGTCGGCGGCGATGACGCCCTCGCTGAGGATCACCGCGCGCGGGCAGAGCTCCAGGGCGTACGGCAGGTCGTGGGTGACCATGAGCACGGTGACGTCGAGCGAGCGGAGGATGTCGGCGAGCTCGCGGCGCGAGGCCGGGTCCAGGTTGGACGACGGCTCGTCGAGGACGAGGATCTCCGGCTCCATGGCGAGGACCGTCGCGACGGCGACCCGGCGGCGCTGCCCGAACGACAGATGGTGCGGCGGCCGGTCCGCGTACTCCGCCATCCCGACCCGGTCGAGGGCCTTCCGTACGACGGCCTCCAGTTCGGCGCCGCGCAGGCCGGCCGCCGCCGGGCCGAAGGCCACGTCCTCCCGCACGGTGGGCATGAACAGCTGGTCGTCGGGATCCTGGAAGACGATGCCGACCTTGCGCCGGATCTCCGCGAGGTGCTTCCTGCCGACGGGCAGCCCTGCGACGGTGACGCCGCCCGCGCCGCCGGTGAGGATGCCGTTGAGGTGGAGGACGAGGGTGGTCTTGCCGGCGCCGTTGGGGCCGAGGAGGGCGACCCGCTCGCCGCGGCCGACGGTCAGGTCGACGCCGAAGAGGGCCTGGTGACCGTCGGGGTACGCGTACGCCAGGCCCCGTACGTCGAGCGAGGGCGCGGCCGTCGGGGGGACGGGCGTCGAGGGGGCGGTCATAGGGTCCATCCCAGGAGGCAGATCAGAAGTGCGGTGAGCGGGAGCGCCGCCGCGTACGTCCACTGGGCGCGGGTCGCGGTCACCTCGTCGATGACCGGCATCGTGCCCGTGTAGCCACGGCTGACCATGGCGAGGTGGACCCGTTCCCCGCGCTCGTACGAGCGGATGAAGAGCGCGCCCGCCGACTTGGCGAGGACGCCCCAGTGGCGGACGCCCCGCGCCTCGAAGCCGCGCGAGCGGCGGGCGACGGACATCCGGCGCATCTCGTCGGTGATGACATCGCCGTACCGGATCATGAACGAGGCGATCTGGACGAGCAGCGGGGGCAGCCTCAGCCGCTGGAGGCCGAGGAGCAGCTCGCGCAGTTCGGTGGTGGAGGCGAGCAGCACGGAGGCGGCGACGCCGAGGGTGCCCTTGGCGAGGACGTTCCAGGCGCCCCACAGGCCGGGGACGCTCAGCGACACGCCCAGGACGGTCGTCTGCTCGCCGGGGACCACGAAGGGCATGAGGAGCGCGAACGCGACGAACGGCACCTCGATGAGCAGCCGTTTCAGCAGGAAGCCGGCCGGGACGCGGGCCTTCGCCGCCACGACCGCGAGGAGCAGCGCGTAGAGGGCGAAGGCCCAGACGGCCTCGCGGGGCGTCGAGACGACGACCACGACGAAGCCGAGGACGGCGGCCAGCTTGGTGTGCGGGGGCAGCTCGTGGACCGGCGAGTGCGCGTGCCGGTAGAGCTTGTGTGCGTGCCCCGCTGCCATGTCAGGCGGTCGTTTCCGCGTGGGTACCGGGTTCCGTGCGCGTACGGCGGCGGCGGACGACCCAGAACGTTCCCGTGCCGACGGCGAGGGTCGCGCCCACGCCGATCGCGCCGGCCAGGCCGCCGGAGAGGCGGGCGGTCTCGATGCCCTTGACGCCGTAGTCGGCGAGCGGGGAGTCGGCGGCCGCGTGGTCCTCGACCTTGCTGTCGATGCCCTTGTCGGCGGCGACCTTCTCCAGTCCGTCGGGGCTGGCGGAGGCGTAGAAGGAGACGAAGCCGGCGAGGACGAGCGCGGTGACGACACCGCCGATCCAGAGCTTCCTCGGGGACCCGGCTGGGGCGGTGGCGGGCTCGGCCGCCGGGGCCGCGTCGACCAGCTCGCCGCCGACGCGCAGCTTGAGCGGGGCGGTCAGGCCGCGGGCGCCGTACACCAGGTCGGGGCGGACGGCGACGACCGCGCCGACGGTCAGCATGGTGATGACGGCCTCGCCGATGCCGATCAGGACGTGGACGCCGACCATGGCCGTGAGGACCTTGGAGACCGGGACGTCGGTGGTGCCGCCGATCGCGTAGAGGACGGTGAAGGCGGCGGCCGCGGCCGGTACGGAGACGAGCGCGGCGACGAAGGAGGCCGCGGTCACCGAGGCGCGGGTGCGGGGCAGCAGCAGGACGAGGCCGCGGAAGAGCGCGTACGCGACGACGACCGTGACGACGCCCATGACCGTGATGTTCACGCCGAGCGCGGTGAGGCCGCCGTCGGCGAAGAGGATGCCCTGCATGAGCAGGACGACGGCGATGCAGAGGACGCCGGTCCATGGTCCGACGAGGATCGCCGCGAGCGCGCCGCCGAGGAGATGTCCGCTGGTTCCGGCGGCGACCGGGAAGTTCAGCATCTGGACGGCGAAGATGAAGGCCGCGACGAGTCCGGCGAGCGGAGCGGTCCGCTCTCCCCCGTGGCCTCCGGCACGGGAGGTGTCCCCGAGCTCCCGCCGTGCCCCGCGCAGGCTCACGGCGACGGCGCCGGCGGCGGCGACACCGGCGGCGACCGATACGGGGGCGTTGATGAATCCGTCAGGTACATGCACGTCCTGAATGATGAGCGCTCCTGCAAAGTGCTTGCAAGAGCGCACAGGTCACAGAACAGCGGCGCATGGTCGTGCGCACGCCGGGAAGGAGTGGGACATTAGTCGATAAGAGGACAAACGGTGAGGAGCCCCCGATGGCTGCCGCAGACGACCGCGCACTCGACCACGAAGCCGCCCATCCAGTCGCCCGCGACACCGACCTGGCGGTCGAGGACCACGCCAGGGGACGCATCATCAGCGACGCCCCTCTCTCCCGCCCCGTCCCCGTCGACCTCCGCTACGACCCCGGCTTCTCCCCCGCGACCGTTCGCTTCGTCTTCCCGGGCGACGTCGAGTGGTCCTTCCCCCGCGTCCTCCTGGAGACGGGCCTGCGCGCCCCGACCCGCCGCGGCGACATAGGCGTCTGGCCCTGCGGCCGCGTCCAGACGGTCGTCGAGCTCCACAAGGACGACGGGCTGGTGACGGTCGTCCAGTTCGACACGACGGCGCTGACCCGGTTCCTGAAACACACGTACGCCGCCGGCGCGTCGATGACGACGCGCTGACGGCGCACGAGAGGTGGGGCGACCCCGGGGACCGGGCCCCGGGGATCCGACCCTCGGGATCGGACCCTCGGGATCAGGGTCCGGGGATCAGACCTTCACGAGGTCCGGCTTCGAGCCGGGCGCCCCGTCCGCGGGCGTGCCCTTGGCGAGGCCCTCGCCCTCCACGTCCACGTTCGGCAGGACCCGGTCCAGCCACTTCGGCAGCCACCAGGCCTTGTGGCCGAGCAGCGCGAGGACGGCCGGGACGATCGCCATGCGGACCACGAAGGCGTCGAAGAGGACCGCGACGGCCAGGCCGAAGCCGATCATCTTGATCATCTGGTCCGTCATGCCGATGAAGCCGGAGAAGACCGCGATCATGATCACCGCGGCGGCGGTGACCACCCGGGCGCTGTGCTTGAAGCCGGTCACGATCGCCTCGCCGGGCCGCTCCCCGTGGACGTACGCCTCACGCATACGGGTGACGAGGAAGACCTCGTAGTCCATCGCGAGACCGAAGACGACGCCCACCATGAAGATCGGCATCATCGACATGATCGGGCCGGTCTGCTCGACCCCGAAGAGGCTGCCGAGCCAGCCCCACTGGAAGACCGCGACGACCGCGCCGAGGGCCGCGACCACCGAGAGCAGGAAGCCGAGGGCCGCCTTCAGCGGGACGAGGACCGAGCGGAAGACCACGGTCAGGAGCAGGAAGGCCAGACCGACGACGAGGGCCAGGTACGGCACCAGGGCGTCGTTCATCTTCTGCGAGAAGTCGATGTTCATCGCGGTGGCGCCGGTGACGAGGACGTCGTCGCCGGTGGCGTTCCGGATGTCGTGGACGAGGGTCTCGGTGGCGCCGGAGGACGGGCGGTCCTTCGGGACCACGGTGATCATCGCGGCGTCGCCGGCCTTGTTCGGGGTCGCCGGGGTGACGGCGGCCCAGCCCTGGAGGCCCTTGATGGTGGAGACCGTCCTGTCGGCGGTCGCCTTGTCACCGTCCACGACGACGAGCAGCGGGCCGTTGAAGCCGGGGCCGAAGCCGTCCGAGAGGGCGTCGTAGGCCCGGCGCTCGGTGGTGGAGGTCGGCTTGACGCCGTCGTCCGGGAGGCCCATCTCCAGGGAGGCGGCGGGCAGCGCGATCGCGCCGAGGCCGAGCACGCCGATCAGCAGCACCATGACGGGGCGGCGGATGACGAAGCGGGCCCAGCGCGTGCCGCCGTTCGGCTTCTCGCTCTTCGCGCTCTCGGCGGCGCCGTCCCCGGCACCGGCCTTCGCGGCCTTGCGCTGCTTGCGGCCGATGACCTTGTCGCCGGCGAAGCCGAGCAGGGCGGGGATCAGGGTGAGCGCGATCAGTACGGCGATCACGACCGTGCCGGCGGCGGCGAAGCCCATCTTCGTCAGCATCGGGATGTTGACGACGGCCAGGCCGACCAGGGCGATGACGACGGTGAGTCCCGCGAAGACGACGGCGGAGCCCGCCGTGCCGACGGCGCGGCCCGCGGCGTCCTCCTTCTCGCGGCCCTCGGCCAGCTCCGCGCGGTAGCGGGAGACGATGAAGAGGGCGTAGTCGATGCCGACCGCCAGGCCGATCATCATCGCGAGGGTGGAGGTGGTGGAGCCGAGGTCGAGGACGTTGGCGAGCGCGGTGATCGAGGAGACGCCGATGCCGACGCCGATGATCGCCGTGAGCAGCGGAAGTCCGGCCGCGACGAGCGAACCGAAGGTCAGGACCAGGACGATGCCGGCGATGACGACGCCGACGATCTCGCCCGAGCCGGTCTCCGGCATGGTCTGGAGGGCGTCACCGCCGACCTCGACGGTCAGTCCCTTGCCCTGCGCGTTGTGTCCGGCCTGGGTCAGTGCCTCGCGCGTCTCGTCGGTCAGCTCCATCGCGTTGACCTTGTAGGCGACGGAGACGTAGGCGGTGGAGCCGTTCTGGGAGACGGCCTGCCCGGTGTACGGGTCGGTGACCGAGACGATCTGGTCCGAGCCCGACCTCAGGGCGGCGACGGTCTCCTCGACGACGGCCTTGTGCGCCGGGTCGGTCATCTTCTGGCCCTCGGGGGCCTTGAAGACGACGCGGGCGGTGGCTCCGTCGGCTCCGGCACCCGGGAAGCGCTCTTCGAGCAGGTCGAAGGCGCGCTGGGCCTCGGTGCCGGGGATCGAGAAGGAGCTGGAGGTCGCGACGGGTGCGGTGGCGGCGCCGATCCCGGCGACGGCCAGGAGGGCCACCCACAGGAGGGCGACGAGCCGTCGGCGCCGGAAGGCGGAACGGCCCAGCTTGTACAGGAACGTGGCCACGGGGGCGTACTCCCATTTCTTGGTGGGACAGGGCATGGGGAGCCGGCCCGACGGCGTGAGCGGTTCGACGTCAGGTGGAGCGGGGCGGAGCGGGTACTGCTGGGGTCAGACGCCGAGTGAGGGGAGCACGACGGCGTCGACGTACGCGCTGAGGAACGCGCGGTCGACCGGCTGATCGTCGATCAGCGGCCGGGCGATGAACGCACCGATCAACATGTGGGGGATGAGCTTCAGCGCCGGGTTCCCGGCGTCGACCTCACCCCTGCGGACCGCTCTGCGCAGCACTTCGTCGAGGCCGTTCATCTCGGGTTCGATGAGCAGCTCGCGCAGCGCCCGGTGCAGTTCGGGGTTGGTGTGGACGGCCTGGGCGAGGCCCCGCATCAGCGCGGAGTCCTTCTCCATCTGACAGTCGTCCGTCCGTGCCATCAGTTCGTGGAAGTCGCCGCGCAGCGAGCCGGTGTCGATCTCGGAGAGATCGGCCGGCTTGTTGGCGCGCAACGCCCTGGCGACCAGCTCGGGCTTGCTCCCCCACTGGCGGTAGAGGGTGGCCTTGCTGGAGTGGGTGCGGGCGGCGACGGCGTCCATGGTGAGGGCGTCGTAGCCGACCTCGCGGAGGAGGTCGAGCACGGCTCCGTACAGCTCGGACTCACGCTCTGGGGTGAGCCTGCTGCGG
Organism: Streptomyces aureus; assembly: GCF_001418135.1. Lineage (GTDB taxonomy): Bacteria > Actinomycetota > Actinomycetes > Streptomycetales > Streptomycetaceae > Streptomyces > Streptomyces aureus_A. The sequence continues at coordinate 9,143 of NZ_LIPQ01000343.1, forward strand.
GCCATGACCGGACTCCTGCCGAACGAAACGGTTTCGTACAGTACGAAGATACCCCCGCCCTCAGCGAAACGAAACCGTTTCGTACGTGTCCTGGGCCACACCGGAGCCGCCTCACGACCGGGAAGACGCCCGCAAGCACGTACGAGTTGCCGCACCCCCCTCACACGGAAAGCATGAGGAGGTGAGTGACGACGTCGCGTATCTCCGTTTTCCGCACCTCCACGACGATCTGCTGTGCTTCGCAGCCGAGGACGATCTCTGGATCGCCCCGCTCGTACCCGAGGGCCAACGCCCCGGCCGGGCCTGGCGGCTCACCGTCGACCGGACGCGGGTCGGCCACCCGCGCTTCTCGCCGGACGGCCGGCAGATCGCGTACACGAACTGGCGCAGCCTCGACCCAGAGATCCATCTCGTCCCCATCGAAGGCGGGTCCGCCCGGCGGCTCACCTACTGGGGCTCGACCGACACCCGCGTCTGCGGCTGGACACCCCCCGACAAGGACGGCCGGTCGGACATCCTCGCCGTCTCCTCGCACGGGCAGCCCTTCTCGTACTTCTCCTGGGCCTACCACGTCCCCACCGACGGCTCCCCCGGCCTCCGCCTCCCCTGGGGCCCGGTCTCCGACATCGCCGTCACCGAGCAGTTCGCCGACAGGAAAGCCGGCGGGAAGTCCGGCGGGAATACCGGCAACGGCGCCGACGAGGGACAGGAGGCCGAGCGCCGCACCCTCCTCCTCACCGGAAAGCCGCCCCACGAGCCGGCCGCCTGGAAGCGCTACCTCGGCGGCGCCACCGGCCGCCTCTGGCTGCACGGCGAGCGGCTGCTCCCCGACATCGGCGGCCACCTCGACTGCCCGATGGCCGTCGACGGCCGGGTCGCGTTCCTCTCCGACCACGAGGGCGTCGGCAACCTCTACTCCTGCCTGCCCGACGGCACCGACCTGCTCCGGCACACCGACCACGACGAGTTCTACGCCCGGCACGCCTCCAGCGACGGACGCCGGGTCGTCTACCAGTGCGCCGGCGACCTGTGGATCGTCGACACCCTCACCCCCGGCTCCCGACCCCGGAAACTGCAGGTCCGGCTCGGCGGCCAACGCGTGGGCCGGCGCCCGTACCAGGTGCCCGCCGCCCACCACGTCGACGCCGTCTCCGTCGACGAGACCGGCCGGGCCAGCGCCGTCTCCGTGCGCGGCAGCCTCTACTGGCTGACCCACCGCGACGGCCCGGCCCGCACGATCGTCGACACCCCGGGCGTCCGGGTCAGGCTGCCCGAGATGCTGGGCAGCGGCGGCCAGGTCGCGTACGTCACCGACGCCGAGGGCGAGGACGCCGTCGAGGTCGCCTATCTGCCGCGCGCCAGCGGCGACCGGCCGCCCCGCCGCCTCGCCTCGGGCGATCTCGGCCGGGTCGAGGAACTCGTCGCCGACCCGGACGGCGAACGGCTCGCCATCGCCTCCCACGACGGCCGGCTGCTCCTCCTCGACACCACCGAGGACTCCGGGGACACCTCCCGGACCGAGTCCGGGGGAGGCGAGGTCACCGAACTCATCCGGTCCGTCAACGGCCCCGTCCGCGACCTGGCCTTCTCCCCCGACGGCGGCTGGCTCACCTGGTCGCACCCGGGCATCGGCCGCTCCCTGCGCTCGATCAAGATGGCCCGGATCTCCGGCCCCGGCCCCCGGACCGTCGTCGACGTCACCAACGGGCGCTTCGAGGACGAGAACCCCGTCTTCACCCGGGACGGCCGCTACCTCGCCTTCCTGTCCTGGCGCGGCTTCGACCCGGTGTACGACGTGCACACCGGCGACCTGTCGTTCCCGCTCGGCTGCCGCCCCTACCTGGTCCCCCTCTCCTCCGCGACACCCTCACCGTTCGCCCTGCTCCCCGACGGGCGCCCGGCCGCCGGCGGTCTGGACCCGGCCGACGACGACACGGAGGCGACCGCCGACGGCACGGTCACCGTCGAGATCGAGGGGCTCCCCGACCGGGTCACCCCCTTCCCGGTCGCCGCCTCCAAGTACTCCGCCCTGCACCCGGTGAGCGGCGGCGGTCTGGTCTGGCTGCGCTGGCCCATCTCGGGCGCGCTCGGCGAGACCTTCGCCAACCCGACCGACACCTCGGGCAAGCCCACCTTGGAGCACTTCTCCATCACCAAGGCCCGCAAGAGCGAACTCGCCAAGGACCTCGACTGGTTCGCGGTCAGCGGCGACGGCACCCGGCTCGTCGTCGCCGACGAGGGCGAACTGCGGGCCGTGCCCGCCACCGAGTCCGGGGACGGCGACTCCACCGTCTACCTGGACCTGCGGCGCATCCTCCACGAGGTCGAACCGGGGGCCGAGTGGCGGCAGGCCTTCGACGAGGCGGGCCGGATCGTCCGCGCCTACTTCTGGGAGCCCGACATGGGCGGGGTCGACTGGACGGCGGTCCTCGACCAGTACCGACCGCTCGTCGAACGGGTCGCCTCCCCCGACGAGTTCGCCGACCTGCTCCGCGAGGTCCTCGGCGAACTGGGCACCTCCCACGCGTACGTCACCCCCGCCCGCCGCAACGAGGGCCCCCCGCACTACCAGCGGCCGATGGGCCTCCTCGGCGCCAACCTCGTGCCCCGCGAGGCCGGCTGGACGGTGAAGCGCATCCTGCCGGGCGAGTCCTCCGACTCCAAGGCCCGCTCCCCGCTCGCCGGTACGGGCATCCGCGAGGGCGCGGTCCTCACCCATGTCGACGGCCGGCCCGTGGACCCGGTCGCCGGCCCGTACCCGCTGCTCTCCGGCACCGGCGGCACCACCGTCGAGCTCACCTTCACCCCCGCCGAGGGCGAGGGCCGGGCCCGCCGCGTCGCCGTCGTCCCGCTGATCGACGAGCGTCCGCTGCGCTACCAGGACTGGGTGGCCAAACGCCGGGCGGTCGTAAGGGAGGTCAGCGGCGGCCGCTGCGGCTACCTCCACATCCCCGACATGGGCGGCTCGGGCTGGGCCCAGTTCAACCGCGACCTGCGCATGGAGGTCTCCAGGCCGGCCCTCATCGTCGACGTACGGGGCAACGCCGGCGGCAACATCAGCGAGCTCGTCATAGAGAAGCTCACCCGCAGGATCCTCGGCTGGGACCTCACCCGCAACGCCCAGCCCGTCGCGTACGCCTCCAACGCCCCGCGCGGCCCGGTGGTCGCCCTCGCCGACGAGGCCACCTCCTCCGACGGCGACATGATCACCGCCGCGTTCAAGCTCCTCGGCCTGGGGCCCGTCGTCGGCCAGCGCACCTGGGGCGGAGTCGTCGGCATGACCGGCCGCCACCACCTCGGCGACGGCACCCAGATCACGGTCCCGATGAACGCGGCCTGGTTCCCCGAGTACGGCTGGTCCCTGGAGAACCACGGCGTCGAACCGGACCTCGCCATCCTGCGCACCCCCCTCGACTGGGCGGAGGGCCGGCACGCCCAGCTCGACGACGCGGTCGAGGTGGCCCTCGCCCTCCTCGCGGAGACCCCGGCTGCGAGCCCCCCGGGCTACGTGGACCTCCCGGACCGCTCCCGCCCGAAACTGCCGCCGCGAGGAACGGAAGAGGAGTGACCCGGACAGGCCCTGGGGGACCTGCCGTTCAGGCCGGAGCCGCGGGCCCGGCCTGAACGGCGAGGCACCCAGGGGGTGGCCTGTGCCGGGCGCCGCGGGCCCGGCCTGAGCGGCGAGGCACCCCCTAGGCTGCGCTCCGCCCCACGCCGTCGGCCAGGTCCAGCTCGTACGACGTCCCCGCCCGCCCGTCGAGCGTCACGCTCCCGACCGCACCGAACCCGACGCGCCCGAGCACGGCCCTCGACCCGTCGTTGTCGAGGGTCGTGACGGCGGTCAGCCGGCTGAGCCCGTACTCCTCACGCGCCAGCCGGCACACCTCCCGCACCCCGGCCGTCGCCACGCCACGCCCGGTCGCCTTCTCGGCCACCCGGTACCCCAGTTCGGCGGCCCCGTCGGCGACGTCGACGAGATTGAACCGCCCGAGGATCTCGCCGCCCTCCCCCACGAGCACGTGGAAGTGGATGCCCCCGGCCTCCTGCTCGTCGAGCAGCGCCCGGTGCCGCTCCTCGAAGTCGGTGAAGTACGCGTCCCCCCGGTCGGGCACGGACGCGGCGAAGTACGCCCTGTTCTCCCGCTCGAAGACGAGCAGGGCGGGGGCGTGATCGGATCGCAGTCGCTCAAGTACGGCCATGGGCGCCACCGTACGAAGATCCGGCGCCCGGTGCGTACGACTTTTCGGCCCGCCGTGATCACACACAGCGCGGAGGCGCACCCGGCATACCGGGTGCGCCTCGCTCGACACAGCACGCGAAGAAGGCGTGTCAGGCGTCGTAGTCCTGGTCGAGACGGCCCTGGGACTCCTGCTGGGCCCTGCGCGTCTCGTCGTCGGAGCGGCCACGGCCCTGGGAGGCGCGCGAGGACGCCTCGTCCTTCGCCTTGCCCATGGCCTGCTTGGCCTGCTGCTTCAGCTGCTCCGACTTGTCCTTGAACTGTTCTGCCTTGCCCATGAAGGTTCACTCCTAGACGGGTGAGAGGGGGACGGAGGCGATGTGCCTCCTGGCCTCGACCAGCCTCGCACGAGCGAACATTCCACGCATTTCGATCAGTTACGGACAGCTACCGCGCGGCGGGCACCCCGCCGCCGCGCGGCCGCGACCCCGTCAGCGCGCCGCCGGACCGCCCG
>NZ_LIPQ01000344.1 GCF_001418135.1 Streptomyces aureus
CGCCGGGGCGGGTCGCCGCTTCCGCGAGGCGGCCGATCGCCGGGGACCAGTGGGCCGCGTGGCCCATCAGACCGTGGAGGAGTAAGACGCCGGGGCCGGCCTGCGGGACGGTCCCGGGCGTGAAGTCCCAGGCCGCCAGCCGTACGCCGTCGGCCCCGGTGACGTCGAGTCGTCGCGCCATCCCTGGCACCCCCTCTTCTTGCCGTCGAACCACGCCAGACTATCGAACTCGCATTCGAAAATGCGCTCCTGCCGCGCAACACCCCTCGTTCGAGTGACAGGCCTCAAGGATTGACGGCCGCTGCCGAGGGGAGATCTTGAACGGGAGGCGGACCGCTCGGGGAAAACGGTCCGAGGGGATTGACCTTGAGAGCTCGGGGCTCCAGGTCAGCACAGGGGAGGACAGGCCCCGGCGCCGCGAGGCGCCGGGGCCCTCTGCCGTCCCGGCGGTGCGGGAGCCTGTTCCCGTACGCGGCAGGCGCGAGCCCGCCGCCGCGCAGGGCGAGCCCGCCACCGCCCGGTGCGCGCGGACCACCGGGACGGGCGGCATCCGACGTACGGCTTCCGCATGCTGCACGGCCCCCACCCCTCCCCGGTCTCGCACCGCTCCACCCCTCGTATCGCACCACTTCGCCCCAGCGTGGCACGACGAGGGCGCGGGCGTAGCCATTCCGGCGTAAACCGGGGCGCACGACGGTCGTCGACCACCCTTCGGGGCAAGATCCGCCTCCACGACCCTTCGCGTACAACCAATGCCCCCCGCCACGAGTCAAGTTGGTCATGCTCAGTTCACAGGTCCTCACGAAGGGGGACACCGACGCGATCCTCGACCCCGACCTGCTCACCATCAGGCGGGACCGGCTGATCACGCGCATCCCCCTGGCGGCCGTCCAGGAGATCCGCCCCCGCGGCGACAAAGCCCTGGATGTCGTCCTCACCGACCGGACGGTCCACCGGATCGAGGGCGGCAACGCATACGCCACCTCCGCGTTCCTGACCGCCCTCGACAACGCCCTGCCCGAGGAGAGGGACCCGGCCGGCAGCGCCCTGGTCACCACCGAGGACGGCGGGTTCACCCTCAAGATGTGGCAGGTGTGGACGGGCGGCGCGGCCGTCCTCGCCGCCTACGTCGGCTACGTCTGGTGGACCACCTCGGCCCATGGCGGCGACATGGGCATGGCGGCCTTCGCCGGACTGCTCGCGCTGCTCGTCGGCCTGCTCTCCACCTTCGCCGTCCTCTCGAACCTGCACGACAAGGTGGTCCTCGCCCGGCGCGGCATCACCGTCGTGGCCAAGCGGGCCTACCACCCGAACGGGAAGAAGGCCCGCCACTACACCTTCACCGACACCAGCGGCAACGAGTACACCCAGGACGCCCCCAACCGCGTCACGGAGAACATCCACGTCGTCTACGACCCGGAGAAGCCGGCCCTCCACGCCGCCCGCGAGACGGTCTTCATGATCGCGCTGAAGCACACCTCCGGCGGCGCCCTCGCGCTCGGGATCCTGTTCCTCGGCCTGTGGGGCGTCCTCGCCCCCTACATCTGACCGGGGAAAGCGGAAAGGGGCGCCCCACCGGTCTTCTCCGACCGGCGGGGCACCCCCTCACTCGTACGAAAGCCGCAACCTCAGCGCTTCGCCACGAACACGTGGGCCGCGACCTCCGCGTCCAGTTCGGCCGCCTCGCCGCTGCTGCCGACGAGGATGCCGCCCGCGGACTCCGTCACCGACACCACGGAGCCGGGCTGCACACCCGCCCGCCGCAGGGTGTACATCAGCTGGGCGTCCGTCTGGATCGGCTCGCCGATCCGGCGGACGACCACCGTCTTGCCCTCGCTCGCGTCCAGCTCGGCGAGCGACACCATCGAGTCGTCGAGGAAGGCCTCGGCCTCCGCCTTCTCGCCGAGCTCCTCAAGACCGGGGATCGGGTTCCCGTACGGCGACTCCGTCGGGTGCCGCAGCAGCTCCAGGACCCGCCGCTCCACGGCCTCGCTCATCACGTGCTCCCAGCGGCAGGCCTCGGCGTGCACCTGCTCCCACTCCAGGCCGATCACGTCGACGAGCAGACACTCCGCGAGGCGGTGCTTGCGCATGACGCGGGTGGCGAGGCGGCGGCCCTCGTCGGTCAGCTCCAGGTGCCGGTCGCTGGCGACGGCCACCAGTCCGTCGCGCTCCATCCGGGCCACCGTCTGGCTCACCGTTGGGCCGCTCTGGTCGAGCCGCTCGGCGATCCGGGCACGCATGGGGACCACACCTTCCTCCTCAAGCTCGAGGATGGTGCGGAGATACATCTCCGTTGTGTCGATCAGTCCGGACATACGTGCCCCTCGATGAGTCGTGCGCTGGCCCTGCACCAATTCTGACGCATCGCGCCGACAACCGGGCCTCACCGGCCCAAGGCGGTATTGACAGAGCAATGGTTTAGACCGCACCGTGATCGGCGACCGGGGCAGGACCAGGGCACGACCACGACATGACGCGACGACGCGACGGCGACGAGAAGGAGCTTCTGGAATGGGCGACAGCGCGGGCGAGAGCAAGCTGGCCGGACAGTTCTTCGACGCCGCGATCGGCCTGCTCCAGCAGGTGCGCGACGGCGACTCGGCCGAGATCGCCGCGGCCGGCGCCGCGATCGCCGAGGCCGTCGCCAACGGCAACCGGCTCTTCGCCTTCGGCGCCGGCCACTCCTCGCTCGCCGCCCAGGACGTCGTCTACCGGGCCGGCGGCCTCGCCCTCATGAACCTGCTCGTCGTCCCCGGTGTCGTCGGCGTCGACGTCATGCCGGCCACCCTCGGCTCCGCCCTCGAACGCGTCGACGGCCTCGCCGGGGCGGTCCTGGACTCCTCCCCCGCCACCGCCGGCGACGTCCTGATCATCATCTCCCTCTCCGGGCGCAACGCCCTGCCCGTCGAGATGGCCATGAACGCCCGCGCGCTCGGCCTCACCGTCATCGGCGTGACCTCGGTGGCATACGCGACGGAGACCAGGTCCCGGCACGTCTCGGGGACCTACCTCAAGGACCACTGCGACATCGTCCTCGACTCCCGGATCGCCGTCGGCGACGCCGAGCTCACCCACGAGGGCATCGAGGCCCCCTTCGCACCCGCCTCCACCGTCGTCACCAGCGCCCTCATGCAGGCCACCCTGGCCGCCGCCGCCGAGGACCTGGTCCGCCGCGGCATCGAGCCGCCGCTGCTGCGCTCCGGGAACGTCGACGGCGGCCACGAGTGGAACGGCCGCGTGATGACGGAGTACGGCGACCGGATCTTCTACCGGCACTAGGCCCTGTCGTCGAACTCCCGTCGTCGCCCGAAGGGCGGCCGCGTGCATGGCGTCGCGGGGCAGACGGGAGTCCGACGACAGGCCTAGCCCGCGTCCGCCCGCTCCCCCAGGTCCAGCGCCGCCGCCACCCTCGACGCCACCGCCTCCGCGAAGACCACGTCCTCGCGCTCGAACGGCCGGCGGCACGCGGCCCGCAGGAACGTCACCACGCCCAGCGTGCGGCCCCGGGAGCGCAGGGTCACGCAGACCGCGTGGGCCGCGTCGGCGGGCCACTGGTGGGCCTCCGCCCACACCTCGGCCGTGCGGCCCGCGCTCGCGCGGACCGTGCCCACCCGGTCCCAGGCCTGCAGCGCCGGGTGCCTCGGGCCGTATCGCAGCGGGATGCCGCCGCCCACCACCGGCGAGGCCGGGCTGGGCGCGCCCGCCGGGGTCGCCAGGGCCCGGGTCAGACGCCGCTCGCCCGCGACCCGGTCGACCAGGGCGTGGTCCGCGAACCCGGCGAGCGCGAAGTCGAGCAGCACAGCCGCCGCCTCCGCCGGGTCCTCGCACTCCGCCGCCGCCGCGCCGGCCCGGTGCAGCTGGCTCCACCGGAACCGCAGCCGGTCGGCCTCGCGCGCCGCGAGCCGCTCCTCCGTCACGTCCTGGAACAGCCAGGCCACACCCAGCGGCACCGGCTCCTCCGCCATCGGCGAGGACAGCAGCAGGAAGCCGCTGCGCCAGCACCGGCGCCGCTCCCCGGCGGACGTCCGCAGCGTCACCCACACCTCGGCGGGCGCCTGTGGCGTGCCCTCCGCCAGGACGTGCTGGAGGGCGGCCTCCAGTTCCTCCGCGCCGTGCACGACGACATCGCCCAGCGGGCGTCCGAGCAGGGCCGTACGCCCGGTTCCGAAGGCACGGGCGGCGTGGCCGTTGACCATGGCGGGGCGCAGGTCGGCGTCCACGAGGACGACGCCCCAGGACGCGTCCTCGAACAGCGCCTCGCTGAGCGCCACCGACCGCTCCAGGTCGAGCTGGACGTGGACCTCGCTGAACGCGCAGTACACCCCCGCCGCGCTGCCGTCCGCCCCTCGTACGCCGGCGGCCTGGCTGCGTACGAGCACCCGGCCGCCGTCCTTGCGGAGCAGGGCCAGCTCGTGGACCTGCCGGCCGGGTCCCTTCATGGCCCCCATCAGCCGCCGCAGGGTCTCCTCCGCGTCCGCGCTGCGCGCCGCCCAGCCCTCGAACCCGCGCCGTCCGACCGCCTCTGCGGCGGACCAGCCGAGGATCCGCTCGGCCTCGCGGTTCCAGTGCGTGACCGTCCCGTCGGCGTCGAACGCGCAGAGCGCGGCGTCCATCCCGTCGAGCAGCGCGGCCAGCAGATCGGCCCCCGCTCCGGGAACGGAAGCGGTCGCGCTCGCGGACCCCGTGAAAGCACTCATCCCGGCACCCCCCATGCTGCGGCCATTCAACTGGAACGTGACGCAGCGCACATCACCTTCACCGAAATCGTTGCATCGCGGAAACGCATGGCGACACGTGGGGGGCGCGCGGGTGCGTGAGCGGGTAGGCCGGCGGCATGTGCGCCGGTCAGGGCGCCAGGCGCTCCACCCGCCACGTCTCGCCCACCGAGCCCACCGAGCCCACCGTTCCGTCCGAGCCCTCCGCGCCGTGCGGGGCGCCCGCGCCGTGCGGGCCGCCCTCGCGGACGTACCGCAGCCGGTCGTGGAGCCGGTTCTCGTGCCCCTGCCAGAACTCGACCGCGTCCGGCACGACCCGGATGCCGCCCCACTCGGGCGGGACCGGCACCTGCGTGTCGCCGGGGTAGCGCGCGGCGAGCTCCTCGTACCGGGCGAGGAGTTCCGCGCGGGACGCGATCACCGAGGACTGCCGGCTCGCCCAGGCGCCCAGCTGGGAGCCGTGCGGACGGGTGCGGAAGTAGGCGACCGTCTCGTCGCGGCCGATGCGCTCGGCGCGGCCCGTGACGATGACCTGGCGGGCCAGCGGGTGCCAGGGGAAGAGCAGCGAGGCGTACGGGTTGGCCGCCAGCTCCGCGCCCTTGCGGGAGTCGTAGTTGGTGAAGAAGACGAAACCTGCCTGGTCGTAGTGCTTCAGGAGCACCGTGCGCGAGGACGGGCGGCCGTCGGGGGTGGCCGTGGAGACGATCATCGCGTTCGGCTCGTGGATCGCCGGATTCGCGACGGTCTCCTTGAACCAGCGGGCGAACTGCGAGATCGGTTCGGGCGCGAGGTCGGCGGCCGACAGCTCGGTGGTGCGGTACTGCTCGCGCATGTCCGCGGGATCCAGGGCGTCGTTCACAGGATCGGTCACGGGGCCATCCTGCCGCAGCGCCTCAGTTTGCCCGGCACCGCGTGCCGCCAATCCTGACTCGCCGAATCGGCGGAGTGTGCCGGATGTCACGCTTCCCCGCATCATCGGAACCGTACAGACTCTTGGGCTGGACGACTGTTGAATCCCCACCATCGACCACCATTCGGTTGATCGATCATCGATAGAGGAGCCGCCTGATGTCCGACTTCGTACCCGGGCTCGAGGGAGTCGTCGCGTTCGAGACGGAGATCGCCGAACCCGACAAGGAAGGCGGCGCCCTCCGGTACCGCGGCGTCGACATCGAGGACCTCGTCGGCCACGTCTCGTTCGGCAACGTCTGGGGCCTGCTCGTCGACGGCGCCTTCAACCCCGGCCTGCCGGCCGCCGAGCCGTTCCCCATCCCCGTGCACTCCGGCGACATCCGCGTCGACGTGCAGTCCGCCCTCGCGATGCTCGCGCCCGTGTGGGGCCTCAAACCGCTCCTCGACATCTCCGCCGAGCAGGCCCGCGACGACCTCGCCCGCGCCGCCGTCATGGCGCTCTCGTACGTCGCCCAGTCCGCCCGCGGCCAGGGCCTCCCCATGGTCCCGCAGAGCGAGATCGACAAGGCCGATTCCGTCGTCGAGCGCTTCATGATCCGCTGGCGCGGCGAGCCCGACCCGAAGCACGTCAAGGCCGTCGACGCCTACTGGACCTCCGCCGCCGAGCACGGCATGAACGCCTCCACGTTCACCGCGCGCGTCATCGCCTCCACCGGCGCCGACGTGGCCGCCTCGCTCTCCGGCGCCGTCGGCGCCATGTCGGGCCCGCTGCACGGCGGCGCGCCCTCCCGCGTCCTCGGCATGATCGAGGAGATCGAGCGGACCGGCGACGCCACCGCGTACGTGAAGCAGGCCCTCGACAAGGGCGAGCGCCTGATGGGCTTCGGCCACCGCGTCTACCGCGCCGAGGACCCCCGCGCGCGCGTGCTGCGCCGGACGGCGAAGGAGCTGGACGCCCCGCGCTACGAGGTGGCCGCCGCCCTGGAGAAGGCCGCTCTGGACGAGCTGCACAACCGCCGTCCCGACCGCGTCCTGGCGACGAACGTCGAGTTCTGGGCGGCCATCGTCCTGGACTTCGCCGAGGTCCCGGCGCACATGTTCACGTCGATGTTCACGTGCGCGCGCACGGCCGGCTGGTCGGCGCACATCCTGGAGCAGAAGCGCACGGGCCGGCTCGTGCGTCCGTCGGCCCGCTACACGGGTCCGGGGCAGCGGAACCCGCGCGAGATCGAGGGGTACGCGGACATCGCGGGCTGAGCACCCGAGCCCCGTCCGTCCGGCGACGGCCCGACCCGCACAGTCAGGGCCGTCGCAGCGGACGTCGTAGGAGACGTCACATGACACGTCGCCGGGTACGACAGGACGTCGTACCCGGCGAGGGCGACAGGTCCGGCTAGGACGACAGGGCCGGCTGCGCCTCCGGGTGCAGCAGCAGGTCCGCGTGGTGGCGGGCCGTCGTCAGCGGGTGGGCCCGCAGTTTGCCCTTCAGCTCGTTGCGGCCGTACTCGGCGAACAGCGGGTTCGACGGGTCGGCCGTGACGCCGGGCGCGGTCTCCGCGTACGGGAAGGCCAGCGGGGTGATCCGGGCGTCGAGCCGCGGGTTGTAGAAGAACGGCACCGAGTAGCGCTCGGTGGCCCCGGGCGGCGAGACGACTCGGTGGTTGGTGGCGATCAGATAGCCGTTGGTCGCCACTTCGAGGAGCTCGCCGAGGTTCACGACGAACGCGCCCGGCAGCGGCGGCACGTCGTGGAAGTTCCCGTCCTCGCGCTGGACCTGGAGCCCGCCCACGTGGTCCTGGAGGAGCAGGGTGAGGAAGCCGTAGTCCTTGTGCGCGCCGACGCCCTGGTCGTCGCCCTCGCCGCTGCTGCCCGGGTAGCGCACCAGCTTGAGGTGCGGGTGGGCACGCGGCCCGAAGATGTCGTCGTAGAAGTCCTCGGGCGCGCCGATCGAGGCGAGCAGCTCGTGCAGCAGCCGCTCGGCGACCCCGCTGAGCCGCTCGATCCAGTGCAGGGCCGCGGTCCGCAGCTCGGGGAGGGCCTCGGGCCACTGGTTGGGGCCCTCGAGCCACCAGTACGGGGCTTCCCAGGGCGCGGGGGTCCGCGCGGGGCGCTCGGCGCCTATGTCGAGCTGGTCGCGCCAGTCGCGCGCGCCGGCGGTGCGCTCGTCGCCGATGCGGGTGTAGCCGCGGAAGTGCGGCGAGTTGATGTTGTCGAGGGCGAGCCGCTCGGCCTCGGGCAGGGCGAAGAAGGCGTGCATCGCGGAGGTCAGGGCCCGCGTCTCGGCCTCGGTCACCCCGTGCCCGATCAACTGGAAGAAACCGACGTCGTGCGCGGCCGAGTGGAGCTGGGCGTGGAGCAGCTTCCGGGCCTGGGGGTCACGGTCTGCGGCGGAGAGGTCGACGATGGGGAGCTGCGAGGGGTACGAGCTGCGAGTCATGGGTGCGTCCGCGGGGTCTACGGGTGCCCGGGGCGGCCGCCGAGGGTGGGGCGGGGGCCACGGGTGCCGGTCGGCTTGGGCTCTGAACGAGGGACCCGGTGGGGGCGCTGGTGGTGCCCCTTGGGGTCAGGCGGAGCGGCGACAGCTCATGGACGTGACGCGGAGGAAGTCCACGTGGCGACGGCGTACGAGCGTAGGCATGCGACCAGAGTACTGCGGCGGGGGTGGATCGACTGTGGCCTGCGTCACGCCCCGACTCCCCGGACCCAGGGGTGTTCAAAGGGGCGGCGGTACGCGAAGATCGCCGCCACATGTGTCGAGCGCATGCCAATCATCTCGTCGCAGCACCCCGTCGCAGGAGGACGTCCATGAGTCGCCGCACACCCCGCGGGCTGATCGCCACGGCCACCGCCACCGTGGCCGTCGCCACCGCCGCCCTGCTCCCCTCGGCCGGCGCCTCCGCCGCCCCGCTGCCCGCCCCCTCGCTTCCCCAGGCCCGCGTCTTCATGGTGAACCCGGTCCAGGCCACCGGCGACCAGTCGCTCACCGACCACAAGGACGCGGCGAGCGACGTACCGGCTTCCGCGTACGCCACCGCCACGCTGCGGAACCTCGACGCGAGCGGTGCCCTGTCGGGGAAGTGGGTCGACGTCCGCTCCGAGACCGGCAAGCCCGCCACCGTCGCGGGCGCCGCCGCGTACAACCGCTCCGACGACCAGTTCGAGCAGGTCATGGCGTACTTCTGGGTCAACGAGGCACAGGAGTACCTGCAGGGGCTCGGCTTCGGCACCGAACTGCCCGGGGCCAACGACCGGACGCAGCCGGTCCGGCTCAACCAGTGGGGCGCCGACAACTCCTTCTTCACCGACAGGAAGGCCGAGATCCGATTCGGCAAGGGCGGAGTGGACGATGCCGAGGACGCCGAGGTGATCGTGCACGAATACGGTCACGCCGTGCACCACGCCCAGGTACCCGGCTTCGGCACCTCCCCCGAGGCCGGATCCATCGGCGAGGCCTTCGGCGACTACCTGGCGGTGGCCGTCGGCACGCACGCCGTCGAGAAGTACGGATGGGCGATGAAGGCGGACGCCGCCTGCGTCGCCGACTGGGACGCCACCGGCTACAGCGAGGCGCCGCACTGCCTCCGCCGGATCGACGGCACCAAGACGTACGCGGACCGGGAGGGCGAGGTCCACGCCGACGGCGAGATCTGGTCCCGGGCGCTCTTCGACATCCGCAACTCCCTCGGTGCCAGGACGGCCGACCGGATCATCGTGAACGCCCAGTTCGGCTTCGCGCCCGACACCAGCTTCCGGGACGCGGCCCTGACGACGGTCGCGACGGCGCAGAAGATGTACGGCACGTCGGCGGCGAACGCCGTACGGGCGGCGTTCCAGGCACGGGAGATCCCGGGGCTGTAGTCCCCGCCGGACGAGCGCCTGGCGGGGGGCAGCCCTGCCAGGGGGCGCAGCCCCCGCCAGGCCGGAGCCACGCGGGTGCAGTCCTGCCCGACACCGCTGGACAGTGCTTAGGCGAGCGCCTCGTCCAGCAGCAGCGCCCATTGGGCGACCACGCGTTCGCGGCGGGCGCGGTCGTCCGTGAGGAGGGTCGCGAGGCCGAGGCCGCGGGCCATGTCCAGGAGGCCCTGGACGGTCTCGCGGACGCCGGGGCGGGACTCGTCGGCGCCCAGCACCTCGACGGCGATGCGGTGGGACTCGCGGCCGACGCGGGCCTCCAGTTCGGTCACGCGCGCGCGGAGCTGGTCCTCGCCGGAGGCGGCGACCCACAGGTGGAGGGCGGCCCGGAAGAGAGGCCCGGTGAAGAGGTCGACGAGCGCGGCGACGGCCTCGTGGCGGTCACGGGACGGGAGGGTCCGCAGCGCCTGGGAGCGCTCCTCGGCGACGTACTCGACGGCGGCCGTGAACAGGTCCTCGCGGGTCGGGAAGTGATGCTGGGCGGCGCCCCGGGAGACGCCGGCCCGTTCCGCGACGACGGCGACCGTGGAGCCCGCCCAGCCGTGTTCGGCCAGGCAGGACACGGCCGCCTCCAGGAGCCGCTGCCGGGTGGCGCGGCTCCTGTCCTGCTTGGGTGCGGTCACAGCCGCCATGCGGGGTCCCGTCGTTCGAGGAAGGCCGTCATCCCCTCGCGCGCCTCGGCGGAGGCGAAGAGCGTGGCCGACCTCTGCACCAGGTCCTCCGCGTCACGTTCGAAGGTCTCCAGGACTCTAGCGGTGACCAGCCGCTTCGCCTCCCGCAGGCCCTGCGGGGAGGCGGCACGGAGGGAGTCGAGGAGGCCGGGCAGGGCGTCGTCCCGGTCCGTCACGAGCCCCATGGCGATCGCCTCCGGCACCCCGAACCGCTCGCCCGTCAGGTAGTGGCGGGCCGCCGCACGGGGCTCCAGCTTCGGGAGGAGGGTGAGGGAGACGACGGCCGGGGCGACCCCGATCCGTACCTCCGTGAGCGCGAAGTCGGCCCCCTCCCCCGCCACGACGATGTCGGCGGCACCGAGCAGGCCGAGGCCGCCGGCGCGGGTGCGGCCGCCCGCTGTGACGTGGGCGACGACCGGTTTCGGCAGTTCGACGATCTGCCGGAGCAGGTCCACGAAGGCGTACGGGCTCGGCGGCGCCTTGAGGTCGGCGCCCGCGCTGAACGTGGTGCCGCTGTGGGTGAGCACCACCGCCCGGACCGCGGGGTCCTTGCCGCAGACGGTCAGCGCGTCGGCGAGCTCGGTGACGAGCGCCGCGGAGAGCGCGTTGCGGGTGGCCGGGGAGTCGAGGGCGAGGGTGGTGATCCCCCGCTCCTCGGTGACGACGACCAGGGTCATGTACGGTCCCTCAACTCTCGGTCTCGGAGCTCTCGGTCACGGAGGTCACGGGCCTCCCGGTCCCGGTCCCGGAGCTCTCGTCGGAGGATCTTCCCGGACGCCGCCCGGGGCACCGCCTCGATGAACTCGACGTCGCGGACCTTCTTGTACGGGGAGACCCGGGCGGCGACGTGCGCCATGACGTCCTCGGCGGTGAGGCCGGGCGCGGCCGCCTGGCGTACGACGTAGGCCTTGGGGATCTCGGTGCCGTCCGCGTCCGTGACGCCGACGACGGCGGCGTCGGCGACGCCCTCGTGGGTGAGGAGCAGCGCCTCGAGTTCGGCGGGAGCGACCTGGAAGCCCTTGTACTTGATGAGTTCCTTGACGCGGTCGACGACGTGGAGCCAGCCCTCGTCGTCGACCCGGCCGATGTCGCCGGTGTGCACCCAGCCGTCGGCGTCGATCATGGCGGCGGTGGCGTCGGGCCGCCCGAGGTAGCCCTTCATGACCTGCGGTCCCCGGATGGCGATCTCGCCCTCCTCGCCGGGCGCCGCGTCCTTCGACGGGTCGTCGAGGGACAGGATCCGCATCTCGGTGGAGGGCAGCAGCTTGCCGACGGTGCCGGGCGGAGGGTCCTGGGCGGCGAGCGGGACGACGTGGGTGCCCGGGGACAGTTCCGTCATGCCGTAGGCCTGGAGGACCGGCGGCAGCCCGAGCCGCGTCGAACAGGCCTGGGCGAGGGCCGCGTCGAGGGGCGCGGCGGCGCTGACGATGTACTCCAGGGAGGACAGGTCGTAGTCGGCGACGGCCGGGTGCTTGGCGAGGGCGAGCACGATCGGCGGGGCGACGTAGAGGCCGTTGATGCGGTGCTTCTGGATGGCGCCGAGGAAGGTGTCGAGCTCGAAGCGGGGCAGGACGACGACGGTGGCGCCCTGGCGGAGGGGCGCGTTCATGAGGGCGGTGAGCCCGTAGATGTGGAAGAAGGGGAGGATCGCGAGGATCCGGTCGCCCGGCCCCATCGGGACGAGCGGCGCCAGTTGGGCGAGGTTCGTCGCGATCGAGGTGTGGGTGAGCATCACGCCCTTGGGGACGCCGGTGGTGCCGGAGGAGTACGGGAGCGCGGCGATGTCCTCGTCGGGGTCGACGTCGAGCTCGGGCACGGGGCCGGTGGAGCCGAGGAAGGCCTGGAGGGACCGGACGCCGTCCGGCGCTTCGTCGCAGACGAAGATCTCCCGCACCCCGCCCGCGAGTTCGGCCGCCGCGCGGGCGGAGGCGAGCAGCGGGGAGACGGTGACGATCCAGCGGGCGGCGGAGTCGCGGAGCTGCTTGGCGAACTCCTCGGGGGTGGCCAGCGGATGGACGGTGGTGACGGAGGCACCCGCGCGCGTGGCGGCGTAGAAGGCGACGGGGAAGAGCACGGTGTTGGGGCTGTGCAGCGCGAGCACGTCCCCCTTCCGTACCCCGGCCTCCGCGAGTCCGGCGGCGACCCGCCGATGGAAGGCGTCGACCTGTCCGTACGTGAGGGTGAACTCCCCGGCCCCGTCGATCAGTGCGGGGGTGTCGCCCCGCTCGGCCGCGCGGCCGAGC
>NZ_LIPQ01000345.1 GCF_001418135.1 Streptomyces aureus
GCCCTCCCCCCGCGCGGGAGCCCGCCCAGCCGCCGCCGAGCCGCGCGGAGGCCGTGCGCTGGCTCGCCACCGCCGGCACCGGATGGGTCCTCCGGCGCAGCCGCGACCTGCTCCCGCAGCTGCTGCTGCTCGCCGGCGCGGAACTGCGCCACTGGGCCGACGGCACCGGAACCACCCCCCTCGACGCGCGCGCGGACGACGCCCTCGCCGCCGCCCTCGTGGCCACAATGGGGAGATGAACGGGCGCTGGGAGTTCTGGATCGACCGGGGCGGCACCTTCACCGACATCGTGGGCAGACGGCCCGACGGCCGGCTCGTCACGCGCAAGGTGCTCTCCCACGATCCCGCCCGGCGTCACGACGCCGCCGTCGCCGGGATCCGCCTCCTCCTCGGCCTCGGGCCGGGCGAACCCGTCCCGGCCGACCGGATCGCCGTGGTCAAGATGGGCACGACCGTCGCCACCAACGCCCTCCTGGAGCGGCGTGGCGAGCCGACCGTCCTCCTCGTCACCGAGGGCTTCCGGGACGCGCTCCGCATCGCCTACCAGAACCGGCCCCGGCTCTTCGACCGTCACATCGTGCTCCCCGAAGCGGTCTACGCGCGCGTGATCGAGGTCCCCGAGCGGGTCGACGCCCACGGCCGCGTGGTCCGGCCCCTGGACGAGCAGGCCGTCGCCGATGCGCTCGCCGCCGCCCACCGAGACGGTCTGCGCTCGGCCGCCGTCGTCCTGCTGCACGGCTACCGCCATCCCGCGCACGAGGCCCGGATCGCGGCGATCGCACGCGACACGGGCTTCACCCAGGTCAGCTCCTCGCACGAGGTCAGCCCGCTGATCAAGCTCGTCCCGCGCGGGGACACCACCGTCGTCGACGCCTACCTCTCGCCGGTCCTCCGCAGATACGTCGACGAGGTCGCCCACGAACTCGCCGGAATCCGCCTCATGTTCATGCAGTCCAACGGCGGACTGCGCGAGGCGGCGCACTTCCGGGGCAAGGACGCCGTCCTGTCCGGACCCGCCGGAGGTGTCGTCGGCATGGCACGTACCTCGGCACACGCGGGCCACGACCGGGTCATCGGCTTCGACATGGGCGGCACCTCCACCGATGTGTCGCACTACGCCGGTGCCTTCGAGCGTGAACTCGGTACACAGGTGGCCGGCGTGCGGATGCGGGCGCCGATGATGAGCATCCACACCGTCGCCGCGGGCGGCGGGTCCGTGCTGCACTTCGACGGACGCCGCTACCGCGTGGGCCCCGACTCGGCGGGCGCCGTCCCCGGACCCGCCTGCTACCGACGGGGCGGACCGCTCACGGTCACCGACGCCAACGTCATGCTCGGCCGTGTCCAGCCCGCCCATTTCCCCGCCGTGTTCGGCGAGAGCGGTGACCTGCCACTGGACGCCGACGTCGTACGGGAGCGGTTCACGGCCCTCGCGGAGCAGGTCGGCGGCGGCCGCACCCCCGAGGAGGTCGCCGCGGGCTTCCTGGAGATCGCCGTCCTCAACATGGCCAACGCCGTCAAGAAGATCTCCGTCCAGCGCGGCCACGACATCACCCGCTACGCCCTCACCAGCTTCGGCGGCGCGGGCGGTCAGCACGCCTGCGCCGTCGCCGACGCCCTGGGCGTCGACACCGTGCTCGTCCCCCCGCTCGCCGGGGTGCTCTCCGCGTACGGCATCGGACTCGCCGACGCCACCGCCATGCGGGAGCGGTCCGTCGAGGCGGAGCTCGACGCGCCAGGCACCCCCGTGCGCGTGAAGGCCCTCTGCGCCGAACTCGCCGACGGCACGCGCGCGGAGCTCCGCGCCGACGGCCTGCCGGACGAGGCGGTCACGACCCACGCGCGCGTACTCCTGCGGTACGCGGGCACCGACGCGAGCCTCCAGGTCGACCTCGCGTCCCCGGACGACCTGAAAGCCGCGTTCACGGCGGTGCACCGCGCGCGGTACGCCTTCACCATGGACCGGCCTCTCGTCGTGGAGGCGGTCTCCGTGGAGGCCGTCGGCCGGGCGGGGCCGCACGGGCCCGCCCCTGCCGGTCCCGCCGCCGGTCCCGCCGCCGACGCGGACGAGCGTCCGGCGGAAGGCTTCGGCGAGCCCGTCCCGCACGCCACCGTCCGGATGTTCAGCGCCGGCACACCCCACGACGCTCCCCTCCACCGGCGCGCCGACCTGCGGCCGGGCGGCGCGGTGGAGGGGCCGGCGATCGTCGCCGAGGCCGACGCCACGACCGTCGTCGACAGCGGCTGGCGGGCCACCGTGACCGACACCGGACATCTCCTCCTGCACCGTGTCACCCCCCGCCCCGCGCGCGTGGCGGCGGGCACGGACGTGGACCCCGTCCTCCTGGAAGTCTTCAACAACCTCTTCATGGCCATCGCCGAGCAGATGGGCGTCCGCCTGGAGAACACCTCCCAGTCCGTCAACATCAAGGAACGCCTCGACTTCTCCTGCGCGCTCTTCGACGCCGGGGGCAACCTCATCGCCAACGCTCCCCACATCCCCGTCCACCTGGGTTCCATGGGCGAGTCCATCAAGGAGGTCCTGCGGCGACGCGGCGACGACCTGCGCCCCGGCGATGTGTACGCGATCAACGACCCGTACCACGGCGGCACCCACCTGCCCGATGTCACGGTCGTGACGCCGGTCTTCGACGAAGCCGGCGCCGAACTCCGTTTCCTCGTCGCCTCACGCGGCCATCACGCGGAGATCGGCGGGATCACCCCCGGCTCCATGCCCGCCTTCAGCCGGACCGTCGACGAGGAGGGCGTCCTCTTCGACAACTGGCTGCTCGTACGTGACGGACACCTGCGCGAGGCCGAGACACGGGCCCTGCTCACCGGCGCCCCCCACCCCTCCCGCGACCCGGACACCAACCTCGCCGACCTCCGCGCCCAGATCGCCGCCAACGAGAAGGGCATCGAGGAACTGCGCCGGACCGTCGACGAGTTCGGTCTCGACGTCGTGCAGGCCTACATGAGGCACGTCCGTGCCAACGCCGAGGAGTCCGTGCGCCGCATCGTCGCCCGCCTGGACGACGGCGCGTACCGCTACGAGACCGACGGCGGGGCGGTCATCCAGGTGGCCGTCCGCGTCGACCGTGAACGGCGCTCCGCCGTCCTCGACTTCACCGGGACCTCCCCGCAACTGCCCGGGAACGCCAACGCGCCCACGGCCGTCGTCATGGCCGCCGTCCTGTACGTCTTCCGCACCCTCGTCGACGAGGACATCCCGCTCAACAGCGGCTGCCTGGAACCGCTGGAGGTCCGCGTCCCGCCCGGCTCCATGCTCGCGCCGCAGCCGCCGGCCGCCACCGTCGCCGGGAACGTCGAGACCTCCCAGGCCGTCACGGGCGCTCTCTACGCGGCCCTCGGCGTCCAGGCCGAGGGCTCCGGCACCATGAACAACGTCACCTTCGGCAACGCGCGCGTGCAGTACTACGAGACGGTCGCCAGCGGCTCGGGCGCGGGCGACGGCTTCGACGGGGCCGACGCCGTCCAGACCCACATGACCAACTCCCGGCTCACCGACCCCGAGATCCTGGAGTGGCGGCACCCGGTCAGGGTCGACGCCTTCGCCGTACGGGAGGACGGCGGCGGGCGCGGCCGCTGGCGGGGCGGACACGGCGTGGAGCGCCGCATCCGGTTCCTGGAGCCGATGACGGTGGCCCTCCTCACCGGACACCGCAGGGTCCCGCCGTACGGCATGGCGGGCGGCGAACCGGGCGCCCTCGGCGAGAACCTCGTGGAACGCGCGGACGGCACCGTCGAGCAGCTCGGCGGCGCGGCCACCACGGAGGTGGGCCCCGACGACGTCCTGGTGCTCCGCACCCCCGGCGGCGGTGGCTACGGCCCGCCGCCCGAGGAGGAGTGACGGGCCGACCCGGCGCCCCGGCCGGCCGTGCTCAGCGCACCGGTGTGAACCGCACCGGGGTACCCGGCACGGCCTGCGCCGCCGCGCCCAGATCCGCCTCACGCACCACCCCGACCACCGGATAGCCCCCGGTCGTCGGATGGTCGGCGAGGAACACCACGGGCCGCCCGTCCGGCGGCACCTGGACCGCGCCCAGAACCATGCCCTCGCTCGCCGGCTCGCCGTGGAGGGCCCGTTCGAGGGCCGGGCCCTCCAGGCGCAGTCCGATGCGGTTGCTCGCCGACGACACCCGGTACGCGCGCGTGACGAGGGTCCGCAGCGCCGCGGCCGTGAACCAGTCGTCGCGCGGCCCGAGCCGGACCCGCAGGACGAGTTCGCCGGGCGGGCCGGGCCACGGGGGAGCGTCGACCGGACCCCGTCCCGCCGCCGTGCCCGTGTCCGGTCCCAGCGGCAGGACCGTCTCCTCGGCCGCAGGCGGCGGCCCCAGGCCGGACAGCAGGTCCGTGGAACGGCTGCCCAGGACCGGTTCGACGTCGATCCCGCCGCCGATCGCCACATACGCGCGCAGCCCGCGCGTGGCCGCCCCGATCTCCAGGACCGACCCGGCGGGCACGCGCACCGCCGTTCCCCAGGCCGCCGGACGCCCGGCCACCTTTACCGGGCACGGCGCCCCGCCCACCGCCACGGTGACCGCGCGACGGGGCCTCAGGGCGCAGCCGTCGACGGTGGTCTCCAGGACGGCCGCGGTCTCCGGATTGCCGACGAGCCGGTTGACGAGGCGTACGGCCGCCGGGTCGAGAGCGCCGGAGCGGGGCACCCCGAGATGCGCGTAGCCGGTACGCCCCAGGTCCTGCACGGTGGTCAGCGCCCCGGCCCGGACCACGACGACGGCCCGGTCGGTCATCGTCCGGCCCCCGTCACGACGCCCACCGCAGTGAAGCGGACCCGTGTGCCCGGAGCCAGCAGCGCGGCCGGCTCCCGGCCGGTGTCCCACAGCACCGCGTCCGTCGTGCCGATCAGCTGCCAGCCACCGGGGGAGGAACGCGGGTACACGCCCGTGTACGGCCCTGCCAGGGCGACCGAGCCCGCCGGGACGGCCGTACGCGGAGTGGCTCGCCGAGGCACCCCGTACCGCTCGTCGAGTCCCGTCAGATAGCCGAAGCCCGGAGCGAACCCGCAGAACGCGACCCGGAACTCGGCCGCCGTGTGGATCCGGACCGCCGCCTCGACGGACACGCCCCACAGCGCGGCGACCTCGGCGAGATCGGGCCCGTCGTAGCGGACCGGTATCTCGATCGCCCCACCCACGCGCGCGGGGAGCGGCCCGGGCTCCCAGTCGCTCAGCTCGGCCGCGAGCCGGTCCGGATCCGCCACCCCGTCGAGCAGCACCGTCCGCGCCGCCGGCACGATCTCCCGCACGTCGGGCAGCGTCCCGGCCGCCCGGCGCCGCAGCAGCTCCGCGTGGAACGCCTCCGTCTCCTCGCCGCCCGCCAGCTCCACCAGGAGCGCCCGCTCGCCCACGCGCAACGCGCGCGGGGCGGTGGACCTCACGCGAAGGCCTCCACCCGTACACCGGAAACCTGGAGGCGCTCCCGGACCCGCCGTGCGAGGTCCACCGCGCCCGGGGTGTCGCCGTGCAGGCACAGCGACCGCGGCCGCACCGCGACGGAACTGCCGCAGTGCGCCGTGACCACCCCGAACCGGGCCATGGCCACCGACCGTTCCACCACGGCGTCCGGGTCACTGACGACCGCCCCGGCCTGCCCGCGCGGCACCAGGGTGCCGTCCGCCCGGTAGGCCCGGTCGCCGAAGGCCTCGGGGACGACCGGCAGCCCGGCCTCCGTCGCGGCCTCGTGCAGCCGCGACCCCGGCAGCCCCAGGACCGGCAGCGTCCGGTCCGCGAGCAGGACGCCCTCGACGACCGCGGCCGCCTGCTCCTCGTCCCGGACCACCCGGTTGTAGAGCGCGCCGTGCGGCTTCACGTACGCCACGCGCCCCCCGGCCGCCCGCGCGAAGACCTCCAGGGCGCCGATCTGGTACGCCACCTCGGCCGCCAGTTCCGCGGCCGGCACGTCCATCGAGCGCCGCCCGAAACCGGCCAGGTCCCGGTACGAGACCTGCGCCCCGATCCGTACCCCGCGCGCGGCGGCGAGCTCGCAGACCCGCCGCATGGTGGCCGCGTCCCCGGCGTGGAAGCCGCAGGCCACGTTGGCGCTGGTCACGACGGACAGCAGCTGCTCGTCGTCGGTGAGCGTCCAGCGTCCGAAGCCCTCACCGAGATCGGCGTTGAGGTCGATCAGGGCCTCGGCCGGGCTCTGGTCCGGGGGCGTGCGCATCTGCACCTCGCAGAAGAGGGGACCCGTGCCGGGGCGGCACGGGTGACCGTACGATGCCGTCAACGTAGAGGATTGTTGAACGATCCGACAAGATGACGACAGGGGGCGCCGTGGCAGCGAGTGAAGCCGGGGACCTGACCGACGACCGTGTGCTGCTCGGGCGCACGAGCACGGCCGAGCGGGTCGCGGACATCCTGCGCACCCGGGTCGCCGAGGGCTACTTCCCGCCCGGCACCCGGCTCTCCGAGGAGGGCATCGGCGGCGCGCTCGGTGTGTCCCGCAACACTCTGCGGGAGGCCTTCCGGCTCCTCACCCACGAGCGGCTGCTCGTCCACGAGCTCAACCGCGGGGTCTTCGTCCGGGTCCTGGCGGTCGACGACGTGGACGACATCTACCGCACCCGCCGGCTCGTCGAGTGCGCCGTCGTACGCGGCCTCGGACAGCCCCCGTACGCCCTCGACGCGCTCGCCGTGGCCGTGGCGGCGGGCGAGACCGCCGCCCGCGCCGGCGACTGGCACGGCGTCTCCACGGCCAACATCCACTTCCACCGCGAACTCGTCGCACTCGCGGGCAGCGCCCGTACCGACGAGCTGATGCGGGGCGTCCTCGCCGAGCTCCGCCTCGCGTTCCACGTCGTCGACGACCCGCGGGTGCTGCACGAGCCGTACCTGGCGCGGAACCGCGAGATCCTGGACGCCCTGCGAGCCGGTGAGCGGACCACGGCCGAAAGGCTCCTCGTCCGTTACCTCGACGACTCCCGCACCCGCGTCGCCGCCGCGTACGCGAGGGCCGTCGACACCCCGGCGGGACCGGCGGACCGACCGCCCCGAGCCCCCGATCGAGACCGGTCGCATCTGCGCCGTTTCGACCGTTGTCAGTTCGAGGACCTAATCTGTCCACCGTGACTTCGCCTGCCTCGACGGACCTCGCTCCGCCCCAGCTCAGCGCGGGGCCGCGGCCCGCGCAGGGTCCGGCCGCCGACGAAGGGCTCGCGCGGCGCCTCCGCGCGCTCGCGTGCACCGCCCCGCTGCACGACCTGGACGCGCGCAAGGCGAACCTCGCGGGTGAGTACACCGTCTACGCGATGGCCGAGGTGGCCCTCTCGGCGATCGACCTCATCACGCTGAACATGGACTTCGACACCGGCGCCGACCACGAGCAGATCGTCGCCCGCCTGCTGCCCCGCGTCGCCGCCCAGGCGCCCACCCGCCCCGCCGCCGAGCACGAGCGCGTGGCCCGCTGGGTCCTGGAGAACCTGATCAACGTCGGCAGCGTCGACCGCGGCTTCCGCGCCGTCTACGGCACCTTCGGCACCGACGGCGTGTACGTCCGCAGGGACTACGACTTCAAGCTCATCGAGGAGGTCCCGGGGTACGGCGGCGGTGTCTACCTCCGGACCACCGACGAAGCGGTCAACGTCCTGGTCGGCGCCCTCGACACCGACGTCACCAGCGCCCAGATCGCCGCCGAGGTGAAGCTGGAGGTCCTCATCAGCCGGGGCCGCCTGGCCGACGCCCAGCTCGCCGCCGAGCAGGCGCGGTACCGGACCGTGCAGTACGCCGAGACCCTCCGCAAGACCCTGGAGGCCACCCGGCGCAACGTGCGCGCGGTGGACTGGCTCCACACGGTGCCCGACATGATCGCCGAGGCGCTCGACCACGTCGCCGACCGCTACCGCCACGAGAACGCGATCCTCACCAACATCCGCAAGGCCCGCGACGAGGCCGAGGCCACGTCCGACGCGAAGACGGCCGAGCACAAGCGGCGGGCCGCCGAGCTCGTCGACATAGTGAAGGACTGCATCCGGCGCCACACCCAGCTCCAGTCCCGCCTCCTGGACGCCGGGCCCCTCTTCCGCGCCGAGCAGGACCGGCAGGCCTTCGCCGCGCCCACGTCGTACACCGGCCTCGACCTGTACGGGCAGCTCGTGGCGCCGACCCTGCCGCTCCCCGTCGAGCAGGCGGCCAAGGTCACCGACGCGTTCTTCGCGCGCGGCACCGGTCTGCGCACCCCGGCGTCGGTGCGGCTCGGCGACCTCGTCGACCTGCTGCTGACCCCACCCGTGGAGCGCGAGCACCTCGGCGCCGAGATGCCCGAACCCGACCTCATCGCGACCCCGGACGACTCCCGCTTCAGCGAGGAGCAGCTCGCGAGCGCCATGCGGCTGCTCGACCTGGAGCACGACGCCCCGCGGCGCCTCTCCGGGCTGCTGGCCGAGGCCCGCGAGCTCGACGGCGACCTGCCGTACCTCGTGGCCCTCCTCGCCGTCCACGCCGCGAGCCCCCCGGTCGGCACGGCCTACCGCCAGGGCGAGGAGCGCCTGCTCTTCGCGGTCGACGACGGCACTCCGCTCGACGACCCGGAGTTCGGCGGCGCCGACCTCATCGTCGGTACGGCGCTGCTCGACGCCG
>NZ_LIPQ01000346.1 GCF_001418135.1 Streptomyces aureus
GGCGGTGGGGGAGGGGCGGAGCGGCTGGACGGCGTGCTCGGCGGCGGCCAGGACGTCGGGATCGGCGGGCAGCGGCGCGAGGAAGGTGGCGACGGCGGGCCGCCCGCCCCACCGGTGGGCCGTGGCGAGAAGCCTCATCCGGCCTGCGGAGCAGCCGAGTCGGAGGGCGGCGCGCTCCAGATGGGTGTCGCCGTGCTGGGCGACGAAGCGGACGATGTCCGCGGTGACGTCGTCGAGGCCATCCGCGGCGGCACCGTCGGCGGCGCCCTCGAACGCGGCGCCTTCCGCGAGCGCGCCCCCGGGGCTGTCCAGAAGAGCCGCCGCGCGGAGCGCCGCGTCGGCGACGAGGGCGCGCAGCACATCGAGCCCGGGCAGCGGCGCCGGTGGCGGCTCGGTGAGGCGGGCCAGTACGGACGCGGGTTCGGCGGAGGTCACGACGGGTCTCCCAGGCTGACGAGGTCGACGAGTTCCCGGTCGGATAGCCGGGCGATACCGGCGTCCCCCGACCCCAGCACGGTGTCCTGCAACGCCCTTTTGTGCGAGAGGAGTTGATCGATGCGGTCCTCGATCGTGCCGCGGGTGACGAGGCGATGGACGGTGACGGTCCGCCGTTGCCCGATCCGGTGCGCGCGATCGGACGCCTGGTCCTCCACGGCGGCGTTCCAGCTGCGGTCGAAGTGCACCACGTGACTGGCCCGGGTCAGCGTGAGGCCGGTGCCACCCGCCTTGAGGGACAGCACGAACAGCGGTGAGCGGCCCGCCTGGAACGCGTCGACGAGCTCCTGCCGCTGCCGGGTGTCCAGGCCGCCGTGGAGGAACAGCGGGCGATGACCGAGGTGCGTGAGGTGCTCCGTGAGCAGTCGGCCCATCGTCACGTAACTGGTGAAGACGAGCGCCGCCTCCCCGCGCGCGGTGATCGCCTCGACGAGCTCGCCGAGGGCTTCCAGCTTGGCCGAGCGCGCGGTGAACTCCCCGGTCCCGGACGGGCCGGGATGGTCCTCACCCCAGTAGTGGGCGGGATGGTTGGTGATCTGCCTCAGGGCGGTGATCAGCTTGAACACCAGCCCGGAGCGGGCGAGGGAGGGGGCGTGGGCGAGCTGTTCCATCGTCTCCCGGACGACGGCCTCGTAGAGGGCGACCTGCTCCGCCGTGAGCTCGACGATCCGCCGTGTCTCGACCTTCGCGGGCAGTTCGGGGGCGACACCCGGGTCGGTCTTCCGCCGGCGCAGGAGGAACGGCGCGATCAGCCGGGCCAGGGCACGCGCGGCCGGGCCGTCCGGGTCGCGCTCGGCCGCGGCCGCGTACCGGGACCGGAAGGTCTTCAGCGGGCCGAAGAGGCCGGGATTGGCCCAGTCGAGCAGGGTCCACAGCTCGGAGAGGTTGTTCTCGACCGGGGTGCCGCTCAGCGCCAGCCGAGTGGCGGAGGTGAGCGCGTGCAGGCGGCGGGCGGTGGAGGAGGCGTGGTTCTTGGCGTGCTGCGCCTCGTCGGCGATCACCATGTCCCAGGTGCGGGTGGTGAGTTCGTCGTCGCGGCGCAGGACTCCGTACGTGGTGAGGACGACGGTCCGCTCCCCGGCGACGTCCAGGCTGCGCCGGGTGCCGTGGTAGACGGTGACGTCGAGCCGCGGGGCGAAGCGGCGGAACTCCCGTTCCCAGTTCGTCACGAGCGACGACGGGCACACCACCAGGACCGGGCCGCGCTGCCCGTTCCCGTACCGGTGCAGGGTGTACGCGATGGCCGTCAGGGTCTTGCCGAGTCCCATGTCGTCGGCGAGGACCGCGCCGAAACCCATGCCGCCGGTGTGCGCGAGCCAGGCGAGTGCCCTCTCCTGATAGGCACGGAGAGTCGCCGCGAGCCCGGCGGGCGCGGGCACCCGGGGTGCGTGCTCGCCGCGACGCAGGAGGCCGACGACGGCGGCGAGGCCGCCGCCCGCCCGGCACGGCACCGTCCGGCCGTCGACGCTCACGGTGCCGGTGAGGGCCGCGGTGAGCGCGTCGATTCCCGCGAGCGGGCCGATCTCCCGGCGGCGTACGCGCGCGACCGTGAGGGGATCGAGCAGCACCCAGTGGCCCCGGACCCGGACGAGGGGCCGGGCGGCCTCCGCGAGTGCGTCCATCTCGGCCTCGCTCAGCACGTCGCCACCGAGCGCGAACCGCCAGCGGAAGTCGAGCAGCGCCTGGAGGCCGAAGCGGGGTGCGCCGCCCTCGGGGAGGGGGCCGAGGCCGCCGCCCGCGGTGGGGACGTCGTCCGTCCCGACCACCGTGTGGGCGGAGAGCAGATCGCGCAGTCCGGGTGGCCAGCGCAGCAGCAGACCCCCGGCCGCCAGGTCCGCCTCGGCTTCGAGGAGACGCGTGATCCCCGTGGTGTCCGCCATCAGCCGCTCGGGCGAGGTGAGCAGCCCGGCCAGGAGACCGCACCGCCGGGCCGCGCGCCGGAGCCGGAGTCGTACGCGTTCCCGCAGGTGGTACGGCTCGGCCCCCGCCACCGGATCGCGCGCGGTCCGCAGGTGCCCGGCGGGGACTTCCTGGTCCGGCGCCCCGGGGGCGACGGCCACGAGCAGGCGACCGGTCAGCCGTCCGGCGGCGGCCTCCTCCTCGGACGGTGCGGCGAACTCGACGACCAGGCCGGGCGGCGGCCCGGAGTGCAGCTGGTCCTCGACGGTGTCCAGCCAGGGCCGGACCAGCGCGGCCTCCGCCTCGGGAAGCGGACCGCCGGCCGGACCGAGGAACGGGCCGGTGCCGAAGAGGACCGCCGCCGGGGGACGCAGCATCGTGTCGGCCAGCGCGTCGAGGAAGGCCGGTACGGCGTCGAACGCCGACAGGAACCGTCCCCCGTCGGCGACGGCATGGGCCCGGGGCGGCATGCGGCGGGCGAGCTCGTCCACGGCCCGCGCGAGCCCGACCGGCAGCGGTCCCGTCCGCCAGCTGTCCGCCCCGTCCGGGGTGAGGGCCGGATGGACGAGGCCGTCGGCGACCGCCCGGAGTCCGAGCCGGGTCGCCCGCTCCCACTCCAGCGCCGTCGGATGCCACCCGGCGTCCCGGTCCCGGCGCAGCAGTACGGGTACGGCCTGGGCGAGCGGAACCCGCCACCCGACCACGGGTACGGGGGCGGTCGCCGGGGGCACGAGGAGCGACCGGCGCGCGGAGGACAGCGGTGCCGGGAGGCCGTCGTCAGGCAGCGGAGCTCCGTCGGTCCGGTGGAGCAGTAGTGCGGCGGGTGCGCTGCCTCCGGGCAGGAAGGAGACGGCGCACCCGGCCGCGAGGGCTTCCGCGACGACGTCACCGACCGCGATCCGTAATACCGGAGCCGGAGCCGGAGCCGGAGCCGGAGCCGGAGCCGGAGCCGGAGCCGGGGGCGGGGCCTGGGCCGCGGCCGGAGCCGCGCCCGGACCCGGCGTCACGGTCCGAGCCGGAACAGTCGGCCCGCCGGCGGCGGACCGCGGCCCCGGCACGGACGGTGACCCCGGTACGGACGATCGCTCCGGCGCCCGCGCCGGGGGAGTGGACCTGGCGTCCTGAGCGACGAGTTCCTCCATCAGCGCCGACGCGGCCGCGCGGCGCGCCTCCGCCCGCGTCTTCGCCCGGCGGGTGACGGACACCTCCGCCCCCGTACGGACCAGGGTGCAGGTGTAGGTGCAGCCGACGCTCTTCGGCGCGGCCGCGAACGTGGACTCCGGCTTGGAGATGACCTCCAACTGGGAGTATTTGTTCAGGTACTTCACCGGGTCCTGGCCCGCCGGTACCGGCTGGATCCGCACCGACCGGGGCGTGCCGCCACCGTCGGGGGAGGCCCGTTCCCCCTCCGGCTCCGGAAGCCCGGTGAGCTCCGCCAGGAGGGCGACCGCGCCGAGGTGGACGGCCTGCCGCCGGTCGCGAGCGGTGCGGTCCGCGCCGTCGACCGTGCGGCCGACACCGGCACCGCCCCCGCCCTCCCAGCTCCAGCGACAGGAGAACCCTCCGTCGGACGCGGTGACCGTGTGCCGGAGGTCAGCACCCTGCTCGTCCGCCCGCCAGCGCAGCAGCGTGGCCGCCGAGTTCTGCATCCGCGCCGCGAGCCCCAGTGCCCGTACGCGCACCTCGCGCCAGGCAGGGCCCCGCGCACCGGACAGCAGCAGATGGACGTCACGGTGCCGCAGCCGCGCCGAGCCCGCCCTGCGGACGATCTCGGCCGCCAGCTCATCGCCCGGCTCGTCGTCCGTCGTCACGCGGGTGTGGAGCAGCGACTCGAAAATCTCCGTCCCCATGCCCGGCAACGTCAGCCGCCCGGCGCCGGCTTCCCCCGCCGACTCCTCGACACCGGCGAGCCGGCGAAGCATCGCGTCGGCGGCGGACCTACGGGCGAGGGCGGCGGTCCGCGCGCTCCGCGCCGGGCCCGTCACCTGGGCGTCGCCGGGGCCGAGTCGTACCGCGGCCGTGTGCAGGACATGTCCGTCGGGAAGGTGCTCGGCGGACTCGTCGTACGTCATCGGTGGCCAGAACTCGAGCTGAGCGTGCGTCGTGAGAATCTGCTGTGGAACCTCCGGCGTGCCCCGCAGGCTCTCGACCGCGAGACGGCGGGCGGTCCGCCACGCCGGATCGTCGCCGGTCACCAGGAGGAGCATCCGAAGGTCCCGCTGCGTCAGTCGCCCCGACCGTGCCAGGCTCTCGGCCTCGGACACGAGGTGGGGGTCCGACCGGCCCGACACGACAGCCTTCTTGGCCCGCTCGTGCCACGCGGGCCGCACCTGGGTTTCCGCGGGAGCCGGCTGCCGGACGTCGTCGGCCGACGGGGAACGACCAGCCAAGAGGAGACCCTCCGTACACATAACGTGATGAGACGTGCGCGCTCAGTATACGGAGGTGTGAGTTCGCGATCTTCCAACGGTGCTCGGACCGCCCGCAGTTGTCCGGGAACGCGGAACCGCCCCGTACGCCGGGGCATACGGGGCGGTCGGTGAGCGGTCCGCGCCGGGTCGTCCGGCCGGTCAGCCGGGGAGCGGCGCCCCGGCCGGGGCCGGAGCGTCGGCGGGGGGCGTCCGGACGGCCAGGACCTTCTGGGCGAGGACGCCGAAGACCACGCCGAACACCGCCCACAGCACTGCCTGGACGGCCAGCGAGGCCAGCCTGAACTCCCAGAGCAGCGCGGCGGGGAAGCCCGCCTTGACCGCGTCGTCGTTCGCGGGGAGGAGTACGAAGGCGACACCGGTCACCACGACGAACCCGGCCGCCGCGGCCAGGGTCGCGTTCCAGTGGCCCAGTCGCGGCGCGAGGCGCCGCCCCGCGATCACCGCGGCGAGCCCGAGCAGCACGCTGAGCAGGATCATCAGGAAGAACAGCGTGGTGCGCTTCCCGATCGTGTCCGGATTGCCGACGGCCGGCGGGGTCGCCGGATACTTCAGGAACGGCACCAGGTACACGGTGGTGAAGGCCGCCGCCGCGGTGAGCGCCGCCGTCGCCCGCGGGCTGAACCGGCCTACGCGGCCGAGCGCGAAGGAGAAGGCGAGCGCGGCGATGCCGCCGAGCGCCACCCCGTACACCAGGACACCGGTGGCCAGGCCGAAGGTCGACTGGACGGGGCGGCTGACCGCCTCCTCCTCTTCCTCCGCGGCTTCCGCGGGAGCCGCGCCACCGTGGCCGGCGTGGGCCTCGGGAGCGGCGTGCGCCTCCTGGGCGGCCTGGGCCTCCTCGACGGCGATCGCGCCGTCCACGGGAGGCTCACCCACCACGTAGGCGACGGCGAAGGCGAGGAGACCGGCGACCAGGCCCGCGAGCATGCCACGGACCAGCAGGGATCTGACAGTTGAGGCGTGCATGTGCGGATCGCCTCTCAGTGGCAGGGGAAGCCGAGCAGATGACGACCGTCGTGCACCCACTCGTGCACGTCGGAGCCGGCGATCAGGGACGTGGCACCCTGCTCGGCGCCCACGAAGTACAGCGCGATCAGCGCGAGAAGGCCGACGAAGAACGCCCAGGGCAGAACGGCCCGGACGGGCAGCGGGGCCGGAACGGCCTGGGAAGGGGCGGATACGGCAGCGGAGACGACAGCCTCGGCCATGATGGAACCTCCTGCGGGAACTCGCGTCCCGGACGGTGGTGCAGGACGACGGTCCGCGGGTCTGACTCGCCGTGTCACCGCCTCCGGATCGGAGGGGTGGGGATCGGCTCACAGTGGCGCGACCGTGCCGGATTCTCACCGGACTTCCGTCTCGCCGTCGTCACGTTGTTCAGATGTCGCCCGACCGTACCGCGCACCGGGTGACCCGCCAAGGGCGTGAGGCCTGAATCACGTGCGCCCCGGGGTGGTGAGCCCGGCTCGGCGCGGTCGGCGCGGTCGGCACGGCGGACCGGCGCTACCCTGGGCGCCGCCCCGGGACCCGACCGAGAAGGAAGCCGATGACCGTCCGGCTGACGCTGATCTCCCCCGCCACGAGCGGATCACCGCGCGACGTCGGGTTCGACGACGACAGTCCCCTCGACCCCGACGGAATCGCCCGGGCCGAGTCCGTCGCCTCCGCCGTCGACCCGTCCTCGCGCGCGTACACCTCGCCCTCGGTACGCTGCCGCCGGACGGCGGAGGCCCTCGGGCTCTCGGCGGAGGCGGTGACCGCACTCGCGGGCTGCGCCATGGGGCGGTGGCGGGGCCAGACCCTCGCGGCCGTCGCCGCCGCCGAGGAAGCGGCGCTCGGCGTCTGGCTGTCCGACCCGGCGGCGGCACCCCACGGCGGGGAGTCCTCGCGCGAGTTGCGGCTACGGGTCGGGGCCTGGCTCGACGGACTGGGGGCAGGCTCGGGGCGCGTCACCGTCGTGGCCGAACCGGACGTGATCCGCGCGGCCCTGGTCCACGCCCTGGGGGCACCGGACGAGGCGGCCGGGCGGCTCGACGTACGCCCCCTGACCGCCGTGCACCTGAGCGGGCGCGCCGAGCGCTGGAACCTGCGCGTCGGCGACCCGCTCGTGCCCGTGCGGGCCCTCGGCGGAGCCTCTCCCGGTCAGGCGGAGGGACGCCTCCACTCACGCAGCAGCAGATAGCCCAGGTACGCGCCGCCGACGGCCATCGTGTACAGGCCGACGGGCAGGTCGTCGAAGAGCGGCAACTGCTGCGCGGTCAGGTCGGCCAGGACCAGCAGCAGGGCCCCGAGCAGGGTGGACATGACCAGGTGCGGGCCGCCGCTGCGGGTGACCCGCTTGGCGATCTGCGGCGCGGTCAGCGAGATGAACGCGATCGGTCCCGCCACGCTGACGGCTCCGGCGGAGAGGACGATCGAGAGCGCGACCGCCCAGGTCGCGGTCCGGCCCGGGCGGGCCCCCAGACCGGTGGAGAGGTCGTCGCCCATCTCGCCGATGCCCAGGGGCCGGGCGAGGAGCGCCGCGAACGGCAGCGAGACGAGCAGCACCGTCCAGATGGTCGCCGCGTCGTCCCAGGAGCGGGCGGAGAGGCTGCCGTTGATGTAGGCGGTGAGGGCGCTGGCCTTGTCGCGCTCGACGGCGTACACCACGTACTGGGTCAGCGCGGTGGCCATCGCGGCCACGCCGATACCGGCCACCACGAGCCGTCCCGGGCTGCGGAACCCGGTGCCGGTGGCGAGGAACACGACCGTCATCGCGAGGATCGCGCCGAGCAGCGCGCCGACGGCCACCGGCATGACGTCGGGCAGGAACAGGGCGGCGGCCGCCGCTCCCGCTCCGGCTCCGGCGCCGAGTCCGATGACGTCGGGGCTGCCCAGCGGATTGCGGGTGACGGACTGGAAGAGGGCCCCGGACAGGCCGAAGGCGGCGCCGGTGGCGATGGCCACCACGAGCCGCGGGCCGCGCAGCCGGTTCAGGACGAAGGCGTTCTTGCCGGTGGCCTCGCCCGCGAGGGCCGACGGCAGATCGGGCAGGTCGATGCCGAGCCTGCCCATCGACAGCGTGGCCACGGCGGCGGCACAGAGCAGCAGCAGGGAGACCACGGCGGCGACCACGGTGGTACGGCGCACGGGTACGGCGACCCAGGGGCCTATCCGCAGCACACCGCGGCCGGCGGGCCGCACCGCGCGTGGCTTCGTCACCTCCGGGCTGTCCGGAGAGTCGGTCCGGTCGGCGGTCTTCATCCCGCTCCCCTCATACGGCGAACGGCGAAGAGCAGGGCGGGCGCACCGACGAAGGCGGTGACGACTCCGACCATGAGTTCCTGCGGGCGCAGCAGGATCCGGCCGATGACATCGGCGAACAGCAGCAGCGTCGGCCCCGCGAGGGAGGTGAAGAGGACCTGGGCCCGGAAGTCGGCGCCCACGAGCGCCCGGACGACGTGCGGGACGGCGAGGCCGACGAAGGCGATGGGCCCGACGGCCGCCGTCGCGGCCGCGGCGAGCAGCGTCGCCGCGAGGAGTCCGGCGCCCTTGACGCGGGCCGGGCTGATGCCGAGGGAGGCGGCCTTGTCGTCGCCCATGGCCATGGCGTTGAGCCCCGGCGCGAGCAGCAGGGCGAGCAGGAACCCCGCCGCGGCGAACGGCAGGACCGCCCAGAAGGCGTCGAAGCCGCGCCCGCCGAGCGCGCCCACCACCCAGTAGCGGTACGTGTCGAAGACCTGCGGCTTGGACAGGGCGACGGCCTGGATGAAGGCGGCGAGGACGGCGGAGAGCACCGCGCCGGCGAGCACCAGCCGCACCGGTCCGCCGCCGCCGCCGGCGGTGCCGACGACATGGACGACGACACCGGTCAGGAGGGCGCCGACGAGGGCCCACCAGATCGTCTCCCGCTGTCCGGAGGCGCCGAGGAAGGCGGTCGCGGCGACGATGCTGGCGGACGCGCCCGCGTTGATGCCGAGAAGTCCCGGTTCGGCGAGCGGATTGCGCGTGATGCCCTGCATCAGGGTGCCGGCGACGGCGAGGCAGAGGCCCGCGAGCACACCGAGGACGGTGCGGGGGTAGCGGCTCTCGATGACGGTACGGGTGTACTCGTCGCCGCCGCCGGTGACGACCCGCAGGACGTCACCGGCGGACGTCGGCCTGCTGCCGAACATCACGCTGGCGAGCAGTGCCAGGGCGAGCAGGACCAGGCACAGGACGGCGGCCATGACATGCCGGCCAAGGCCCCGCCGTGCGACGGCGGGGCCTTGATCGGTCTTGGAAAGAGTGGTCACGCTGAGGACCCGTGGTTACTTCCCGGCCTTGGCGACGGCCTTGTCGATCATCGGGAGGTAGCGCTCGATGCTGTACGGCACCGTCAGCGGGTTGATCATCGAGGAGGCGGTGACGAAGGGCGTGTCGTGGCTGTAGACGAGCGCGTCCTTCTTCACGGCGGGGATGGCCGCGTACAGCGGCTGGGCCTCGACGGCCTTGCGGGACTTCTCGTCCATGTAGAACGTGAAGGCGATGTCGCTCTTCGCCAGCTTGTTGGCGTTCTCCAGGCCGATGAGGGAGGAGTCGGTGCCCTCGGTCTCCGGGAAGGTGTTCACGATCGGGTCGACCTTGAGGCCCAGCTTGGAGACCATCGCCACGCGCTGCTCCTCGGGCTTGAAGATGCCGAGGGTGCCGGGGCCGGTGTTGTAGATGTACGAGAACGTGACGTTCTTGTAGTTGGGGCGGGAAGCGGCCGCGTCGGCGAGCTGCTTCTCGATCTTCGCCTCGAGGTCCTTGGCCTTCTCCGGCTGGCCGAGCGCCTTGGCGATGATCTCGATCTGCTGGTCCCAGTTCGTGCTCCACGCCTTCTCGGGGTAGGCGACGGTGGGCGCGATGTCCTTCAGGATGTCGTACTGCTTCTGCGTCAGACCGGACCACGGGGCGAGGATGACGTCGGGCTCGAGCTCGGTGATGGCCTCGATGTCGAGCTCCTCGCCGCCCTTGAACTGCTTGGGCAGCGTGGCGCCGGACTTCTTCACCGCGTCGTGGATCCAGGGGAGGTAGCCGCTCTTGTCGCTGCCCCAGGGGTACTCCTCGATGCCGACCGGGACGTTGCCGAGGGCGATGGCGGTCTCCGCCGAGCCCTGACCGAGGGTCACCACGCGCTTCGGCTTGTCCTTGATGACGGCCGAACCGAGGGCGCTCTTGATGGTCACGGGGAAGGCGCCCGCCGGAGCCTTGCTCGCCGACCCTGCCGCGTCGTCTTTCTTCTCGTCCGAGCCGCACCCGGTCACCATCAGGCCGAGCGAGACCGCGGCGGCGCCCGCCACGAGAACGCGACGGCGGAGGGGGGTGAACACAGAAGGCATGGTGGATCCTTGTCTCCGGGCAGGGGGATGTGCGAGGCCCCGACTGACGGCCCCACAGACGGATGTCTGCGGGGCAGCGGCCAACTCGGTGCTTGTTAGGTGAGCCTAACCTATTCCTGTCTTGGCTTGGGCGCCAGGGGGTTCGATCTCGATGTGATCCACACGGCACCCGCCGGAGTGCTACGGCGCGACGGCCTTCCGCAGGGTCCGCAGGCACAGGGAGAGGGCCGTGTGCCTGGGGGTGCCCTGGTCCCGTGCCTGCATCCATGCGGCGTAGAGCAGCGCCCACATGACGTCCTGGAGCCAGCCGGCGTCGACCTCGGGATCGAGCGTCCCCTCCCTCTGTCCGCGCCGGACGAGGGTCAGCAGGGCCAGGTCGGCCGCGGACTCCTCCTCGATGCCGGACCACGCCACGAACTGCGGTACGTCGTACAACAGCAGCAGCCGGTCGCCGAGTTCGAAGTACTCCAGGCAGAGCCGCTCCATCGCCTCGGGCGCCGGCCCGTCGTCGAGCCGCGCCCGGTCGGCCGCCGCGGCGACCCGGTCCCGCACGTCCGTGCCGATCGCGGCGAGCAGGTCGGAGCGCTCGGGGAAGTAGCGATGGACGGTGGTCCGCCCCACCCCGGCCGCCTCGGCGACATCGCCGAGCGAGGCGCCGTGGTCGGCGGTGAGGACGGAGACGGCGGCGTCGAGGATCGCGCGCCGGGTGCGGGCGCGGGTGGCGCTCTCGCGGGTGGCCGCGCCGTGCGCGGGAGTGTCGTCGGACCCCATGCGCACACGGTATCCCCTCATACCTTTTGGAAAACCCTTTGACCTTTCTGGAACAGAGGTGTTCCATTGTGGGTATGTCGGATTCCATCGCGCCCCGCCTGAGCATCCTGTGGTCCTTCGCCCGCCCGCACCGGCGCACCCTGCTCAAGGGACTCGCCCTCGCCCTGATCGCCTCCGCCCTGGGCCTCGCCACGCCCATGGTCACCAAGCACGTGCTCGACGCGCTGGGCAGCGCGTCCTCCCTCACCGGACCCGTGGCGACGCTCGTCGTGCTGCTCTTCGTCGGCGCCGCGGTGTCCTACTGGCAGTGGACCCTGCTCGGAGCGCTGGGGGAGCGGGTGGTCCTCGACGCCCGCGAGTCGGTCGTGCGGCGCTTCCTGCGCGCGACCGTGCCCGGCGTCACCCGGAGCCCCACCGGTGAACTCGTCACCCGTGTCACCTCCGACACCGTGCTGCTCCGCGAGGCCGCCGCCTCCTCCTTCGTCGGCCTGATCAACGGGGCGGTCATGCTGGTCGGCAGCCTCGTCCTCATGGGCTTCCTCGACCTGGTGCTGCTCGCCACCACGGTGGCCGCCGTCGCCCTGGTCGGCGTGGTCTTCGGGCTTCTCATGCCCGGCATCGCCCGGTCGCAGAAGCAGGCCCAGGAGCACGTGGGACGGCTCGGCGGCGTCCTCGAAGGCACGCTGCGGGCGATCCGTACCGTCAAGGTCAACCGCGCCGAGGAGCGCATGACCGAGCGGATCCTCGCCGACGCGCGCGCCTCGGCCGAGTACGGGGTCCGGGCCGTCCGCCGCGAGGCGCTGGCCTGGACGACCGCCTGGTCGGGCGTCAACCTCGCCATCATCGCGATCCTCGCCGTCGGCGCCTGGCGCGTCGGCGAGGGCCGGCTCGAGGTGTCCGGCCTGATCGCCTTCCTCCTCTACACCTTCGCCCTGATGGACCCGATCACCGAACTCAGCCAGAACGTGACCGCCCTCCAGTCCGGCATCGCCGCGGCCGAACGCATCCGGCAGGCCGACGCCCTGCCGTCCGAGGAGGCGCCGCCGTCCGCGGGCGCACCCGTCCGGCAACCCCAGGAACTCCGGAAACGCCAGGAAGACGACGGACTCCGGGACCTCCGGGACGACGTGCCCGTCCTGGAGCTGCGGAACGTCACCGCGGCCTACGGCCCGGACGCCGAGCCGGCCGTACGGGACATCGACCTCGTCATCCCCCGGCGCGGCCACACCGCCGTCGTCGGCCCCTCGGGTGCGGGCAAGACCACCCTGCTCTCCCTGGTCCTGCGGTTCCTGGAGCCGACCGGCGGCGAACTGCTCCTCGACGGGCGGCCGTACCGCGACCACGCCCACGGCGACATCCGGGCCCGCCTCGCCTACGTCGAGCAGGACACCCCCGTCGTCCCCGGCACGATCCGCGACAACCTGCTGCTGGCCCGGCCCGACGCCACCACGGAGGAACTGCGGCGCGTCCTCCACGACGTACGGCTCACGGAGAAGGTCGACGCCCTGGAGGAGGGACTGGACACGCCCCTCGCCACCGCGAACGTGTCGGGCGGGGAGCGGCAGCGCATCGCCCTGGCCCGGGCGCTGCTCGCCACCCCCGACGTCCTGCTCCTGGACGAGGCCACCGCCCAGCTCGACGGTCTGACCGAGGCGGCCGTACAGGAGTGCGTCCGCTCCCGCGCGGACACCGGCGCCGTGGTGACGATCGCGCACCGCCTGTCGACGGTGGTCGACGCGGACACCATCGTCGTCATGGAGGCGGGCCGGGTCCGTGCGCGGGGCCGGCACGAGGAACTGCTCGTGTCGGACACCCTCTACCGCGACCTGGTCGAGTCCCTGCGCATCGCCGCCGTCACCGGCGCCCCCGTGACCTGAGCGTCCCCGTCCTGCGCGGCGCCGGCTGCCGCACCTCGTGCGGCGGCGACGTGCCCCTCTCCCGGAAGGGCGAGGGGCACAGGTCGTCGTGGTGGATCGCGGCCGGGTGGTCAGGATGCGGTGCGCGGAGCCGGCGGCCCGTCCCCGCGCCCGCGCGCCAGGCCGGCCAGGGGCCGTTCGAGATGGCCGTGCACGCGGCGGAGCAGGGAGCCGAGCTGCTCGC
Source organism: Streptomyces aureus (assembly GCF_001418135.1). GTDB lineage: Bacteria > Actinomycetota > Actinomycetes > Streptomycetales > Streptomycetaceae > Streptomyces > Streptomyces aureus_A. The sequence goes on from NZ_LIPQ01000346.1 coordinate 13,040, forward strand.
GTTCGGCCGCGTCGAGCGGGGCCAGGAGCTCGTCGTCCGCGGTGGCGATCTCCGCGCTGAGGCCGGCGAGATACGTCCGGCCCTCCGGGGTGAGCTGGACGACGACACGGCGCCGGTCCGTCCGGTCGCGGACGCAGTCCACCTGCCCGATGCGGGCCAGGTCGTTGACGATCTTCACCAGGTCGCTGGCGTTCATGTCGAGCCGCGACGCGAGGGCCGTCTTCATCTGCGGGCCGAGGTCGGCGAGCAGGGTCATCACGGTGAGATGCCACAGCCGTAACCCACGGGCCTCAAGCCGCTCCGTGAGCCTCCGGCGCGCGACCTTGCCGAGCGCGTACATGAGGTACGCGTTGAGGTTCAGGACACTGGGGGGAGTCATGCTCATGGAGGGCGGGGGGATGGCGGCCGCGGGATTGTCGCCGCGGCCGGCCCCGGTGGCCGCCGCCTCGGTGACGGCGCGCAGCAGGGCCTGTTCGCCACCGCCGGGGTTCGCGCCCCCGTCGAGCGTCAGGTCGGCGCCGGCGAGGGAGCTGAAGACCTTCGCCCAGTCGGTCGGCATGTTCGATATGCCGATGACGGCGAACGTCGCCCCCGAGGCGTCGCGCGCCCCACCGTTGACGATCGGCTGTTCCATCGCAGTGCCTCACTGTCCGCGCGGTCGGAGACCAACCGCCGTGTCTCACCGATAGGTTGGATCAACCTACCCAGATCTGACACGGGGCCGCCATGCCCCTCGGGCGTGGCCGACGACCCCCGTCGACGTGCTCGGAACCCATGCGCCGTCAGGGACGCGCGACGAGGTAGCCGCCCATGGACGTGAAGTACTCGGTCGCGGGCAACTCGCGGCCGTCCTCCGTCCGGACCCGGGTGATGGCCAGGCCGTGGTTGCGGCCCGTACGCGCGTCGGCCCCGGCGACGATCACGACACCCTCTCCCTCGCGGTAGAAGATGCGGCCGGGGGTGCCGCCGTACCGTCCCTCGGAGACGACCGCGGAGAGGATTTCGAGCCGCCTGCCCCGGTGGAAGGTGAAGGCGCTCGGGTAGGGCGCGGACTGGGCGCGGACGAGCCGCTCCAGGACGTCTGCCGGCCAGTTCCAGTCGATCCGGATGTCCTCCTCGGCCCGCTTGTGGAAGAAGCTGGCCTGGGAGCGGTCCTGCTTCGTGAACTCGGCCTGTCCGGAGGCGATCTGGTCGAGCGCGCCGATCGTGACCGGGGCGATGAGGTCGACCGTCTTGTGGAAGAGGTCGGTCGTCGTGTCCGTCGGCCCGACGGGGACCGCGTGCTGCTGGACGATGTCGCCGGCGTCGAGCACCTCGTCCATCATGTGGGCGGTGACGCCGACTTCGGACTCGCCGTTGATGAGGGCCCAGATGAGCGGCGAGAAGCCGGCGTACTTGGGCAGCAGCGAGTCGTGGATGTTCAGCGTGCCGTGGCGGGGCAGGTTGTAGATGTGCGGCGGGATCCACGTACGCCAGTTGTTGGCGACGATGATGTCCGGGTCCGCCTCCTTGAGGCGCGCGAACAGCTCTTCGTCGTCGGGCCTGTTGCGGATCACGACCGGGACGCCGTGCTCCTCCGCCAGGTCGGCGACCGAGTCGCTCCAGATCTTCTCGTAGGCGTGCTCGCTCTTGGGGTGCGTCACGACGAGCACCACGTCGTGTTCGGAGTCCAGGAGCGCTTGGAGGGTGCGGTGGCCCCAGGTCTGATAGCCGAACATGACGACCCGCATATGGGGTTCCTCCTCAGAAGAGCGATTGACCGTCAGCAAGTAAAGCAAGGCTTACCTAACGACGCAACTGGCTTGATTTATGCGGCTGTTCACGAGCGACCTCCGCCCGATGTCCGTTTCATCCCGTCGACAGTCACGCTTAATCAGGTTAGCTTTACCTAAGTTATGCGGGGCGCTGCCGGTGACACCGGAGTGCTCGATGCCCCGTTCCCCAGCTTCTTTCCCGCACGATGGGAGTGACATGTCGCAGGGCTCTCCTGGTGACGCACCTCTGGTCCACGACCTCATCGGTATCGGCTTCGGGCCGTCCAATGTGGCCATGGCGATAGCGCTCAGCGAGCACAACGCACGCGTCGGAAGAGAGGAAGCGGTCACCGCCCACTTCTTCGAGCGTCAGCCGCAGTTCGGCTGGCACCGCGGCATGCTGATCGACGACGCGACCATGCAGGTGTCCTTCCTCAAGGACCTGGTGACGCTGCGCAACCCGACCAGCGAATACAGCTTCCTCTGCTACCTGCAGAGCAAGGGCCGGCTGATCGACTTCGTCAACCACAAGAACCTCTTCCCCCTGCGCGTCGAGTTCCACGACTACTTCGAGTGGGCCGCGTCCAAGGTCGACGACATGGTCTCCTACGGACACGAGATCGTCTCGGTGGAACCGGTCGAGCGTGACGGTGTCGTCGAGTACCTCGACGTGACCGCCCGCGCCGGGGACGAGCTGGTCGTCCACCGCGCCCGAAACCTCGTGCTCGGTACGGGACTTCGGCCGAAGATGCCGGAGGGCGTCGAGCGCAGTGACCGCGTCTGGCACAACTCCGACCTGCTCCGCAAGGTCGAGGGCCTGGAGGGCACGAACCCCGAGCGGATCGTCGTCGTCGGTGCCGGACAGAGCGCCGCCGAGAACGTGGCCTATCTGCACCGCCGGTTCCCCGAGGCCGAGATCTGCGCCGTCTTCTCGCGGTACGGCTACAGCCCCGCCGACGACAGCGCCTTCGCCAACCGGATCTTCGACCCCGACGCGGTCGACGAGTACTTCACGGCTCCCGACGACATCAAGCGCAAACTGATGGGCTATCACGGGAACACCAACTACTCCGTGGTGGACATCGATCTCATCGACGACCTGTACCGGCAGGCGTACCAGGAGAAGGTCCTCGGCACCGAGCGACTGCGCTTCATCAACATCTCCCGGCTCACCGGCGTCGAGGACGGCCCGGACAAGGTCCGCGCCTTCGTCACCTCCCTCGTCACCGGCGAGGAGTCCGTGCTCGAGGCCGACGTCGTCGTCTACGCCACGGGGTACACGCCGGCCGAGCCCCTCGGCCTCCTCGGCCCGGTCGGCGACCGCTGCCACCGCGACGACCAGGGCCGGGTCCGCGTCGAGCGGGACTACCGACTGGCCACCGATCCCGAACTGCGCTGCGGGATCTACCTCCAGGGCGGCACCGAGCACACCCACGGCATCACCTCGTCGCTGCTCTCCAACACCGCGATCAGGGTCGGCGAGATCCTCGACTCGGTCCTCGACCGGGCCCCCGCTCCGGCC
>NZ_LIPQ01000347.1:0-206 GCF_001418135.1 Streptomyces aureus
GAGTGACCAGCGGGGCCTGAAGCCCCACCCCGCACGACCGTAACCCGCTGAGCCGGAGCCGGGCCGCCCCATTCAACGACCGCGCACCCCGAACCGGGCCGACGCCAACTCACCCACCCCGGCCACGAACCCAGCCCACACCCACAGACCGGCAGACGCACGCGACGCCCGGCCGCTGCCCGGGCCGTACGCGTGGACCCCGCCCC
>NZ_LIPQ01000347.1:291-9491 GCF_001418135.1 Streptomyces aureus
CCGCCGGAAGGAGCGACTCTCGGAAAGAGGGCGGTCCCACCAGAGGCCCATCCTCCCGGCCCACCCACTGGGCCCAACTCCCCCAAAGCCAGGCGGATGCCGAACCGCCGACTCCCCGCCTCAGCGTTCGGAGGCGCCCCGCCAGTAGTCCGCGAGCATCTCGCCCGGCCACGTCGGCTGAGTGACCGGCCCACGGGGGAGCATTTCTTGGAACACCGCGACCAGATCGACGACCGTTCGAAGCGGTTCCTGGTGAATTCAGGCTGCTGCGCAGGGCTGTCCGCTCGACGCTGCGGCAGTGGGGTGTTCCAAGCGCGGCGGATGAGGTCGAGCTGGTGGTTACGGAGCTCGCGACGAACGTCATGAAGCACGTGGGTGAAGGCGTGTCGGCGACCCTCGTGCTCGAACCGCGCGGAAGCCGTCTCCGGGTTGAGCTGCACGACAAGAGCCCGGTGGTGCCGAAGCGGGATGGCGTGGGGACTGCGAGCAGGAGTGCGGCCGCGGGCTGCATCTCGTGGCGTCGGTGTCGGCCGACTGGGGCACGCTGCTTACGGAGACGGGCAAGGCCGTCTGGTGTGAGGTGTCGGTGGTCGCTGATGCGTTGTGTGTGCGCGCTCAGCACGCGTGCACGGTTGTGGGTAGCTACCGGGAGCTTCTCGGGGTGAGGGCGCCTCTTCAGGCCTCGCGCTCCAAGGTGAACCAGGAAGCGGCCGTCACGCTGATTGCCGACCTCCTCGTCTGGCTCACGGTCCAGGGAAGTGCCCCCGACGAGGCGCTCTGCCGTGCGCAGCAGCTCTACGAGGCCGGCGAAGCTGCGTGACGGGCTGCGCGCATCTTCTCGCGGAGGTCTTCGGGCGTGCGCCACGCTTCCCCCGCGTAGTTCCTGTGGCACATGCGATGGCAGTTCGCGCACAGAAGTGCGAGGTCCTCCAGTCGGGTCTCGCTGGGACCTACGACGTGAAGAGGTGTGACGTGGTGCACTTCGATGTAGTCGGTGCCGAGTGGTCCGTAGACGGCACCGAAGTCGAACGTGCACGCCTCGCAGCGAATGGGTTCGTTCAGCTTCCTGGCCTGTTGGATCTTGCGGTTGCGGAGTCCGCGGTCGCGCTCGCGGTGGAGGGCCAGCCGAACCAGCAGGCGTCCCTCGCGGGCGGTCGACTCTCCATCCTCGTCCACTTCGTCTGGCTGGACGGGGGTGCTGTGCAGCTCTCCACTGGCGATTCCTGCGCGCAGGGCGTGGGCGGCAGCCAGCATCCCCTCGGGGTCCGCCAGGAAGTCCGCGACGACGCTTTGCGTGGGGCGCCCGCCCTTCGTCGCGCCTCCCGCGTGATCAGGGTGGGCGGTAGCTATGTCGGTGGTCTTACGGCTGACGCTGTTCCGCGACCGGAACCGGGAGTCGGCGGCGGCGTTCCCGTGCAGGGGCAGCGATCGGAGCAGGTCGGAGAGTTCCAGGACGCGCACGTCGTTCTGCCGCAGCTCATGCCAGCCGTTCTCCATGACGAGCGCGCATGCGAGCAGCAGCTCGTCCCTCACCCACGAGATTTGCCCCGTGCTGCTGATCGTACAAGTGTTCCCTACTGGTGTGGAGTGACTGAGGATGCTTCGGGATGGCGCACACTTGGGGGGCGCTGTCAGTGGGGCCTGTCACTCTCTGTAATGACTGGCGGACGAGGCGCCAGCGAGGCACGTGGTCAAAGGAGGGTGCATGACCAGCACTGAGGCGGAGTTCACTTCTATCGAGATCTGCGCTGGAGCCGGCGGGCAGGCCATTGGGCTGCATGCCGCCGGCTTCAGGCACCTTGCGCTCGTGGAGATCGACAAGCATGCGGCGGAGACGCTGCGGCGGAACATCGACACGCGGGCGGACTGGGCTTGGGAGAAGCAGCAGTGTGACCTCCGGCACGGGGACGTGAATGACTTCAAGCCGTTGGAGCAGGTGAAAAGGGCCGGGAGGCTCCTTGAGCCTGAGGAGCTTGATCTCCTGGCTGGCGGTGTACCTTGCCCGCCCTTCTCCCACGCAGGCAAGCAGCTCGGCAAGTCCGACGAGCGTGACCTCTTTCCGCGGATGCTCGATCTCGTTGCGGAGCTGAAGCCCCGCGCGGTGATGATCGAGAACGTGCGCGGGATCCTGGACCCGAAGTTCTCTGACTACCGGGACTTCATCCAGGCCAGTCTGGAGGGAGGCACGTACCGAGAGGAAGACGGCTCCCTCGTTACGCTGCCGAAGGGCGCGTACACCGTCTGCCATTGGGGCCTGCTGGAGGCCAGTAAGTTCGGTGTTCCGCAGCTCCGGCCGCGGGCGATTCTCGTCGCGATTCGTAACGACGTTCTCAAGGACGTGAAGTACGAGTGGCCGACGCCGACCCACGAGGAGGCCGTGAGCGTCGCCGAGGCTCTTGGGGCGACCATGCAGGCGCGGTACGAGGCGTACTACGACGGGCCGCGTGATCGGGAGGCGCGTGAGGCATTCGCGCGGTGGCAAACCCGCGCCACTGAGCGTCATGAGGAGCTGAAGGCCAAGGACAGCGCTGGCATCGCCCCCACCCTCGTGGGCGGTTCGAAGAAGCACGGCGGGGCCGACCTAGGCCCGAGCCGGGCCAAGGCTGCCTGGAGGCAGCTGGGTGTTTCGGGTCTGGGTGTAGCCAACGACATCGAACTGTGCAAGAAGAAGGGGTCAGAGGACCGTGACCTCTTCGGTCCCGATGGGCCAATGCTGACTGTTGAGCAGGCGGCGATCATCCAGGGCTTCCCGGAGGACTGGATCTTCGACGGCGGCAAGACGGCTCAGTACCGACAGGTGGGCAACGCCTTCCCGCCGCCGGTTGCCGAGGCGGTCGGCCGTTCGATCATGGATGTCCTGAAGGCCGCCCGCGAGCGGGACGCTCAGAGCTCCTGATCAGTCGGCCTCACTGGATTCCACCGTGCCCTTGCTTCGTGCAAGGGCACGGTGCTTTGCTACCTCGGCCGCGATGTGCATCGCGCACTCCTCCGGGGACTCGTGTTCCCAGAAGCGAAGGACAGTCCAGCCGGCTTCTTCCAGCCGCTGATTGGTATCGCTGTCACGTGCCATGTTCCGTGCGACCTTGTCGGACCAGTAGCCAGGGTTCGTCCTGGGCGCCACGTAATGCTCGGGGCAGCCGTGCCAGTAACAACCATCGATGAAGACGGCGACCTTCACGGGTCTGAAAATGATGTCAGCGGTCCGGCGGAGGTCGGACAGCGGCTTCGCGGCGACGCGATACCGCAGCCCTTGGGCGTGAAGGAGTCGCCGGACCTGCTGCTCCGGCTTGGTATCCCGGCTCCGGATGGCCTGCATGTTCCGGCGGCGGGCAGCTGAAGAGGCCCACGATCCGGCAGGCGGTGTCCAGTCATCGGTCATGGCGCTTCACCTGAGTGCAGGGAGAAGCGGGCCGAGCCGAGGGAGATCCGTGTAGTCAGCAAGGACCCACTCCTTGTTGTCCAGCGTAGCCCTGGGCCGGTTCACGTGATGGTCGCTGGCGGTGACGTCGTAGTCCTTCATGGGGCCATTACTGCTTTGCTTTAGAGGCGGAGGAGGGGAGTGTAGGCGCGGCGACGCGGACGTCTCCCGCGGCGGCGACTGTCCACAATGACCCGTCAATGATGGCGCGGGGCCCCGCGTGGATCCCGTCCGCTGGTGTGACACGCACGCTGACGAACTCGCCCTCCCGGGGAATCGGAACGCCGAGCTGGCTGGCGATCTCCTGGTGGGACCGGTAGTCGCCCAGGATGATGATGCCCTCGTCCTTGAGTGAGGACCTGGATCCCCCGTTCCCTCTGACACGCTTCATGTAGTCCTTCTGCTGGGCGACAGTGCGAACGACGTTGCGGCCAATCCGTCGCTGCTGGCATCGCCGGAACAGTTCGTTGAGGCGGGCCTGTCCTGAACCGGCTTCGTACACTGCAGCGCGGTGGACAGGGTCCATGTGAAGGAGAGTGTTCTCCGGAAGCTGCTGCTGGTGCCACAGCCATAGGATCTTGTTCCGGTGCTCGGCCTTGATCGTGAGCTTCTTGTCGCGGTTGTTTCCCGCGTTCAGCCACTCAGCCCTTATGCGCAGCAGGCCGGCACTCCACTGGCTCGTGTAGTCATCCGCCCACACGAGCAGGCAGAGATGGCCAAGCGCCTCTGGGGGGATCATCCAGCTGCCGAGCTGCTGGGAGTACTTGCAGTCCACGTCGATGCCCGAGATCTGGTAGTCCATGTCGGTGCCGTCGGCGAACTTGAATTCACGCTGCAGATTGATCTCGACAAGCGTCCCTGCGTGTGTCTTCTCTGTCTTGAAGAGGGTTTTCCAGTCGTAACGTCCGGTGATCTCGCCGTTGAGCAACTGGTCGATCGTGTCCCGCAGGACCGCGGCGAAGCGCAGTCCTGCGGGGTCGAGCTGGTGGAGCTTCCCGTACACGGCGGCCAGACCTGGGTCCTCGCGACGGAGGTCATTGGCATGAATGTTGGCCGCAGCTGTGAGGTCCAGGGGAAACAAGGGAGAGCACCTGTCCGATCGGTTGAATGCCAAGCCGTGCCGTCCAGTTACGGCAACTCGCGTGCTCCCGACCGTTTGGCCTGGTAGCGGAGCAGGCGGAGGGAGGCGTCGTTCGCAGTAGCTGGCGGGATAACAGTGAAGGCGAGGAAAACCCGGGACGGGTCGGCAATCCCGTTCGGGGCGGCCGCGCGGAGTCCTGCGTCGTCCTCCGCTTTCTCGACCGCCGCGTAGAGCAGCACAACGCCCGTGCGACTCCCTAGAGCATGAGGAGTCGGAGGCAGCGCGCCGGGCCCTGCTTCGTCGATGAGGCGCTGAGCCCATCGGCGGTGCTCGAGACCGGAAATACGTCCGAACGACACCTTCCCCAGCTGGCGATTACGTCGGACGAGGGAGGCAGGGCCGTGTCCCAGGATGCTTGCCTCAACGCGCCGCGCGGGCGTGGTCTGCGGAGCGACGAGGAGCCATTCGTCGACAGTGGCGAGTGAGCCGTCCAGCTGCGCCAGATAGTTGAGGTGAGGAGTGAAGTGATTGTGCCCCTCCCACTCCAGCTGGCTCAGTACGCTGATCAGCGACGTGTGAGGGACGACGGTCGTCGTCGCCTGGAAGGTGCGCGTGAGCGGGCTGCTGCTGTCGGGAGGCAGGGCCAGTGTGACTGCTGGAGCATCGAACACGGGCAGCAGTGGGCGCCAGCGGTCCGTATTGCGTGCAGTCTGCTCGGCATTCATCGGGTAGGCGGCCGGCTCGATTGCCTTGCCCGGTGACCTGATCTCGACCAGCTCGGAATTGAACATCTTGTTCCGCGCCGACGGCTTGATCAACGCCAAGTGCTGGGAGACGAGAGGCAGCACGCGCTCGGGCGTCAGCTGGGGCTCGCCATCGATCATGGTGGCGTATTGCGCCAGTTGGGCGCGGAACGCCTCTTCGTCCTGGCAGATGGCCTCGAAGGCTTCGTAGAGATCGAGGGTCTTGCCCTTGCCGTAGGGCTCCTCACGGCCGATGTAGAGACGCACCAAGTCCCGGTAGCCGTCACGGAAGCCGAACCATCTGCCCATCTGCATGAGAGTGTCGGCCTGCTGTGTCTTGCGGCGGTAGTAGGTGACGGTCAGACCTTCGACGGTGAAGCCGCGGGAGAGCTTCGTACCGCCAACAAGGATCTTCCAGACGTTCTTGGTGCGGTCGAAGTCGAGAGCCGCCTGCTCGTAATCGCGCTCTTTGTCGCCGTTGACGATGATGACCGGGCTGCCACCCGCGCTCATCAGCTGACGTGCTCTGCTGACGTAGGGCCTGAGCACGTCGTAAGTCCCGGGAACTGGCGCGCCTTGGGCGTGCGCGCCGGAGACGGGCATGAAATCCTCGGCGAACAGTTTCGCCAGCCGCTCGTGAGCCGAGCTGCTGCTGTAGTGCTTGCTCCACATCGAGTTCAGCCGAGAGGCGAGAGCCGAGTGGTCTGCCATGCGTACCGAGTCGTGAACAAGCATGGTGTGGTGACGGTACTTGGTTTCGGGGACGCCCTGGCTGACGCGATAGAGCTTGATGGCACCGGAGAGAATGAACGCGTCCAAGGCTTCGAGCAGTCGATCGTCCGGACCGTCGAAGACTCCCCGGACATGCGCCTCCTCTTGGGAGTTGGCGACTGTGCGATCGGCAGCGGGGGCTGCCCCGTCCAGGTCGTGGAAGTCCTGGACACCCATGTAGCCCACCGGGCGGGGTAGTGAGATCAGGAAGTCCCTGGGGAAAATGTCCTGCGTGTCGTCCGGGTCGACGAAGACGTTGGCGAACGGGGTCGCCGTATAGCCGACGTACTGTGCTCGGGGGAGTAGCTGGAGCAGTTGAGAGATCAGCCCGTTGATGGCGGTGCGGCTTTCCTTGCCTTCTGTCTGCTTAGCCGGATCGATGGTGTTCACGGATGCTTGGTCTGATTCGTCGTCAATGATCAGAACAGGGAGCTCGTGCAGGATGCCGCCCACCCGCTTGAGATCCGTGACCAGCTTGCTGAGAACGGCCTTGTTCTTCTTGACGACCATGACGCGGGCTGCCGCCGGGTGCAGATTCATGGGGTCGTGCAAAGGCAGGGCCTGGTCGAGCTTGGTGATGTCCAGGGTGCTGATCCCCTGGCCGAGCCCCTGGTAGTCCTCGTCGCGTGTTGTGAGCCGCTCGATGTTGAAAGCGCCCTGGTCTGACGGCCGACCGTCGTGGGAGACGAACTTGTGGGGCCAGTCCTCGTCGTCCTGGTAGTCGATGCCGATCAAGGCGTCGATGTCGTCCGGGCTGATCCCGCGCAGGATGTTCTCCCTGCCGATCAGCTCCATGTCCAGGCGGCGCTGAGTCTGGCCACGCAGCAGGTTCAGCGTTCCGCCCAGCACAATGACGAGCCGGTATCCGGCATCGATGGCCTTGGCTATAACACCCGTGAAGTTCGCTGTCTTTCCCGACTGAACGTAGCCGACCACCAAGCCCCTGGCGCTGTACGCCTCGGTGCGGGTGGGGTCAGAGAGGCGCTCCACGACGCTGTGAGAGGCCTGGTCGAGACTCGCGATGGCAGTCTCGCTCCAGCCCTTCTTGCGGAGCACTCGCTCATAGGCCGACCAATAGAAGGCGTGTGCCGCCGCCTTCTCCTTGGAGTACCAGCGCTGGAAGTCCCCGCTGATGACGACGGGCTGAGGGCCCGTGACGAGAGGCACTGCAGCGTCGAGAGCCTTACGCACGTCGTCATCGAAGCCGAGCTGTGCGTAGGTGTCCGCTCGTCGCTGTTCGCTGCGTGCCGGGGCGCTGGACCAGGAAGCGGTCTCGGCCATGTCCCAGGACGTCAGCTTCTGGTTCCAGAGAGCTGCCAGATCGGACTGTCTGTCCAGGAGGATCTCACGGAACCCCTGCAGGTCTTCGTCTGCGGGCTCTTCCGCGTCGGACACGGCGAAGGCGATCTTGGCGAAGCTCTTGGGGCCACGGCTCATCGCCCCCAGGACGTCGATGTGCAGATTCAGCAGGTGGTCGTTCACTGGGATTCGTCTCCGCGGGTCATCTCGCAGCGGGCAGCAGAGAGCAGAACGCTGTTCCAGAGAGCCATCTCGTCATCTCGCTGTGCGCTTGAGCGCCCCATGCGGAAGTTTTTCTCCAGAATCAGATACAGCATGCCTTTGAGGACGGGTGCGTCGTTCGACCCGGCCCGGCGGCCGGGATTGAACGCCTGCCGGTATTCCTTGTTGAGGCGTACGACATGATCTTCGCGGTCGATGTCAAAGAAGACATCGGTCGGCATTGTTTCCCAGCGGAAGGTGATCGGATCCTCACCTTCAAGTGTGGGGAGCTCGTCTCGGAGCGTCCGCTTCAGCTTCGGGTCGACCCCCTTGCCAGGCGGAATGACCTCCTTGCGCTGGACCTCGGTCGACCGGCGGGCAGCGTCTCGGTAGACCTTCTCGGCTTCGCCCAGGTACTGCACGAATGTGTCCCCCTCGCTGTCCGTGGCCTGTTCCAGGCCACGGGCAAAGGCAGGGGTGACGTTGACTCCGTCCTTCTTCACCGTCAGGGAGAAAACCTGGTTCTGCTGCGGCGGCAGGTTGATGGCAATCCGGGCGAGGTTGTGGTGCGCCTCGCCGCTGCGGGTTCCGTTCCAGCCGCCGGCCTGTACCAGCCGGTCATTCCGGTAGACGTAGAACCCTTGACGCTCGGCGAGCGGCCCGATCCCGCGAAAGGCCACGAGGGGAGACTTAGGCGGCCAGATGTGGGCCTCCATCTCCAGTTCGCCAAGGCCTTCGATCGGGGCCTTGTACGTACGCGGAAAACCCGCTCGGCCCGGGATGCGGTACCCGAAGGGGTTGATCCCCTCGACGCCCCGGTGGTCAAGTTCTTCGCGGGTCCGCACGTCCTCGACGACGATGTCGATATGAAAGTCGTCCCGGTCGAGGAAGCGGTGGAGGTACAGGCCGAGGTGTGTCTCCAGGCGCTCGATCGTTTCGTTGAGGAACCGATCTGTCTGCCCGGCGGTGATGGTTCCGAAGGCGCGGACCCCGTCCCACCGGACGATGGTTCCGTGCCAGCCGATGACCCCGTCATAGCGATCGATGAGGTCCTGGCAGTACCTGGCCTCGACGATGTCACACGTGAAGTCATGCTGTGCCTGGGAGGTGAGCCACCGTCGGCCTGTCGACGGGCTCCGCTTGGTGCGGCTGATGACGGTCAGCGCATCTGCATGCGACAACGAAGCTGCCTTGAGCCCGGCTCCGAAGTGGCCCAGTGCATCGGCGGAGTACTCCTGCTGTCCGCCGACAGTCATGGCAACGTCGAGCGCCTCGTCGTTCATGCCGTGTCCGTCGTCAACGATCAGCAGGCTCACGAGCCTGTCGTCATCGCGCAGGAAGCTCACCACGACGTTCTGGGCGCCGGCGTCGATCGAGTTGTCGATGAGGTCCGCGATGGCTGCTTCGAAGCCGTAGCCCTGGTGGGTCAGTGACTCCACATATCGGGCTGAAGGCGGAAGACGCTTGCTCCCGCTCGTGGGCACGTCGAACTGCCAGTCAGGACCGGACTCGTAGGGCAATCGTCTTCCTCGCACACAGGACTGACCTGGGCATGAGGGGGCCAGTCGGACAGCGTTGTGACAACCGGTGACATTACTCCAACCGGCTGACACGGCGCGAGGACTAGCGGGAGGAGACGGAGGTCAGTCCTCCCCGTGGCACTCCCCGTAAGTCCTCGCGCCGTGTC
>NZ_LIPQ01000348.1 GCF_001418135.1 Streptomyces aureus
CGCCGACGGACCGGGGCCGGACAGGGCCTAGTGCGACTGCAGGACGGGCAGCGCCGGGGCGCCCGTCGGGAGCATGTGCTTGGCGGCCAGGACCGGGGTCTCGCCCACCCGTACGACCTGGGTGACCAGCACGGCCGGGGTGTCCGCGGGCCGCCCCAGCTGGTCCCCCCGTCGCCGCCCGAGCAGCGTCGCCGTGATGCCGCTGTGCGCGGTGAGCGCGGTCTCCCGCGAGGCCCCGAGCAGGACCGAGAGCATGGAGACGGCGGCCCCGCGCGCGGTGCGCTCCTCCGTCGCCCGCAGCGCCCGGGCGAACTCCGGGTGCACCCGGTCGAGCAGCTCGTCGGCCGCCGCCCACTCGTGGCTCAGCGCCGCCGCCGTACCCTCCCCGGCCAGCACGGATTCCCAGAACCGCAGCTCCGCGCGGGCCGGGGCGAGCAGGTGCTGGGTGGTGAAGTCGGTCGGTTCCTCGACCGTCCGCAGCAGCGCCCGCACCCGCAGCGGCGTGCCCGCGCCGATCAGCTCCTCCAGCGGCTGGACGTGCTCGAACCCGCGCCGGGGCGGCCGGTCGTTGACCGTCCGGCCCACTCCGCGGCGTACAGTCAGCAGACCGTCCTCCTGGAGCAGCAGCAGCGCCTCGCGCAGGGCGGGCCGGCTCACGCCCAGTTCGGCGGCGAGCTTCGGCTCCGAGGGGAGCGTCGAGCCCGGCGGGTAGGTGCCGTCGTGGACGGCGTCCGCGATCCGCTCGTAGAGCGCCACGACCGGTCGCCGCCGCTGTCCGCTGACCGCCACGGCCGCTCCTCGTCTCGATTCCGGTGGGTCCCGTGGGCACCGTGGTCCCAGGGGTGCCGGTGGTTCTGGTGGGTCCCGTGCCCCCGGTTCCGACGGTGTCCGGGACCACGGTAGTCGGCCCACGTTGTCTGACAAGTCACCCGTACGGCTCTCCTCGCCGTCACGGTGAGGCTCCGCTCACCTCATTCTGGTCCCACGGCTGCGGCCGGGTACGACCGACGGCACGACGGAGGAGAGGGCCGGGCATGAGTCCGCAGGAGACGTCACGGACATCGGGCGGGGGCGGGTCCCGGTTCACCGGCGCCCTCACCCCGGGCCGGATCGGGACGGCCGCGCTCGCCGTCGTCACGGTGGTCCTCAACCTCCAGAACATCCGGGAGGCCACGGTCCGGCCCCTGGTCCCCGAGGTGTCCATGCCGCTCCGTCCGGCCCTGCTGGCGACCGCGCTGATCGGCGCCGCCTGCGGGTGCTGCGTCGCGGCCCGGAGGCAGAAGTGAAGCGGCGGGCCGTCGTGGGGGCGGGCGCCGTCCTCGCGCTCGCGGCCGTCGCCGTCACCTCGACGGAGGAGGCCGCCGTGGCCGACGACGGCACCGGGACCCGCCCGGTGCCCGACTTCCTCGGCCGCGGCCTGTGGCGGGTCTTCACCCGGCTGGACCGCCGCACCCGGCTCGACGTCCACGACGTGAGCGGGCGGGACCGGCGGGTGATCTGGCCGCCGCGATGGCGGGTCGTCACGCAGTACCCGGCGGCGGGGACGGGCCTCGACCGTCGCACCACCGTCATGATCGGAGTCGTACGGAAGGGGGAGAGCTGCCCGCCCCGGGTGCGCATGGCGCGACGCTGAGGGCCCGGCACCGCCGAGCGCCCCCACGGCCGACGGCCGCGGCCAGGGGGCACCGCCGAGCGCGCCCACGGCCGAACGGCACGGCCCGGGGACGATCCGGCGCCCGGCCCGTCCGCCGCGCCCCTCCGACTCGGTTCAGCGCTTGTAGTTGATCTTCATCGTGTCGAGGTCCGTCACCTTCGACCGCAGCCCCTTGTACCCGTGGCCGAGCTCCCCGAGCGCGGTCTCCACCCGCTCCTCCGCGAGCGCGCCCGCCATCTCGTCGCCGTCCTCCGCGTCGGAGACGACGACCAGGCGGTACGAGAAGTGCTTCAGCGTCCGGTCGTAGGCCAGCGAGCCCTCCTCCGTGAACTGCATCGCGGTCAGCCCGTGCGCGTCCACCTCGGCGAGCAGCCGGGCCCGGCTCTCCTCCGACAGACCGTCGAACGTGCCCCGCACGATGACCCGGTAGGTGTGCTGCGTGCCCATTCCTCGTACTCCCTGTGCCCTGGTGCTCCGGCCCCGCCCGACGGCGTGCCGACCCGCCACACTACGGCGGCGGCCGTCCGGTCCGCCGGGAATTTCCGGTCGCCCCCCGCACCTCGGCATCGCCTGCGGCACGACGGCGAGAACCCCTGGTCAGTAAGGCCTCCGGGCGTGTTCCATGGGGCGATGACGACCGTACGACGTGCCGTACTGACGCTGCCCGCCGCCCCCTTGGGCCCGGACAACCCTCTTCCCGCACTACGGGCCCCCGCCGGCGCCGGGGCGCACGCGGTCGACCCGCGGACCCTCGCGGAACTCCCGCGCGACATGGCCAGGGGCATCGGCCGGGACCCGCTGCGCAGTCTGCTCCCCGCTCCCGTGCGCGACGGCTACGGCCGCGAGCGCACACCCGCGGACCTCGACACGATCGTGATCGAGAACGACCGGCTCCGGGTGACCGTGCTGCCCGGTCTCGGCGGCCGCGTCCACTCCCTCCACCACAAGCCCACCGGACGCGAACTCCTCTACCGCAACCCGGTGTTCCAGCCGGCCGCGTTCGCCCTCAACGGCGCCTGGTTCTCCGGCGGCGTCGAATGGAACATCGGGGCCACCGGCCACACCACCCTCTCCTGCTCGCCCCTCCACGCCGCGGTCGTCCGCGCGCCCGACGGCGGGCCGATGCTCCGGCTCTGGGAGTGGGAGCGACTGCGCGACCTGCCCTTCCAGGTCGACCTCTGGCTCCCGGAGGGCTCCGACTTCCTGTACGTCGGGGTCCGGATACGCAACCCCCACGAGCGCACCGCCCCCGTCTACTGGTGGTCCAACATCGCGGTCCCCGAGGACCGCCGCGTCCTCGCGCCCGCCGACGCCGCCTGGCACCACGGTGACGAACGCGGCCTGAGCCGGGTCCCCGTACCGGTCACCGAGGACGGCACCGACCGCACGTACCCGCTGAACAGCACGCACGCCGCCGACTGGTTCTACGACCTGCCCGACGGGCAGCGCCGCTGGATCGCCGCCCTCGACGCGGACGGCACCGGACTCGTCCAGACGTCCACCGACCCGCTGCGCGGCCGCAAGCTCTTCGTATGGGGCACCGGGCGCGGCGGCCGGCGCTGGCAGGAATGGCTGACGGAACCCGGCACCCCCGGCTACGCCGAGATCCAGGCCGGGCTCGCCCGCACCCAGCTGGAACACCTGGAGCTCGCGGGCGGCGAGGAGTTCAGCTGGCTCGAGGCGTACGGTCCGCTCGCCGCCGACCCCGCGACGGCGCTCGGCGACGACTGGACCGCCGCGCGCGCCGACGTCGAGGGCAGCCTGTCCGGCGCACTGCCCCGCGCCGCCGTCGACGCCGCGTACACGGCCTGGCGGGAGGGGGCGGCCGACCTCGCGCCGGAGGAGGTCCTCGCGGCCGGATCCGGCTGGGGAGCGCTCGAAGTCCTGCGTGGGGGATACGAGTTGCCCGGTACGCCGTTCCCGGAGTCGACGCTCGGACCCGAACAGGAGCCCTGGCGGGAACTGCTCCGCACCGGCGCCCTGCCCCCTCCGGCGAAGAGCGCGGCACCCCTGATCGCACCGCTGGTCGCGTCCCCCTGGCGGGACATGCTGGAGACCGCCCCCGCCGACCCCACCACCGAGTACCAGCTCGGCATCGCCCAGTGGCACGCCGGTGACCGGGCCCAGGCGGTACGGAGCTGGGAGCGGGGACTCAAGGAGGCGACCACGCGCTGGCCCCTGCTGTACTGCCTGGCCGTCGCCGACCGGGAGGACGGCCACCCGGAACGGGCCGCCGAGCACTTCACGGACGCCTTCACCGACCACGAGGCGACGGAAGGCGGCGCGGAGTCCTCCACCGGCCACGGGGCTGCGGGGTCCGGCGCCGGTCGCCACGGGGTTACGGAGTCCGGCGCCGGTCGCGAAGAGGCGCGGGCCCTGGTCGCCGCCGCCCTCGGCCGCGAGGCGCTCGACGCCCTCCTCGCCGTCGACCGGCCCGACCGGGCCCGGGCCCTCTGGCACCGGCTGCCGGATGCCGCCCGGCGGCGCGGGGCCTTCCGGGTGCTCGAAATCCGGCTGCTGCTCGCCGAGGGCCGGCCGGACGAGGCGCGGGCCGTCTTCGACGCGGGCTTCGAGGTCGCGGACCTGAGCGAGGGCGCCGAGGTCCTGGGCGAGCTCTGGGCGCGGATCACCGACGAACTCCTGCCGGACACCTATGAGTTCAGGATACGACCGAGCTGACGCCAGGGGGTGGTCCGGGGGGCGCGGTCGCTACCCTGGAGAGGGCGGAGACCATGGGGGACCGGAGGTCCGGGGATGGCGGCGTGGGCGACACAGGAATGCCGGTGCGGCCATCCGCGCTTCCGGCACGGGGAACCACGGTTCTCGGGATGCTGTGACGCCTGCCTCTGCGGTTCCTTCGAACTGCCCCCGGCTCCCGCCCTCGCGGACGAGCCCGCCCCGTCCCCGGAGCGGGACCGCAC